>JBEHXA010000152.1:0-13303 GCA_048498935.1 Myxococcota bacterium
GCGGGTGGACCCGGCGTCCCGCACTCCCCCACTGCGACGGGCACGAGCTCACGACGTCACTACGGCAGACCCTGCAAGGCTCCCTAGCTGGCGCCGTGCAAGCGCTCGACCGCGAATGCCAGGTGCTGGTCACGGCATCGCCACTGGGCAGCGCCGTGCTGGATCGCGTGACGGTTTCGCGCTCGGCCTTGCATGCGCTCGGCGATTACGCGGGGGAGAGCGGCGGCGAGCTCGGGCGCATCGTCGAACAGCTGCTGTCGGTGCCGTTCGGCGCGCTCACCGAAGGTGTGCTCGAGAGCGCACCACGCTGGGCCGTAGCACAGGGCAACCGCGTTCAGCTGATCGTCGAGGGCCGTGAGCTACCGGTTCCGGCCGCGCTGGCGCGATCCCTGCCGGGCGCTTTGTCTCACCTGGTGCGCAACGCGATCGCCCACGGCATCGAAGACGAGGCCGAGCGCGAGGCCATCGGTAAGTCGTCGCAGGGCCAGATCCGCATCACCGCGACCGCAGGGGCTCTGGGCCCCGTCGTTCGAGTGGGAGACGACGGGCGTGGGCTTCAAGTGGCGGCGATCCTGGCCCGCGGCGGAGCGGGCGCCAACCAGCCCGCACACGAGCTGATCTTCCGCCCGGGGCTGAGCACGCGAGCCGCGCCGGACCAATTGGCTGGGCGCGGGGTCGGGCTCGACGCCGTTCGTCACGAGCTCGATGCCCTGGGATACACTGTGAAGGTGGCGTCGGAGCCAGGCCGGGGAACGACGGTCACGCTCACGCCGAAGCGCAGTGCCAGCGAGGGATGTTCGGCATGACACAGCGACGAATTCTGGCAATTGACGACAGCGAGGTGATGCTTACCCGCATCGAAACCGCACTCAGTAGCGCTGGCTACTCGGTCATCACCACCACGCAGGCCGTCGGCAACGCGCGTTACCTCGCCAGCTGCGAGCTGGTGATCATCGACTACCACATGCCCGGCATCGGGGGCGACTCGGTCGTCAGCTCCCTTCGAGCCGCACGCGGGGCCCGCGCCTGCCCGCTATTCCTGTACACCTCTGACGACCGAGCGGCGGCGAGCCATGCCGAGCTGGGCTTCGACGGCGTCTTCAAGGGCAAAGGCGATGAGGAAGGCCTGGTGCGCCAGGTCAACGCGCTGTTCCGCGTGCTCGACATGCGCGCCGAGAAAGAACGCAAGGGCTAGAAAAGCGACTGGAGCGCGCCGGGCGTCACGCCAGCAGCCCGCTGAAGTCCTTCTCGTACTGACGACCGTCACCCACACTCGACAGGCCGTAGGCCTTGCCGATCGCGCCGTAGAGCTCGATCGCCTTGACGCGCTCATTCGACATCGCCCCCAGCCTCAAGCGACCGTCGCCGCCCGCGACCGCATGAAACATGCGCGAGACATCATGATTCTCCCCAACTTCAGAGCCGATCAGCACGCACAGCGTGTCGAGCAGGCTCTTGCCGGCGCCGGCAGGCGCGGGCGCCTTGCTCAGCTTGTCCAGCACGATCGCCAGGTTCTTGTGCACCATGTGCGTATACGAGCTCGCGAGTTCGACGGTGCCGGCGCTCCGCGTGAAACCTTGATGGTAGTTGTAGTGTGGCGCACCATCGAAAACGTACGAGGCGTTGTCGGGCGTCGCATACGAACCGGTGAACCAGGTGTGGCCACCGCCAGCTTCGAACGACAGGTTACCGAAGCGAAACAGGTCCATCTGCAAGCCGGCGACGAATAGATCGGCCATGACCTGGTAGGCTCGCTCGAAGTCGGTGGCTACCACGTGGTAAGCGGCATCCTCCCCGCCGCCGTCGATCTTGTACGGCAAGTTGGGCGGGCTGGGGCGCATCACGTCGACCCGCGTCACGGCGTTGTCGAGCGAATAGGCGGCCGAAGTCTCGAGATTTCTAACCCACTCGAGGTGGTTCTTGATCGTCGCGATGTCTCGCGGGGGCAGGCTCGAGTTCGGCCCCGTCAGTTTCTGGTAATCAGCCATCAGGTAGTCGAGGATGGACCGCGCGGCGCGACGATTGCCGTCCGTCGCGGGCTCGGTAGCCGGCGGCAGAGCGCCGAACAGCTCATCGAACATATCCATGGGCGAGGCCAGGTCTTGGATGTCGGCCGCGTTGCGCCCCATGTCGTCCCACAAGCGGATGCGCTGATAGTTGATGTTGCGGCGAAAATAGATGCCGCAATCGATGATCTTGAACTGCGTGGGAACCTGGGCTGGATAGCTCTGCTTCTGGATGGACCAGTGCATGCTCGGCCCTTTCGGCAGCACGGTGGTGCCATTGAGCCCCGTCAGGTGGCCGCTGAACAAGTAGGGCTGCCCGTGATGGTGCTGCGCGTCCGCCGCCGCTCCGTCCGTAGCTGCGGTCATGTCTACATTGGTGAAGAGTGACAGCTTTCCGCTGTCCACGAAGGGCTTGTAATACTGAAGCTGCCCCGCGAAGCCCCGATCCAGAAACATGCCGGGAGTCCCCAAACCATGCATCAGGCTGATGACACCGACCGGCGCGTCACCCGCAGCGCCATGCGCGCTGCTCTCGATCATCGCATCCAAGAAAGGCAAAGCGACCGCAATGCCGCCGGCCCTGAGCAACGTCCTACGCTCGAGTACGTGACGGTACCTCATGATGAAATTCCTCAGCGCGTCGCGAAAACGGGATCCATGATCAGCGCCTTGATCAGCGATTGAAAGGTGAGGCCGGCGGGGCTGGCTTGCCGCGCCTGCGCCATGACCCGCTCACGGAGCTCGGACGTGAAGCTGGTGTGGCGCAAGCCGTAGCGAATCAAGTGCTCGCTCACACAGTTTTGAAACTGATCGCTTCGGGACAGCTTCTGAAAAAACTCGCGGTAGTCTTGGAACGATAGGGTGCCGAGCGCCGTGTCGATCGGCCCGTTGTCATTGAGCCGGGGATCCGCGTCGTAGCGCCCACTGCCGTCCCAATGGTTCAGCGCGAAGGAAAACGGCTCGAATACGGAGTGACAACCGACGCAAGTCGGGCTCGTGAGGCGTGCTTCTGCTTTGGTGCGAGCGGTGGCGTCGGGCGGCAGGTTGAACTCGCTCTGCCTGGCCTGGATACCGGCGGGCGGATTCGGCGGCGGCGCGACGCATAAAAAGTGCTCAGAAATCGCGAGACCGCGTGAAATCGTCGAGCCCTTGTCTTCGTTGCTGATCGCCATCAGCACCGCCGGGTGAGTCAGCAGACCCAAGAACGGGTACTGCGGCGTCGGTGAGATGTTGAGCGCGGCGCTCGGTAGCCCGAGCCAGGTTGCGGTGCCCTGGTTCACCACGAGGGCATTCGCGGTCATGACGGCACCGACCGGCGGCTCCTGCTCGAGCAACGCGGCGAACGAGTCCAGCGCAGAATCGATCAAGCTCCGCTGCGTCGGAAGATCGCCGACGCGCAGCAGCGCAGCGTTCAGCTCGAAGTAGTCGCGCCCGAACGCTCGCGCAAAGCTTGCGACGTCGGCTGCCAGCAGGCGGTCGACCTGCTGACTCAGGATGGTCGGGTCGTGAAGCCGATTTGCTTTCGCGGCGCCGTAGAGCTCGGCATCGGGAGGACCGTCGGTAATGAAATAGGCAACGCGCGACGCCAACTGAAAGTCGTTCAAGATGTCGTTCTCGAGCAAGTAGAGAAACTCCAACGACTGCAGCGTCGCACGCACGAGCAGCTTGACGGTTTCATCGTACGAGAGCGCCGCAGTGCTACTGGCCGTCAGGATCGGCTGAAAGGCATTGACGTCGGCCTCAGTCACGGGACGCCGAAAAGCTGCCTCGAGAAAGTTACGGAGAAAGGTTGAAACGCACGCGACTTGCTGGCAACCGCCCCACCGCGCGTGAAAGCCCGGCCAGTCCGCGACGCGCTCGACGATGGCCGTCGCAGCGTCGTCGAAGTCTTGCACGTCGTGCTTGCCGGTCGCCTGATTGAAGCCCGCGTTGCTGAAGGCCGGGCCAGTCCAAGCTTCGCGCAGCGTGAGCTTGGCGGCGGCGCCCTCGATCGCAGCGTCACCCAGCAAGGCGGCGGCAGAGTGAAGGAATTGCGCAGCCGTCAGACGAGACATCGCTTTGGCGTTCGTCTCCTCGATTGGCACGGTGTCAATCTCGCCGACGCCGGTACCCGCCGAGCTCGCTCCGCCCGAACCGACGACGCTGCTCGTCGAGCCCGCGCCGCTGCTAGCAGCACCCATTGGCATGCTAGGCGTTTGCTCGCTCTGACAAGCAAGCGTCAGCGTGAAGGTTAGGAGCGCGCCGGTCCATGCAGGGCTTCGCTTCTGGAAAGGACGCATGCTTTTCCTCGATGCCACGCAGCGGCGCGAGCCATCGCGTGGTGAACGGCAGTTGCGCGGCTCGCGCTCCGTTGGTCATCGAATTCGAAATACGCGCGACCGGTAGCGGCACGATGTTTCGCTGCTAATCTCGGCTTCAGTGCCGTGCTGAAGTCGTGCGCGCTTCGCTTGGCCACTGCGATCACTGCTCGCAGCTGGGCTCTGCTGATGGTCTGCGGCTGCTTGACCTCTTGCGGAGAAGCACGCCTCGAGAACGCGCGGGCCATCGGCGCAGGTCAAGCGGGAGCGAGCAGCAACTCCGGGGGCTCGCTGGCTAATTTCGCCGGTACCGCAGCCGGCGGCTCGCTGTCGGATGGCGGTGACGACAGCAAGCCTACCTTCGGTGGCGGCACCGGTGGCTTCACGGGTGAACCCGACGGGTCTTTGGCGGATGGCGGCAGCGACGACGCGGCCGGCGCGCCGCCCATCCCGCACGAGTCGCTGATTTCGCTGGAGGACTTCAGCACCTCGTACATGGTCGGACAAGTCCGGGCAGAAAAGTTTTCGGTAACGGATCAACCCTTCAGCGAGGCCTGGCGCGGCACCATGACGGTCGCTCCCGATACCCATTGGGCGGGCCAGTTCGTGGTGCCGGTGGAGAAGTCAGTCGCGGCGGGAGCGCTCTTGCACGTCTCATTCTGGGTCCTCTGCGAAAGGGCGGGCGACACCGGTGACTGCCTGACCGAGTACGTCTTCGAACGCGCTTCGGAGCCCTGGGAGAAGTCGGTCACCTTCCCGGTCCACGCCGACGACGCTTGGTCGCAGAAGAGCGAGTTCTTCTCCGTCATCGAAAGCTATGCCCCTGGCGTCGCGCACATGGTGTTTCGCCTGGGCTACGCCGGCCAAACCATCGCCATCGGCGGCATCGAGGTCGAAAGCATCGGCGCACCCCCTTGAGCCAATCTCGCACGCTCTCGTCGTTGAACTTTTCGGTTGCCCAGCGAAATGGCGCTCGCGCAACTGCACGGGCGAGCCTTCGCTAGTCATGAGCAATCACCAGCACCTGCCCCGCCCACCGGCCGAAGAATCGGCTGGCGCAATCGGCAATTTGGCTGAGCTGCCGCTAGATGCGGTGGGCGACGCGACGCTCGTGACCGCCCTCCTCAAAGGCAACGAGCGGGCAGCAGGCATCGTGTGGCAGCGCTATGCTCAGGTCGTGCGCCGCGCGTTGAAGCGCAGCCTGGGCCCGGATCAAGAGATCGAAGACCTGCTGCACGACGTCTTCATCGAATTCGTCAAGAGTGCGGCCAAGCTCGACGAGCTCAACAACCTCCGCTCGTACCTGATCTCCATCGCCTACCGCCGAGCAGGCATGGAGATTCGCAAACGCAAGGTCCGAAGGCTCGTAACGCTCACCGCTACCGGCACCGTGCCCGACGTGCCGTCTCGTCACGGCAGCCCGGACGAGGTCCGCGCACTCCGCGCCCTGTACGCGATTCTGGACACGCTATCGGCGCGCGATCGCCTGATCTTCGTCGCTCGGCATGTCGAGGGCATGCAAC
The DNA here is from genome assembly GCA_048498935.1 of Myxococcota bacterium. Taxonomy (GTDB): domain Bacteria; phylum Myxococcota_A; class Polyangia; order Polyangiales; family Polyangiaceae; genus PMG-095. Next base: position 5,827 of record JBEHXA010000152.1, read on the forward strand.
TCGACGAGACCGCCGCGGCCCTCAAGATTTCGCAAGCAACCGCCTGGCGCGCCAGCAAGGCGACACTGGAGCGCGTGATCAGCAAGGCGCAGCGAGATCCCGCGCTGGCCGCTTACGTTGAGCTCTGGCTGAAGGGGAAAGAGAAATGACCAGGGACGCCAAGCACGCCGCCGCCTGGAGCAGCGATGGCCAGGAAGCCGAAGCCCTTCTGCAGCTCGCGCGCCGTGGTGGTGCGGCCGAGGCCGACGAGCAAGCTGCGAAACAACGATTTTTGCGGCATTTTCGCGAACATCTCGAACAGGGCAACGTCGCGAGCGGCTGGGCGCCGCCGCTCCGTTGGCGACACGCACTGGTTGCCGCCGCAGCAATGGCGGTGTTGGTCGGCGCATTCAAGTTCGGGAGCAGCTATCGCGGTGAGGCACTGTCCTATCATTCGAGAAGCGGCGTCGCTGGGGCAAGTTTGGTCCGAGCGAAGCAGGAGCCGATCGAGCTCGACTTTTCGGATGGCACCGTGGTGATGGTTCGCCCGAATACGAGCGTGCGCGTCACCGATACCACGCGGCGCGGCGCTAGCTTCTTGCTGGAGTCCGGCCGCATGGAGTTCGACGTGGTCCCGCACCCCGATCGTGGCGCTTGGCTAGTGCAGGCCGGGCCGTTCCAGGTCCGCGTGACCGGAACCGTATTTAGCGTGGATTTTGGCGCCGCCGACGGCTCGCTGCGGGTGGACGTGACACGCGGGCACGTGATCGTCGAAGGCGCAGGGCAGCGTCGTGAGCTCGGTCCGGGCGACTCGTTTCATCATCGCGACCCATTGGTACGGCCCGCAACACCGGCCCCTACGGCGCTGGATTCGGCTCCGGAGCCCACGCACGCACTGCAGCCCGAGGCCGATGCAGAGGCGCCGCACATCGCCGAATCGACGGGCGGCGGAAGCCCGAGCACGTCTGGAAGAGCCGGCTCCTGGTCGCAGTGGGTTGCAGCCGGTGAGTTCGGCAAGGTGCTCAACGCCGCGGCGCAGCGCGGCATCTCCGCCTGCCTGAGCAGCTGCACACACGACGACTTGTGGGCGTTGGCAAACGCGGCACGGCTCCACGGCGATCCAGCGCTCGCCGAGCAAGCCCTCATGAAGCAGCGCAGCCGCTTCGCGGGTAGCTCTGAAGCCAGCGCAGCCGCCTTCTTACTGGGGCGTTTGGCGGAAGATCGTGGCGATCCTCGAGCCATCGGCTGGTACGACACCTACCTCGGCGAGGCGCCGAACGGTCGCTTCGCCGGTGATGTTTTGGGTCGTAAGATGGTGCTCGTGGCCAAATCGGACAGGAAGCGCGCTCTCGCCCTGGCGCAGCAGTACGGCGCGCGCTTTCCCAATGGTCCGTATGCCAGCCACGCCAAGAGTTTGATGGAGTCGGCGAGCGCGATCGATGCGTCAGGTCCGCCGCGATAGCACCTCGCCATTTCTGGTCCGACGACTGGTTCGCGCTGCTCTCCGCTGCTGCGTGTGCGCGTGCACGTTGGCTCAGCTCGGCGCGACCGCGCGCGCCGCAGAAGGGCCACCGAGCGAGGTCTCCGCTGCTGCAAAACCGACGGTCGAGCTCGACTACGACACTGCCTCGACCTCACCACTCCTGTTGCACGCCGTCACACGCCTTCGCGCCGAGCTTCATGCGGCGGGGTTTGCGAGCTCCGTAGCCGAACCTTCGCCTGTGAGCGGCAGTGGCAGCAGCGCGGACGAGTCGACCTACGGGCGCGTCTCGTTGGCCGTGACAGGCGAGCAGCTCCAGCTCGAAGTAGTCAGCGCGTCGAGCGCCAGCTCGAGCCACGCGACCTTGCGCGGAACCGAGCGCGAAGTGGAGGGGCTGATGCTACAGGCCACCGAGTTCTTGCGGGCGGGGTTGGTCCCGCGCGCCATGGCGCGAACCGTGCGGCGCGAACCTCCCCCCGTGCCCCGCCAAGCCCCACCGCCGCCCCAACGCCGGCGTTGGGTAGTCGACGCAGGCATCTCGTTGGCCACGAACTGGGGCGCGGGCGATCTCCTGCCACTCGCTTCGTTCGCCGCGCTGCACTACCCAGCGCGCCGGCTGGCGGTTGGCGTCGCTTTCGATGTGCCGCTCGACGAGGCTAGCTACGACGCCGAGCTGGGTAGCGCCGACTACCGCATCGGCTTTGGTACGGTCGAAGCAGACTACGCAGTTTTGCACGGGTCGCGCGGAAGCCTTGCGCTCGGTATCGGGGTCGGCGCGGCGCGCACGCTGTCGTCGGGCCAACCGCTGCCCCCGCTCCAACCGGACCAGGCGTCGCTTTCGTCGCTGGCGCTGGGAGCAAGCTTGCGCGCGGAGCTACGACTGTGGCGGTACTTCGCACTCACGGCTCGAGCCCGTGTGGTGAGCCTTTCCCCCAATCCGCTGATCGCGGTGGTCGACGACGAACGCCGGCTGGGAAATCCTTGCCTATTGTTCAGCCTAGGTGCGCGCGTGACCGATGATCACGATAACCCGCAACGATGATAGGCGCACCCAACGCAACCGGAAATTTCCGCCATGACATGCGCGTGACGAACGACGGGGGACTAGCGCAACCACAGCAGCGTGAGCTTCACGCCAGGTCGTCGTCTTCCCGAAGGTTCCTTCAGCAAGCAGGCGAGTCGCGCTCACGCTTGGCCGTTCGAAGTCGTTCTGCTCGCGTGCGCGCTCGTATCCGCTTGCGCGGACGCCACCCCGATGCCTTCGGGCGTGGCACCGCCCGCGGCTAGCGGCGGTGCCACGAACAACGGCGGCGTTGGGGGATTGCTGCACACCGGTGGCAGTGCCGGCAGCGGTGCGGGATTCGCCGACGCAAACGCAGCAGGCGTCTCGAGCGGGGGAACCGCTGGCGCGGGAACGGCTGGCGCTTCGGGCACCGGAGGCGGCGAAGCCGCTCGGGGCGGCAGCGGCGCAGGTGGAACCGTAGCAGGCGGCGGCCAAACAGCGAGCGCCGGCGCGGCAGGGGCGAGCCCAGGGTCCGCCTGCGCCAGCAAGGGCTATGCGCTCTGCGAAGATTTCGAATCTGGCAGCGTCGGAGGCATTCCCGATGGCTGGACCGCGCTCCGCGGCTTCGGCAGCGCAGAAGGGGTGGGACTAGCCAGCGATCAGGCGCACAGCGGTGGCATGTCGATGAAAAGCGACTCGAAGGCGCCGGGTCAGGCGCGCGTGCAGAAGAGCCTGGGCGCGCTAGGCACCACTGCTGCCACGCACTTCGGACGAATCTTCTACAAAGTTCAGGCACCTGCGCCGAAGCCCAACGGCGGCGTCATCCACCTCACGCTCACGGCGCTCCAGGGCACGACCGAGAACCGCATCGTAGACACGGTCGAGTCCTCGAACGGCTCGCACCAATTCCTCTTCAACATTCCGGATGACTCGTGCTGCACGAGCTCGCCTTACGACTATCGCTACACCGACGCGTGGCGCTGCGCCGAGTGGCACGTCAGCGTCCCCGAGCAGAGCTTTCAGTTTTGGATCGACGGTACCGAGGTGCGGTCACTCGCGTTCAGTGGCCGAGGCAACGCCAGAATGTCCAACTACACGTCGATCGCAGTCGGCGCGATCTTCTACCAAATGCCACCGTCCAACTTCGTGGTCTGGTTCGACGACCTCGCGCTCGACGACGAGCGCGTCGGCTGTGATTAGCCCGCTCAATTCCCCGTACAGCTCACCGAGAGCTCGGAGACCGTCCACCACGCGGTGGTGGCCCTCCCGGTCTGAGTGATCAACAGGTAGCGCCCCGCAATCTTGCCGGTCAGCGAGATGGTGAGGGTCTGGAGGGCCGAGCCCGTGCCGCCTGCGACGACCGGAGCGCTCATGTCGCGCGAGATCCCGGAAACACGGACCTGGTAAACGCGCGGATAGTCCGCGCTCCAGTCGCCCTGCTCTAGAACCACCGTGTCGATCGTCGTCGTCTTGCCAAAGTCGATTTCCAGCCATTCGTCCCCGGCTTGTGGCACTCCGCTCGACCAGCGCGTCGCAGTGCCGTCGATCGCGAGTGCTGGCACTTCGCGTGTATCGCCTACGAAGTAGCTCGAGGCAGACGCTCGCCAGGCGCTTTTGGCAGGAACGGGGTGATCCGCACAACGCACACAAGCTGCGCAAGCCCCGCCGCAGTCGACATCCTGCTCGGCGCCGTTCTGCACGCCATCGGTGCAGCTCGGCGCCTGACACGTGCCGTCCACGCACACGGCACTCTGACAGTCCAGGTCGGCCCCGCAGCCCAGGTTACTCGCACACCCAGGGCAGCCACCGCCACAGTCTTCGCCTGTCTCCAGGCCGTTGCGGGTGAGATCACTACAGGAAGCCGCTGCGCATTGCCCCTGCATGCACACGCCGTTGACACAGTCTTGGCTGCGCTCGCAGTGCGCCAGGTCGGGGCAGCTTGCGCACGCTGCGCCCCCGCAATCCAGGTCGGATTCGCCCTGATTCTGCAGACCGTCGTCGCACGTCGCAGCCGCACACAGCTGCTGCTCGCAGCTACCACTGCTGCAGTCCCCCGCAACGTTGCAGCGCTGCCCGGTGCCGCAGCCTCCACACTCCGCGCCACCGCAATCGACGTCAGACTCGGTCTCGTCCAAAATTCCATCGCGACAGGATGCGGTCACGCAGCGTGCGTCCTGACAGATCTTGCTTTCGCAATCACTGTCACCCATGCAGCGTAGGCCCAGCGCACAGGCACCGCAGTTGACGCCGCCGCAATCCAAGTCGCTTTCGACACCGTTCCAGATACCGTCGTCGCAACGTGCCTCGATGCAGGCGCCGTCGGTGCAGCGGTGGCTCGAACAGTCCTCGTTGGTGCGGCAGGCTTCGGCTGCCGGGCAGCGATGCGGAGCGCAGCTTTCGCCGCAGTCAGGCCCCGCTTCGAGGCCATTTTGCACACCGTCTTCGCACGTCGGCGCAACACAGCGCTCGGCACTACACACGCCCGAGGAACAATCCGCCGGCACCAAACAGGCCTGGCCGGTGACACAGGCCGGACACGCGCCGCCGCAGTCGATGTCGCTCTCATTGGCATCCAAAGAACGATCGGCGCACCTGCCGACCGGTACGCGCGCCGCGCGAGACAGCGAGTAATCGGGGAAAGTACAACTAAAGAGGAGACCGAGGGAGGCGCCGAGCGCACTGAACGTGCCGCCCCAGCGCAACCTCTTCCAACGTACGGCTCGCGCAAAGCAGGAGAAGGCCAAACTCCCAAAGTATCACCAGCCGCGCCCGAGTCCAGCACGGACATGACGGTGGGGTGATTTCAGCTCTGCACCTGGGCTCGCGCTCGTGCGGCCTGGCTCGCTCTCGCATCGTGACGAGTTTGCGGCTCCTCGCGCAACTGCTGAGTATGAAGCGAACGCTCGTGGGCACCGCCTTGGCCACGCTGCTACTTGGGGGCTGCGACGCGACGATCAACGGAGGCGCCCCTCCTTCAGGAGGCGCGGCATCGGTGCCTGGTGCTCAGTCTGGTGGCGGCGGCACCGGCAATACTTCGACCGGCGGGCTTCCGCCTGGAACTGGCGGCATGGCGAGCGGCGCCCCGAATGCAGTGGGCGAGCGACCGCTCACGAGACTCACCCGTCGGGAATACAACAACACGGTGCGTGACCTTTTGGGTGACACCGCGCACCCTGCGGACAAATTTCCAGACGACCGAGACCGAACGTTCTTGTTCCGCCGCTCGGGCCTGGTCGCCACGCAAGACGCCGAGCTCTTGCGCAGCAGCGCGGAGACGCTGGCCTCCACCGCGCTCGCCACGCTCGATCGAATCGTGCCTTGCACGCCTGCTGCCGACGAGGCGGGTTGTGCGGCTCGTTTTGTCGACGAATTCGGGCTGCGCGCGTTCCGTCGCCCGCTCACTGCCGATGAGAAATCGGGCTTGCTAGGGCTCTACCAGACAGCGCGCGGAGACCTGGGCCTTGGTTTCAACGAAGCCATCGGGGTGCTGCTCGAGCAAATGCTGCAGTCGCCGGCCTTCTTGTACCATTGGGAATCGCCGCAGAGCGAGCGCAAGCTCGAAGGAAGCGCCGTCAAGCTCGACGCCTACGATGTCGCGTCACGCCTCTCGTATTTCATTTGGGGCTCCCTGCCCGACCAAGCGCTGTTCGCCGCCGCCGCCGCCGGTCAGCTAGAAACCGCCGAAGACATTGCCGCGCAGGCGCAGCGCATGCTTCAAGACGAGAAAGCCCACGACGAGGTCGCTGCTTTCTTCGCCGAGCTGTTGGAACTGGACGACCTCGCCGAGGTCCCCAAAGACGCTGCGACCTATCCAGACTACTCGCCCGCCGTTAGCTCCGCCCTCGAAGACGCGAACACCGTGTTCGTCAAGGACGTGCTCGCTCGGACCGGTGGCAAGCTAGAAACGCTGCTCACCGCGGACTTCTCATTGAGCAGTCAGGCGTTAAGCGGAGTGTACGCGGGCGCTGCAGGGGGCGCGCAGCGCGCCGGCTTGCTCACCCAACCCGGGTTTCTCTCTGCCACCGGCGCGGCCGATGGCTCACACCCAGTCAAGCGCGGCAAGGCCGTCTACACCAAGCTGCTATGTGGCGATTTGCCGCCTCCGCCAGCAAACGTTCCGCCAGCAGAGCCCGCCTCGGCAGGCGGAACCACGCGCGCGCGCTTCGCGACCCACGCCCAAAACCCGTGCGCCCGCGGCTGTCACATGCTCATGGATCCGTTCGGGTTCGCGTTCGAGCACTACGATGGCATCGGTCGCTACCGCACGATGGACAACGGCTTGGCCGTCGACTCGGCGAGTCAGGCGACGATCGACGGCAGAGATCAGCCGTTCGCCGACGCCCTCGAGCTGAGCCGCATTCTGGCCACGAGCGACACGGTGCGCAGCTGCATGACCAAGCAATGGCTGCGCTTCGCGTTCAAGCGCGCCGAAGGAGACTCGGACGCGCCCTCGCTAGCGAGCGTCAGCGCGGCCTTCGCGAGCCACGACTACCTACTGCGTGATCTCTTGCCGGCGATCGCCGCGTCACGCTCCTTCCGTTATCGAGCCCCGGCACAAGGTGAGGTGATTCCGTGACTTTGATCCAGACCAGCAAGACCCAACGCGCGTTTTCGCGCCGAGCGCTGCTCGGCACCCTGGGCCTCAGCGCCGCGTTCTTGCCCCTGATCGGCGCCGAGCGAGCTCGCGCGGCTGGTGCCAGCGGCTTCCCCAAGCGGCTCGTGACGGTGACTTGGGGCCATGGTGTGTGCCAATCCTTGTTCTATCCGAGCGACGACTCGGTCACGAGCGAGATCCTGGCGCCGCTCGCACCCGTGGCGCCGAAGGTGCTGCTAGCGGCGGGCGTCGACTACAAGATGATGCTGGAGCAAGGCAAAGACTACGACGGGCACTTCAGCTATCCGGTGATCTACACGGGGACCTACAAGAACACCGGCGGACAGAACTGCACCTCGACGGGGCCGTCGTCGCCATAGCCGCCGCAAGCAACAACGAGTCGGTGGCAGCGGCGCTCGGT
>JBEHXA010000153.1:0-13286 GCA_048498935.1 Myxococcota bacterium
GCGAAGCTTTCGCGAAGCGCGCTGCCGAAGCGGACGCGCTGCGCGAGCTCGCCAAGTCGCTGCAAGGGCAGCTCGATCCCGAAGCGCTCGAGGACTTGAACGAGTTCGGACAGTCCGGCGACCCCGAAGCAGCGCGCCGCCTGGCTGAAGCCATGGGCAAAGCGCTGTCGAAGCTGAGCGAGGCCGAGCGCAAGCGGCTCGCCGAACGGATGCAGAAGCAGCTCGAGCAGAGCCCGGGCGGCGCTCTCTCGCCCATGACGCGCGAGGAGATGGCCGAGATGGCCAAGCGCCTCGCCAGCCCGGAAGGACAGCGCGAGCTCGAAGAACAACTGCGCCAACTCGCCGAGCCGGAGCAAAGCCCTGAAGCGCGCCGCGACGGTGCGCTGGGTGACGCGGAGCGCGGACTCGACGAAGCCGAGCGCGGGCTCGGTGCGGTGCCGCTACCCACACCCGGTGGCCAGGCTCCGCAATCCGGCGGCAACTCGCCGGGAGACGCGAATGGTCAGGGCGGCCCCGGCAGCCACGACACGGGCCACGGAGATCACGCGGGCAAAACCGACGCCGTCGAAGCGCCCGAGCTCCGATCCAAAGCCAACGTGGCGCGGAGCGGCGTGGGTCCCATGCACGCGGCTACCCTTGGCCGGGCGCCCGCCAGGCCCGGTGACACTGCCAACCAACGCGGCACCGGCAGCTTGGGAAGCGTGGCGCCCGGCGAAATCGGCGCTGTCGAACAGTCGGAAGTGCCCGAAGAATACCGCGAGCACGTGGGGCGTTACTTCGAGCCGTAGAGCACCTAGCATCCGGCCCCGCATGAGTGAAACGTTCCAAGCTCGGCTCGACCAGGCAAAACAGGCGAGCTCGGCGTTGATGCAAGCCGTGGCGTCGGTGATCGTGGGCCAGCGTGACGTGGTCGAGCAGGTGACCTGGGCGCTCGTCGCAGGCGGTCACGTGCTGCTGGAGGGCAATCCCGGCCTGGGCAAGACGCTCTTGGTGCGCACGCTGGCGAGCGCGCTCGAGCTGCGCTTCTCGCGCATTCAGTTCACGCCCGATCTCATGCCCAGCGACATCACCGGCACCAATGTGCTCGTGATGTCGGACGGGGGCGCTCCGGGAGGGCGCTTCGAGCTGCACCGTGGCCCGATCTTCGGCCAAGTGGTGCTGGCCGACGAGATCAACCGCGCGACGCCCAAGACGCAGAGCGCGCTGCTCGAGGCCATGCAAGAGCACGCCGTCACGATCGCCGGCGTCCGCCACGCGCTCGAAGAGCCCTTCTTCGTACTCGCTACCGAAAATCCCATCGAGATGGAGGGCACCTATCCCCTGCCCGAAGCTCAGCTCGATCGCTTCTTGCTGAAGGTGCTGGTCGAGTCGCCCAACGACGACGATTTCACGCACATCCTGCGGCGCACCACCGGCGTCGCTACGCCACCCCCGGAGCGCGTGCTCGGCCAACGAGAAGTGCTGGCTCTGCGCCAGCTCTGCCGCGAGATCGAGGTCGCCGAGCCGGTGCTGCGCTACGCCGCGCGCCTCGTAGCGTGCTCCGATCCCGCGTCACCGAAAGCGCCCGAGCTCGTGCGGCGCAGCGTCCGCTACGGGGCGGGCGTGCGCGGCGGTCAGGCCCTGGTGCTCGCCGGCAAGGCCATCGCGCTGCTCGAAGGGCGCGGACAGGTCGCCTTCGAGGACGTGCGTCGCGCTGCGCCTCCAGTCTTGCGTCATCGCATCCTGCGTAGCTTCGAGGGCGAGGCCGACGGCGTGACTACGGATCGCGTGGTCAAGGCCCTGCTCGAGCACGTCGAGACCCTACCGGCGACTGTGGCCGAAGCGGTGCAGGCTCGCTAGTGCCGATCGGAGCCACGCCCCGGCGCCCGTGGTGGCTCGTCACGGCCGTGCTGCTGCTGTCGCTCGCCTGGGCGCGCGGCGCGGCGGCGGCTCCTCCGATCAGCATCGAGGTGCAGCCGCTGCTCGGCAACGGCACCCCCGCGGTCGACGGCTGGATGAGCGCCTACGTCCGTATCGAAAATCACTCGGCTGATCCGGTCCGCGGCGACCTCGAGCTTGCGGCGGAGCTCGCCTGGTCCGCTCACGGCAGCGGCCCGCGCAACACGACCGAAGTTCCGTTTTCCGTCGCAGGCCACGCGCAGGTGACGGTGGAAGTGCCGGTCCACGGCTTTCCGGGGACCTGGCCGGCGCTCCGCGTCGCGGCGCGCGCGCCGGACGGCACCGTGCTGGCGGAGGCGAAAGGTGCGGAGCTTCGCGCGCAAGATCCGCTGATTTTCGAACTCAGCTCGCCCAGTCACGTGGCGCCCGCGCTGCGTAACGTAGCGGTCGCGATCACCAACACGCGCTGGGGCGGCCTGGCGTCGCCCATGCTCTCAGTCTCCAGCGCGCGGGTCGAACCGCGCACCGGCGAGCCCGTGGTGCCCCACCTGGCCAGCGGCTACGCCAGCGCCACGGTGGTGCTGCTCACGGGCGCCCAGCTCGCGCTCCTCGGCGAAGAGGCGCGCGCCGCGCTTTCCGATTGGCTTTTGGCCGGCGGTGCCGTGGCGCTCGTACTCGATCGCCCCGAGGATCTGCGTCAACCGTACTTGCAAGCTTGGGTGGGCGGTCCTTTTCAAGAAGACAAGGCGCCCGACGCATTGCGCGGTGAGGCTGCGTTCGACGTGCCACTCGATCCGGGCGGCACCCCGATGGGTCCGCGGGGCGGCGGCGTCACCGACCTGCGCCTCTCGCCGAGCCCCGAGTCGCGCGACCAACTGCGCGGCTATCGCGGCGGCAACCTGCGACCGAGTCCCTGGGGCGCCAGCGCGAGCTACGGACTCGGAGAAGTGCACTTACTCGCATTCCGACCGAACGCCGAGCCATTCGTCGGCGATCCGTGGGCGCACCACAAGCTCGCCGATTTGACGCGCCACGCCTGGGATCGCAACAGCGCCATTGCGCTGCCGTTCGCCGAGGCGACCCTCGACGAATCACGGCTGCGGCTGGTGCGGCGCGAGCTCGACCCGAACCAGGGCACGCGCTGGACCATCATCGTGTCGGCGCTCCTGCTGCTCGCCTATGCGGGCTTGGCAGGGCCGCTCAACTTTTACCTGGCACGGCGTGCAGGGCGGCCGCTGAGCGCCCTCTGGCGCTTGCCGCTGTGGTCGGCGCTGGCGCTCATCTTGGTGGTGATGCTCGGCATGCTGGGGCGCGGCGTGAGCGGCCGCGCTAGGCGGCTCACCTTGATCGAGGCGGGCGCCGGTATGAGCCGAGCCGTCGTGACGCGCTTTCGCGGCCTTTATGCGTCCTCGGCGCGCGAGCGCGTCGTGCAAGCGAGCGCACGAGGCAACGTGCTCGATGTAGCGGGCGATGCGGAAGAAACGGGCCGCCGCCTGGTCGCGGATCGCGACGGCGCGCGCCTCACCAACCTGCGCGGCCGCCCCTGGGAAGTGGTGGTCGTGCAAGAGGACGGCTTCATGGGTCTCGGCGGCGGCGTCAGCATGCTCACGGATCCAGACGGGAGCGTCGTGATCAAGAACCGCCTCGGACGCGATCTGCTCGGCGTGGTGCTAGTCCCGGCCGGCACGCGCACGGCGCGCTTCTTCCCCCGCATTCGGGACGGTGAGGCCGTGCGTGACTCGACCGGCAAGGCGCTCAGCGTGACGCGCGGAGCCGCGCTGGGCCGCTCCGCCCTCAATCTCGGCACCGCCGCCAAAACGCTCGACGACTCCGTCAAGGGCCTGGCCAGCGCCTGGGACGCCATCGAAGGTGCTACGACGCGCTACGTCGACTTCTGGCCTACCGACGTGCCGGTGCTGCTCGGCCAACTCGACGGAGGTGAAGGCAAGCTCACCGACAGCGGCTTCCCACTCGAAGCCGACCGTTGCCTGATCCGCGTGATCGGCGAAGGAGGCGTACCGTGAGCTCCCCGCCAGCGATACGGGTCAGGCACCTCTCGCACCGCTTCGGCCTGCGTGAGGTGCTGCGCGACGTCAGCTTCGACGTTCAGCACGGCGAGATTTTCGGCTTCATCGGCCCCAACGGCGCGGGCAAGACCACCACCATTCGCGTGATGTCGACGCTGCTCGAGCCAGCGACCGGCCGAGTCGAAATCGACGGCCTCGACGTCACCATCGACCCCGATAAGGTGCGGCGCGTGATCGGCTACATGCCGGACCACGCCGGCGTCTACGAGCGCATCACGGTGCGCGAGTTCTTGGAGTTTTTCGCAGACGCCTACCAGGTGCAAGACCTGCACGTCGTCGACGTCGTGCTCGAGCTGACCGATTTGAAAAAGCTGGACGGCCGCCTGGTGGCTGAGCTCAGCAAGGGCATGAAGCAGCGGCTGCAGGTGGCCCGCATCCTGCTGCACGATCCCAAGGTGCTCATCCTGGACGAACCGGCGAGCGATCTCGATCCCCGCGCGCGCATCGAGCTACGCGACCTTCTGCTCGAGCTCCGTGAGTTGGGCAAAACCATCTTCTTGTCGAGCCACATCCTCACGGAGCTGTCGGACGTGTGCACCTCGGTGGGCATCCTCGAGCGAGGCCGCCTCGTCGTCGCGGGACCGATCGCGGCCATCGGCGACGAGCTCTCGCGTCGGGCACGCGGCGAGACACCGCCCGGACATTCGGCGACGGCAATAGTGGGAGGCGATGCGCAGCAAGCCGCCGAGGCAGTTGGTCTCACTGCGGGCGGCGTGGCCATCCCGCCCGCTGCGCGGCGTCGCCTCAAGCTGCGTGTGCTGGGCGACTCGCGGCTCGTGGCCCCGCTGTTGGCGGGTGGCGTCGGTGTGTACCAGGTCGAGCCGGCGCCCGGCGGTGTGCTCACGGTCGACTACGCCGGTGACGAGCGTTTCGTGGCTGATGTAGTGCGGCACCTGGTCGGTCAGGGCGTCGGCGTCATCGGCGTGGAGCCGGAGCGCAACGAGCTCGAACGCATCTTTCTCGAGGTCACGCGCGGGGAGCTCCAATGAGCGTCCAGACCGGCTCCAAGTCGATTCCGCCGCTGCCCGGCGGCTCCTCGCTCGTGGCGCGCCTGCGCTGGGGTTGGGCGCGCCTCATGCGCGATCCGAACCCGGTCTGGATGCGCGAGCTCCGCCAGTCGGCGCGCCTCCAGCGCACCCCCGTCATTCTGATGACCGTTACGGTCGCGGTGGCGCTCCTCATCTGCTCGGTCGGAGGCATCGCCAGCGTGACTGCAGAGCCTGCCAAGGTAGGCGTCGGGGTATTCCACACGTTCTTCTCGCTGGCCTTCGCGCTGGTGACGTGGCTCGGGCCTGCCGTCGCCGCCAGCACCATCGCCGGCGAAAAGAACGGTCGCACTTGGGAAGCGCTCGCCCTCACCGGCCTGCCGCCGGCGCAGATCGCTCGTGGAAAGTTCCTGGCTGCTTACACCTACATCGCGCTGTACTTGGTGATGCTGGCGCCGGTCGGAGCGCTGCCGTTCTTGTTCGGTGGCGTCACCGCAACCGAGGTGGTGCTCGCCTTTTTCTGCTGTTTTGTGCTCGCGACGCTGGCAGTTGCCTTCGGCCTCGCCCTCTCATCCAAGTTCCAAAGCTCGGCAGCCGCCATCATCGTCACGCTGATGATGACGCTGGCGACATCGGTGGTGGTGTACGGCGCACTAGGCGTCGGCCTATCGGTCGCGGTGCACGAACAGTGGCCCGCCGTCGCCTCGGGGCCGCCCGTGTGGCTTCCGACCGCTTGGGTGCGAGCCGACCTGGGGCTGCCTTACCTGGCATTTTTGGTAGTCACCCCGGCCGTCGCAGTCGTCGTTCCCGCTTGGCTCTTCTACGAGACTACCATCGCCAACCTGGGTGGTCCGAGCGACGATCGCTCCACGCGGCTCCGCGTCTGGACCATCGCCAGCACGCTATTGCTCACCGGCTGTTGTGCCCTCGTGGCCCTGGCAACCCGGACCCTCGAATGGGCCATGGCCCAGGGGTCGCTGCTGTTCGTGTTCTTCATGTTCGCGATCTTCATGACCGCCGGCGAGCCGCTCGGCCCCTCACGGCGGGTCCGAGTCGCTTGGGAGCGCGAGCGACGCGGCAGCCTGCTGCGAGCGCTCGGTCCGGGCGTCGTGAGCGCCAGCACCTGGGTGCTCGGGTTGATGCTGTTCGGCTTCGCAGCCAGCGTCGGCATCGGCCTGCTCACCCTCCACACGCGCGCGGACCGCGAAGTGCTGATCGCGTTCGCAGCCCAGCTGCTGGCGTTCTTGGTGTTTTTGTGCGGGCTTTCAGCCTTCTTTCGCGCGCGGGCGGAGGGCGCGACTGCCCCCCGAGTGCTGCTCTTGGTCGTCATTCTGTCGGCTGCCATCGGCCCTTGGATCCTGATGGCGATCGCGGGCGTCGTGACGCGCCACGAAGCGTTGGCCCTGGCTGCGCCCTCCCCCAGCTACGCCTTCGTGCTCGCCGAACAGATGCAGCGCGGCGTCTCCAACCTGTCCGACCTAGTACTACCTGCGGTACTGTGCTCTGCGGGTTACGCCCTGTTCGGGGTTGGGCTCCTGGCCATGGCGGGCTCCCGGGTACGCTCGCGCCTGGCTCATGAGGCTCAGCGCCTGAGCGAGCTGGAGCGCCTGCTGGAAGCGGAGCTAGAGGCCTCTGCGGACGCCGGCGGGGCCCGGGACGCCGCGCCCGAGCCCGCCCCATGACAGCGCAGCAGCTGCTCGACCCGAGTTTCGTCCGAGAGCTGGGTCTACTCCGGCGGCGTCTGAAGGTGGAGGTGCGCTCCGGGGCGACCGGTGAGCATGTCGCGCGGCGCCGCGGCGGTAGCGCCGAGTTCCAAGAGCACCGACCCTACGCTCCCGGCGACGACTTACGGCGCATCGACTGGCTCGCCTTCGCGCGCAGCGGTTCTCCCGTAGTCAAAACCTTTCGGGCCGAAGAGGACGTGGTGGTGCGCCTCCTGATCGACGCTTCGGCTTCGCTCGACTACGGAAACCCAAGAAAAATAGAGGTTTCTCGACGCCTCGCGGCAGCGCTCGCCTACCTGGCGCTGAGCGACTCGGAGCGCGTGCAGGTGCTGGTGACCGGTGACGAGCACACGCGCGGGCTAGGCGCCGTGGGCGAGCCGCGGCGGGGACGCGGAGCGCTGCATCGCGTGCTCGCCGAGCTATCACATATCGAAGCCAAGGGTCGCGGCTCGCTGGCGGCCGCGCTGCGTGGGGTCTCCGAGCGGTCGCCGCGGCCGGGGCTCCTGGTCGTGCTGAGCGACTTTCTCGACCCGGGACCAGTGGCGGACGAGCTCTCGCGCTTGAGAGCCCAAGGGCACTCGCTGGCCCTGGTCCAGGTTCTGAGCCGAATGGAGCTCGAGCCCGACTACCAGGGCGACCTCGGGTTGGTGGACTCCGAGACCGGCGCCGAGCTGGACGTGACCATGGACCCGAGCGCCGTCGAGGCCTACCTCGCACGCCTCGCCGGGCTGGTCGAAGAGCTGCGCGCTACGGCGCGACGACTCGGCGGTCGCTACGTGCGCGTGCTCAGCGACGAGCCACTCGAGCAACCAGTGCGTCGCATCGTGCTCGGACAGAGCGACTGATCGCGACGTCTGCCGACTGAGAGCATCGCGTTGACGCTTCCACTCGGGAGCAACGCGCTGCTGCAGACGTGGCCGCTATTGGCCCTGTTTTTCAGCTACAAAATACAGAGAGCGCGAGTAGCGATGCAAGACTGCTCCGCTACTCGCGCTCTCCGGAAGCATTACGCCTTCTTGGCTTTCTTCTTGGCCTTCTTCTTGGCCTTCTTCGGAGCGGCGGGCGCTGCGGGCATCGCCGGTGCGGCGGCTGCCTTCTTCTTGCTCTTCTTCTTGCGCGCCTTCTTCGCCGGGGCTGCTGCCACCGGTGCTGCCTTCTTCGATGCTTTCTTCTTACGTCCGGCCATTGTCCGTCCTCTTGTAATTAACGGAGCGCGACCAATGCGCGCTCGCGTTGATTGACACTTTGCATGGGTTTGCTGCCGCTCGTCAAGTCGCGGGAGTGATACGATGACCCATGACGTACCTCGGAGACCTGACTTCGCTCACGCTCCGGGTCTACGAACGGTACGCGGTGGAGGTCGTCGAGCGCTTCGGGTTCTGCCCTTGGGCACACGCCGCGCGCACCTCCGGCAGCGCGCCCGTGCGCGTCGTTTTCAGCGTGAATCAAGATGATTTCGTGGAGTCGCTCACTCACTTGAATGCGCTCTCCCATGGCTCTCAGGGTGACCCGAGCGAGGTCGAGAGCGAGACCGAGACCGACTTCGACGTCGCGCTGGTCATCTACCCACTCTTGGACCTCGGTCGGCTCGACTTCGAAGACTTCGTGAGGCGCCTTCGGGCGCGCTCCGAAGACGACGCGCGCGACCTCACGGCGTTTGCCATGGCCGCCTTTCACCCTCACGCGGAGGCCGATCTCGGGCACCCGGATCGGCTCGTTCCATTCGTCCGCAGGACTCCGGACCCGACCCTACAGCTGGTGCGAAAATCCGCACTTTTCTCGATCAAAGGGCTCGATTCTGGCACGCAGTTCGTGGACGTCACGGCGCTCGGATCGCTCGGTGTCGGAGCGTACGAGAGCCCCGGTGTCAAGCCCGTGCGCCAGCGCATCGCCGAGCAGAACCTGGCCACCGTGCGCGACGTCGGGACGGCTAGCGTCGAGGGGGTTCTTCATGACATCTTTCGAGAGCGGGAGGAGGGTCACGAGGCGCTGCGCCTTAGGCATGGGCAGCGTGGGCCGCGCCGCTTGGATCCGGGGTAGACTGGCGGCGTGCCCGCGTTCGGGAATCCGCAAGGCCTGTGGCTGCTAGGCCTGCTGGTACCGCTACTGCTCCTCTACGTGCTCAAGGTCCGGCGCCAACGGGTGACCGTGGGCTCAACCTGGCTCTGGCAAGCAGCAGCGCGCGACATGCTGGCGCGCAGCCCCTGGCAGCGCCTACGAGGGCGCGTCTCGCTTCTGCTCGAGCTGCTGGCGCTCGCCCTGCTGGTGCTCGCCCTGGCGCGCCCAGCGCTCTCCGGCGGGCAGGTCGATTCGGAGCACATCGCGCTCGTGCTCGACGTCAGCGCCTCGATGCAAGCGCAGACCCAGTCTGCGGGGCCTGGCGAGACGCGCTTCACAGCGGCTCAGTCGGCCGCTCGCCGCGTCCTCAGTGCACTACCGGCCGGCGCCGATGTGCTGCTGATAGAAGCTGGTAGCGAGCCGCGCGTGGTCGGCCCCGCCGATCGCGACTTGTCGCGTGTGCGTTCACGGCTCTCGGCGCTCACGGCCTTGGGGGTGGAGGGCCACCTGGATCGCGCGATCGCGCTGGCCAGCGAACAACTCGCCCAACGGGCCGGAAATCGCCGAATTGTCGCGATCAGCGACGACGGCGGGCTGGCCACGCCGGTGCCCCAAACGCGCGTCCCGCTGAGCGTGGTCAAGGTGGGCGACCCCATCGACAACCTGGGCATCACGCGCCTCGATGTGGGACGCAGTCAAGACACCGCCACCCGACGCGACCGCGTCGAAGTCTTCGCGGAGGTGAAGAGCTTCGCCCGCGTACCGCGTGACACCTTCATTACGCTCAAGCAGCGCAGCTCTCCGACCGTTCTCGCCTCACGTAAGCTGCGCCTCGACCCGGGTCAGAAGGCGCCGGTCGTGCTCGGCTTCGAGGCCGCCCCGACCGACTCCGGTACCGGCCTGGTCGTCGAGCTCTCACCCCACGATGCGCTGCCGGTCGACGACAGCGCCTTCGGGCGCGTGCCACCGAGCCGCAAGCTGACGACCATCGCGGCCCCGGCACATGCCAGTCCCTGGTTCGAGCGCGCCCTCCTGGCCGATCCGGATCTCGAGCTGCTCGGGCTGCCGCTGGCGGACCTCGCCACCACGGCAATCCCGGACGACGCCTTGCTGGTCGTGAGCGGTGCCTGTCCAGCTCGCCTCCCCGGCGGCGACTTCGTGATCCTGAACCCGCCGCCCGGCGCGTGCCGGGGGGCCGTAGTGGGCAGTTTGCTCGAAGCGCCGGTCGTCACCTCCTGGGAACGCACCGACCCGCGCTTGCGCTTCATCACGCTCGACGGGGTCTCGATCGCCAAAGGGCGCGCCATCGACCCCGCTTCACCGCAAAGCGTATTGGTGCGCGGGCGCGAGGGGGCCCTGGTCGTCGATGTCTCGGACGGCGGACGCACCGGCACGCTCTTGGGCTTCGACGCCGGGGAGAGCAATTGGCCGCTGCGCGCATCGTTCGTGCTGTTCGTGCGCAATTTGGCCGAAATCGCGCGATCTCACCGCAGCAGCCACGTGCTGGGTCCCGCCCGCGCAGGCTCGCCGCTCCGCGTGCGCGTCCCGAGTGAGCTCCAACAAGTCAAGCTCGTCGATCCATCGGGAGTGGAGAGTCAGCTCGAAGCGCGCGACGGCGTCGCCATCATCCCGCATCCCAACCAGCCAGGCTTTTACCTCGTCAGCTACGAAGGCGAACGAGCCGGCGTCGCTCTCTCGGTCGTGAACCTGACGAGCAGCCTGGAAAGCGACCTGTCGAGCTCGTCGGCCGGAGCCTCGCCGGCTGGAGACGACACTGCGCCGACAGCAACCCGCTCTCCGGTCACCGAGGCGCCGGGGGACTGGGGCTTCCTGGCGGCCGCTCTTGCGCTCGCGGCCCTGGTCGCGGAGGTGGTCTGGCTCACCAGGAACCCGGGTCGAATCGAGTCGGGCCGGATCACGCCGCTGCGTCCCGAGCGCTCGGCCGCGCCACCCGCGGGGGCAGCGTGAGCGCGCTGCTCTGGCTCCTGCGCATCGTGGCGATCTTGCCAACGCTGGTCTTCGCGCTCGAGCGCCTCGGCATCCCGGTCTCGTTCGTGCGCCTCGAACGACCGCTGCTCGCGGTTCCGCTGGCGCTCCTCTTGTGCTGGCTCACCACCCGATTAGCTCGCTTCGGCGAACGGCGCGCCCGGGCCCGAGCGCTCGGCATGGTGCTGCTCACCGGCGCGGCAGCCACCGCCTGCGCCTTTGCGGTGATCGGCGTCGAGCTCGGCCGACGCCTCGACCGCATGACGGTCATCGTGGCTCGCGATCGCAGCCGAAGCATCGACCTAGTGCCGGGGGCGGACGCGCGCATCGAGCAGGAAATCCGCGTCGCCGAGCAGGGCATGCACGAGGGCGATCGCATCGCGACGCTGGCGTTCGCGGCCGACGCCGTGCTCGAAGATCCGCCGCGCGAGCGCCGTCACCCACCCTCACCGCAGCGCGCCGAGCTGAGCCGCGACGGCACGGATCTCGGCGCCGCCATCCGCAGAGCGCTGGCCGAGGTGCCGCCCGATTCGGCCGCGCGCATCGTGCTGCTCAGCGACGGCGTCTCTACCCGTGGTGATGCGCTCGGTGAGGCGGCCCTGGCAGCTGCTGCGGGCGTCCCGATCGACGTGGTGCCGCTCGATCAGCGGCAGCTCCAAGACGTTCGTGTAGTCGCCGTCTCGGCGGGCGGCCGCGCCAGCGAAGGCGAAGCAATCGACCTACGCATCGTGACCGCTTCCAGCCACGACGCCGACGTCGAGGTGCGGGTCTACCGCGATGGACAGCTGCTCCGTCAGGGCGACGTGCGCGTGGCCGCTGGTGAGGACGTGGTGCATCTGCGGGAGGTGGCGTCAGAGCCTGGGCTCCATCGCTACGATGTCGAGCTCACTGCCAAGGACGCCTCGCTCGACGAAGCTCCCGAAGACAACCGCGGCTCCACCTTCGTGCGGGTCACCGGCGAGTCCAGCGCGCTGGTGCTCGAGCGCAGCCGAGAGCTTGCAGCACCGCTCGCTCGCGCGCTCTCGAGCGCAGCCTTCAAGGTGCACACGGGCGACGCTACACAGGTGCCCGGCGACGCCGCCGGGTTCGCGCTCTACGACCTCGTCGTGCTCTCCGACATCAGCGCGGTAGATCTGGCGCCCGAGCAGATCGCGGCGCTCGCATCGTACGTGCGTGATCTGGGCGGTGGCCTGCTTTTGATGGGCGGAGAGCGCTCGCTGGGCCCGGGCGGCTACGGCAAAACGCCGATCGAGGAGGTAAGCCCGCTCTCGTTCGACGTGAAGCAGGAGCGCCGACGCGCGAGCCTAGCGGAGGTGATCGCGGTCGACTATTCGGGCTCGATGGGCGCCGCCGTCGGCTCGCGCACCAAGCTCGACCTCGCCAACGAAGCGGCAGTGCGCTCGCTGGAGCTGCTGGGCGCTGGCGACCGACTGGGCGTCATGCACGTGGACACGGCCGTGCAGTGGACCATCCCGCTCGGCGAGATCAAAGACCGCGACGCGCTCGCCAAGGCCGTGCGCGGCGTAGGCGTCGGTGGCGGCGGCATCTATGTCGACCTTTCGCTCCAAACGGCCTACGCGGCGCTCGCCAAAGAGAACGCGCAGCTCAAGCACTTGCTGCTGTTCGCCGACGGCTCGGACGCCGAAGAGCGGACCAAGGCGACGGCGCTCGTGAGTAGCGCCAAGTCGCGCGGCATCACGACCAGCGTGGTGGCGCTCGGCAAAGGGCCCGACGTGCCGGATTTGGAGCGCATGAGTAAGCTCGGCGGAGGGCGCTTCTACCTGATCGAGGACGCCACCCGCTTACCAGCCGTGTTCGCGCAAGAAACAGTGCTGGCCGCGCGGAGCTCGATCAATGAAGTGCAATTTCGTCCAGCGCTCGCCACTCAAGCCCCGGCGCTTCGCGGCATCGACTTCTCTCAGGCGCCAAACCTGAGCGGCTACGTGGTCACCATCCCCAAAGGCCGAGCTCAGGTGTTGCTGACCGGTCCCGAAGGTGACCCCTTGCTCGCCAGTTGGTCAGTGGGAGTCGGCAGAAGCGCCGTTTTCACCAGTGATTTCAAGGATCGCTGGGGCAGCGCGTGGACCAGCTGGAGCGGTGGGGATCGCTTGTTCGGTCAGCTCGGGCGGGAGCTTGCGCGCCGACCGGACAACCCGCGCGTGCGCCTCGAAGCCGACACCACGGGCGGCGAGCTGCGCCTCCGCGCCAGCGTGACCGACGAACGCGGCCGAAGCGAGAGCTTGCGACGCTTGATGGCGAAAGTCACCGCACCGGACGGCACCTCCAGCAGCGTGCCGCTCGACGCTGTGGGCGCGGGCCTGTACAGCGCAACGCTCCCCGCCGCGCGTCCCGGCGCCTACGTGGCATCGCTCGTCGACGAACAGAGCCAGACACTCGAGGCGACGACCGGCGCCGTCCTCACGCTCGGCGACGAGCTCAGACCCACCGGCACCGATCGCGGCGCGCTCAAGCGCGTCGCCGCGCAGAGCGGCGGCAAAGTGCGCGACACGCTGGCCGGCATCTTCCTGGATCGCGAAGCCGAGCGCTTCGCGTACACGTCGCTCGCT
>JBEHXA010000154.1:0-13253 GCA_048498935.1 Myxococcota bacterium
GCGGCGACCGCGAGCGTGCCCTTGGCGGTCGCGTCGATCTCGAACACGCCCACCGGGCCGTTCCAGACCACGGTCTTGGCCTTGAGCAGGATCTCTTCGAACTTGGCGATGCTCTTGGGGCCGATGTCGACGCCTTCCCAGCCGGCGGGGATCTCGTTCTTGGCGACGATCTTGAGGTCGCCCACGGTGCGGCCCTTGAAATCCAGCTTGTTCGTGACGACGAAGTCGTCGCCCAGCACCAGCTTGTCGCCGGCTTCGGCCAGCAGCTTCTTGGCGAACTCGATCTTGTCGTTTTCGACCAGCGAGGTGCCGATCTCGAGGCCCTGGGCCTTCAAGAAGGTGTAGGTCATGCCGCCGCCGAGCAGCAGGTAGTCGACGCGGGGCAGCAGGCTCTGAATCACGTCGATCTTCGACGACACCTTGGAGCCGCCGATGATCGACACGAACGGGCGCTTGGGATCGCTGAGCGCCGAGCCGAGGTAGTCGAGTTCCTTCTTCATCAGGTAGCCGGAGGCCGCCTGCGGCACGAACTTCACGATGCCCTCGGTCGAGGCGTGAGCGCGGTGAGCGCTGCCGAAGGCGTCGTTCACGTACACGTCGGCGAGCTCGGCCAGCTGCTTGGCGAAAGCCGGGTCGTTCGCCTCTTCTGCGGCGTGGAAGCGCAGGTTCTCGAGCAGCAGCACGTCGCCAGCGCCGAGCGCGGCAACGGCCTTCTTGGCGGGCTCACCGACGCAGTCGTCGGCGAACTTCACGTCGACGCCGAGCAGCGCGCCGAGGGCCTTGGCAACCGGCGCCAGGCTCTGGTCTGCCACGCGCTTGCCGTCGGGGCGGCCGAGGTGGCTCATCAAGATCGTCTTTGCGCCCTTTTCGCGCAGGTACTTGATGGTCGGCAGCGACTCTTTCAAACGCTTGTCGCTCTCCACCACGCCATCCTTGAGTGGCACGTTGAAGTCGACGCGCACGATGACGCGCTTGCCCGAGAGGTTGAGGTCTTCGACGAAGAGTTTGTTTTGAGTGCTCACGACGCCCGCGGTAGCAAGTCTTGTCGCCGGGATCCACGTGGCGCCTCGAAACCCGGTCGCAAAATCACCTAAGCGCATGATTAAATTGGAAAATGTGGCAAGCTTGGCGTCCCTGGTGCTGGCGCTGGTAGTCGCATGTGGTCGGGAGGCCGGGCCTGGCGCCGAGCGAAAACGCCCGGACGCCGCCGCAGTTGCAGCGGCTCCGTCGGCGGAGGCGAGCGGCGCTGCTCCAACGTCGAGCGATGCCGCTGCTGTCCCGGCAGCGGCGCCGAGCCCTCCAGGGGCATCGCTAGTGCGCACCACGGCCGAGCAGCTGCTGGCCGATGTGCGTGCAAGTGGGAAGAAGGCGACGCTGGTGAACGCATGGGCGAGCTGGTGCGGGCCGTGTCGCCGCGAGGTACCGATGCTGCAGGCGCTCGCCGCGAACCTTCGTCCCCAAGGCGTCGCGGTCGTGCTCGTCTCGGTCGACGATCCCAAGGACGAAGCGAAGGCGTCGTCGTTCTTGAAGGACAACGGCATCACGCTGCCGAGCTACCTGGTGGACGGCAGCATCGGCGACTTCAAGCGAGGCATCAACCCGCGCTGGCCAGGCATGCTGCCGGCGTCGTTCCTGTTCGACGCGAGTGGGAGCCTTGTCCACTTTTGGGGAGGCGAAGCCTTCGAGAAAGAGATCGTGCCCGTGGTGGATGCGTTCCTGGCGGGTCGCGCCGTGCCGGCTGAAACGCGCTACGGGTTGGCTCCCGGCAAGACCGAGCAGTAATCGCGCGTCTCGCGCTGAGACGACGAAATTGCACGTCTTGTTTCAAAGCGGAACGAGCAGCGCCCTGCATCGCAGGTAAAGGCTCGAAAGGTCGCCTGGTCCGGAGCTTGCTCTAGCTCTCGGTACACATGGCGTCGATCTCCGATTTTCCTCAAACCTGGTCCTTCGAGCCGAGCGGGCGTCTCGTTCATTTGCGCTGGGCGGTGGGTGAGCTCGCGATTGGTCTCGAGACCCCGAGCGCTGCGCTAGAGGCTGCCGCGCGTGCGCTGCGGCTGTTCGCGCAACGCGCCACCGTGCTCATCGAAGGGCTGGAGGACGGCAGCCAGCAGCTCGACGACGCTTGCTACGCCGCGCGGCTCGGGATCGCTGAAGCAAGCGCGGCGCTCGGTTCGCCGAGCCCGCTGCGCGCCGAACGCGTGCGCTCGCTGCACGACGCCCGTCGCAAGCTTCACCGCGCGCTGGTCGTCGTTGCCGAGGCGCTGGCGCGTGAAGCGGGCACACGCGCGAGCGCAGTGTCCGGCTTCGACTCGCCTGAAGTCGGTTCACTGCTCGCGCTCCGCCAGATGTTCAGCGCATTCCGGGGCGGCCTGATCTCGGCGGGCGAAGAGCGCGCGCGCCTGGCCTGGGCGCTGGAGGTCGCGTCAGCCGAGCTTTCGATTCTGCTCGCCAACCCGGCTGCTTCCGATCTGCCGATGGCGGCGCAACAGCGCATCCAGCAGCTGGCGAGGCGCGTCACCAACTGGGGCCTGAAGCAGATCGATCCGATCCTGGGGCGCTCGCTGTACCGTGAAGTCTCGACGGTGCCAGCCATCGCGCAAGAGCTGAGCGCGCACCCGCTGCTCGTCGAGCACGACGAGCGCACGTTGTCGGAGCTCGCTGCGCTGCTCGCCAACGAGCTCCAGAGCCCGCTGCTCGAAGGTCAAGTGCTGGCTCAGTTGCAGGCGCTGCGCGGGCTCGACGTAGCGCTCGATCAGCAGGAGCTCAACGTGATCTACGGTGCGGTCGGCGCGTTCGGAACGCTGAGCCTGCGCGTGGCCGAGCTGCGCGCGCGGCTCTCGCGACCGCTGCGCGCCGCGGCTGCCTGGTCCTGAAACCCCTCGAGCCTGGCGCTCCGCTCACTTGAGCGGGCCAGTCCAATCGAAGCGGCGTTCGTGGCCGGGATCTTGCCCGAGCGCGAGGCGATCCATGGCCTCGTTGCCCAGCCGATCGACGTGCTCATTGCCTTCGTGCCCGGAGTGGCCGGCGACCCAGCGGAACTCCACGTCGCGCCCCATGAGCAGCTCGTCCAGCTTCTGCAGCAGGTCCAAATTCTTGAGCGGATCGCCCTTCCGCTTCCAGCCGTTCTTCTTCCAGCCCGCCATCCATTGTGTGCAGCAGCCGATCACGTACTTGCTGTCGCTGACCACCAGGATGCGCGCGTTCGGCTGCTTGATGGCTTGAAGGGCCGCGATCGCTGCGCCGAGCTCCATGCGGTTGTTGGTCGTGAGCTGCTCGCCGCCGGCGGCCTCGAGCGCCTTGCGCGACGCCACGTCTACCAGCAAAAACGCCCACGCTCCGACACCGGGGTTTCCGCGACATCCTCCGTCGGTGAAGGCGACCACTTGCGACATCGCGCGCGAGCGTCGCGTAACCGCGCGCGCGGTGCAACCGGCCGTGGGGCAGGGCCGTGACCGGCGTCAGTCTACGCTCGCCGGAGCTCCGACAAATCGGCTATGGGTGGAGATTCACCCCGAGGAGCACGCTATGACCGACTTCGATCCCGAGTACGTGTTTTCGCACCATTCGGCCACGCCGGAGAAGCTCGCGCACTACGCGGCAGTTCACGAAGCCGCCAAGCGCTTTGCTCAGGTCATCTTGGAGCGCGTGCCGGACGGCTCCGATCGCGACGGTGTGCTGCACCTGCTCCGCGAAGCCTCGATGCTCGCGTGCTCGGCGATCTCGCTCGACGGTCGACTGAAGTGAGTCGCCGACCGTCGAGCGGCGCGCCGCCCGTCAATCGTTCGGGATGGCGTGGTACAGCGGCAGACCCTTCGGCGCCGGGAAGAACGCCAGCGGCAGCGTGCTGGTGATGGCGCTGCTCGAGATCAGCGTGGCGGGCGTGACGGGGTCGCCAGGACCGCTGCTCTCTCCGAGCTGAGCCGGGCTGAAGCGACCGAACTCACCGTCAGCCAAATCCAACCACAGCCCATTGCCTTCGTCGAAAGCCGGCGTGCCCGGCAGCGCCAGCACGTCGATCGCGAACGAGACGTTCGCCTTCACGTCTTGCTGACCGGTCTGATCGAGATCGGTCACGGCCAGCTGGAAGATGGTCGAGCCAGCGACGCCCCACAAGTTGCCGGCTTGATCGAAGGCGAGCTCGCTCGCCTCCAAGACGGAGTTGTCCGGAGTCGCGGTGGTGACTGCGATGGTCAGGTCGGGCGCATCGGTGTCGGAGGCGTCGAGCCGTGCCTGGTCGAAGCGGCTCAGGACCGCACCGCCCGAAACCCAGAGATTACCCGCCTTGTCGAAAGCGATGCCTTCGTTGGCCTCTACTTCCGTAATGAGCACGTCCGAATCCTTGTCGCCCGACGTCGTGAGCTCGTCCGCGGGAATGCGCTGGATGCCGGCCGTATCGGCGCAGTTGTTGGAGAGCCACAGGTTGCCATCGGGATCGAACGCGATGTGCTTGAAGGGTGGGAAGCAGGGGACGTCTTTCGCGTTGATCCGGATGTCCGGCTCGACCGTGCCGGACTCCCCGAGCTCGCTCGCGGGCAGGCGCACCAGCTGATCTTCGCCAGCGATCGGACCGACCGCCCACAGGTTGCCGTCCTTGTCGAACGCGACCGAGACCGCGCCGGGGGCGTGGATCGAAGCCTCGGGGCTGATCATGGCGCTCTCGCCGAGATCGCGCGAGGCGAAGCCGGCAAGCTCGTCGTCCATGCCCGTCGACATCCACAGCTTGTTGCTGCTGGGCACGGCCTTGTACGTGATCTCCACCGTGTGCGATTCGCCGTCGCCGACGCAGAAATCCGGCTCCGTCACGACTGCGTCGTAAACGGTACGCACGATTTCGTCGGCGTCGAACACGCGCGCGGCGGTCACGTTGTGGGGACCGCTAGCGGTGTCCAGCGGACTATCGGCGGGATCGAAAGCTTCGCCGTCGATCGAGATGTCTGGGTCGACGCCGCTCGGCAGGCCGCTGACCTCGATCACCAGCGTGCCCGTACCGTCGCTCGAGCAGGCTCCGCCCACGGCACTACCGGCGCTGCCCGCGGCGCCGCCTTCACCGGCACCGCCGGCCCCGGGCTCCGGAGCTTGGCCTCCGGCTCCGGCCTCGGCGTCGCTCGGCGACGGGTCCTCCTCGGTGCACGCTACCGCCAACGAAGCTGCCAAACCCAATACTGGAACGATAAAGCGCAAGCTCTTCATGTGACCTCCGCGGACCCTTTCTAAGAAGCCCCCTCTTCGGAATCAAGCGCGCTCCGAGCCGAGGCGTAGTGCGACACACCCGGTGCCTCGGAATTGGACGAAGACCCGCTCAAGTTTGTTCAAGCGTCTTCAGCGCGATGGCTTTGTCGTTCGGCTGGATCTCCCGGCCATGGCGTCGCGCCCAAACTTGCGTGAGCTCCGCGCCCAAAAACAGGATTTGCGCCGAGTAATAGACCCAGACAACGAGCACGACCAGCGAGCCCGCCGCACCATACGACGAGCCGACCGACGCTTTGCCCAGGTAGATGCCGAGCAGCGACTTGCCCGCAGTGAACAGCAAGGCAGTCATCAGCGCTCCTGCCCACACGTCGCGCCAAAGGATCCGAACGTCGGGTACGTACTTGTAGATGAGCGCGAACAAGCCCGTCACGAGCGCGAACGAGAAGCCGAACGTGACGAGCTGCCAAACGAGCTCACCGCCCGGCAATGCCGACGCGACCGAGTGACCGATCGCGCTGAGCACCGTGCTGAGCACGAGCGAGACCAGGAGCAGGAACGCGACTCCGAGCACCATCGTGAAAGAGAGAAAGCGATCTTTGACCTCGCCCAGCACTCCGCGCCCGCTTTTGGCCTGCACTTCCCAGATTCGGTTCAGTGAAAGGTGCAGCTCTCCGAAAACGCCCGAAGCGCCGACCAGCAAGGTGATCGCTCCAATCAACGTACCTACGATGCCCGAGCTCGGGCGTCTGGCGCTCGCTACCACCGACTGGATGCCCTCGGCGGCGTGCGGTCCGACGACCCGTCCGAGCTCATCGGCGATTTGGCCGCGGGCTGCGTCGTCTCCGAGCGCCAGTCCCGCTATGGCGACCGCGATGATCACGAGCGGCGCCAAGGAGAGCAACGTGTAGAACGCCAGCGATGCTGCAAGGCGAGAAGCTTCGTCTTCCAGCCAATCGTCAGCCGTCTCCTTGGCCACGCTCCACGCGCCTCGTAAGAGCGCCATGCCCGAGGCCGGTGCACGAGGCGTTCCAGCCGCCGCGAGCGCCTGCTGGCCGAGAAACATCTGCTTGCTCGCGCCCGCAGAAAGCTGCACGCTCGCCCCAGCGTGGCGACAGCGCTGGGGCGAGTGTGTGACCGCTACGCGGCCGGAGCGTGCTCGATGGAGCTCGCGATCCACTCGACCACAGCCGGGCTCCCGAGCGCCGGGATGCGGCTGCGCAGCTTGCGCTTGGTGCGCGCTTCGAGCTGCCGCGCGCGTTCACGCGAAACGCCCAGGCTGCGGCCGATTTCGGCCAGCGATAGCTCTTCCGCCGGATCGGCCATCAAGCGGTGCTCGGCGATGTAGCGTTCGCGCGGATCCAGCTCCGACATGGCGCGCTCGACGGCGCTCCGCATACCGCCGCCGACCTGCTCTTCCAGCAAGCTCCGCTCCTGATCGTCGGGCGCCGGCAGCAAGTCGACCAGCCTCACCGGCGACTCGTCGATCACCTTGACGTCGAGCGATACGTCGCGCGCTTCGAGACGCTGCACCATGCTGCGCAGCTCGTCCGGCGTGACCCCGACTCGCTCGGCAACCATGCGATCTGCGGCTTCGCCTTCGCCCATCAAGTTGACGGCTCGGACTCGCTCGCGGCGCAGCCTGAAGAACAGCCGAGAGCGCAGTGGCCCCGAGCCGCCACCCACCATGCTCCACGACTTGATCACGTGATCCAAAATGTACGCGCGCACCCAGTGAGCCGCATAGGTGACGAAGCGAATGCCGCGCTCCGGGTCGAACTTGCCCAGCGCGTGCACCACCCCGAAGTTGCCTTCGGCGATCAGCTCGCTCACCGGTACGCCATAGCGACGATACTTCATCGCTACGGCCACCACGTGGCGCAGATTGGAACGCGCCAACGCATCCCCGGCGGCTCGGTCGCCATGCTGTTTCCAGCGTAGCGCCAGCGCCATCTCCTCGTTCCTTTCCAAGCGCGGAGCGCGCTTGGCTTCAGCCATGTAGAAGGCCACGTCATCGATGGAAGAGGTCATGAGAAAACACCTGTGCTCGGGCTCCCAGCCGGAGCGTCCCTGCAAACCCTTGGCAAACTTCGTGCCCCTAGCGGCCGGGGCCGTTCAAAACGTCGTCGATCTTGCGAAGCGCCTCGTCGAGGGCGAGGCGGATGGTGCGCATCGTCGCGGGTGACATGCGTCCCCGGTGAGCGCCCTTGCGGAACGTCGCCATCAAGCGCCCGACGCGCTTCATGAGCTCGGCGAAGTCCTCCGCATAGGACTCCCACGGCTGATCCTCGGTGAATCGAGCATAAAACTCGTCCACACTGCTGCGATTCGTCTCGAGGTCGGCTTTGCCGGCGTCGGTGATCCCGTACACCTTGCGCCCGTCCTGCTCGACCACGCGGGCGTGCTCGAGCTCTTCGAGCATCTGCAAGGTCGGGTAGATGACGCCCGGGCTCGGTCGGTACGAGCCACCGGCGCGCTGCTCGATGTGTTGAATGATTTCGTAGCCGTGCCGAGGCTGGTCGGCGATGGCTTCGAGCACCAGGAAGCGAACGCCACCGCGCTCGGCGCGAGGCGGCGGCTCGCCCATTGCTTCGGCCCACCAGGGGCGGCCACCGCGAGGGCCACCGAAGCCGCGACCACCGGGGCCACCCCAACCCTTACTCATCCAAAACCATTGCTCCGGCCCGCAGGCGGAATCTCGATACATCTTCATCTCTCCAATAAAAATCAGTAGTTACGACAGAAATTCGCTTCCGATATGTCTCGCGATATGTCGTTAGATATAGCTATAGATATATCTACCTGATCGTCAAGGGCAGGGGGATGAAGTTTTGTGGAGTCGCTCCGGGCCGATTGAGCCGCCCGGTCGTCGTTCATCCGGGCTCGCGCTCGAATCCGTCACCGGACGTTCGTCGCGGACGACTGTTGCGCTGGAGAGGACACCTGACCGCGCGCCTTCGACAGGCCGAAGCGCGCGGCCTTGGATCGGGTCGCCCCGCACCCCCACCGACGGTACTGTTGTTGCTGCCGCAACAGACCTAACCGTGCCAGCGGCATTGTGCGCCACCTTGGCGTGAGCAAGTTGAGCGCTCCACATCGTACGAATCGTACGAATCGTACAGGGAAGGAGAGAGTCAGCTCATGGACGGTCAGCTCGTCACCAGAGAAACAGAGAAGGTTCTTTCGTCGCATCGGCAGATGGAAGGGGCCGGATTCATCGTGCGTCGCCCGCTGCCCGCTCCTGGGCTCACGGCGCTCGACCCCTTCCTGCTCATCGACGAGATGGGGCCGATCGATTACGGACCCGGCGAGGCCGTCGGCGCGCCCGACCATCCGCATCGCGGATTCGAGACCGTAACCTACGTCTTGGAAGGCGAGGTCGTGCACGAGGACTCAGCAGGGCATCGCGGCACCATCAAGCCAGGCGGCGTGCAATGGATGACAGCTGGAGCCGGCATCGTGCACTCGGAGACGCCTTCTGCTGCTCAGCTCGAGCGGGGCGGCCGCGCGCACGGGTTTCAAATTTGGGTGAACCTTCCGGCCAAGTCCAAGTTGGCGCGGCCGCGGTACCAAGAGCTGAGCGCCGAGCGCATTCCAGAAGCCGCGAGCGCGGACGGTCTTGCTCACGTTCGTGTCATCGCGGGCGAAGCCTTGGGCGCGAAGGCGGTGATCGATACCCACACGCCGATCGTCTATCAAGACTGGACGCTCGAACCGGGGGCAGACGTTACGCTGGCATTGGCGCGTGAGCAGCGCGCTCTGGTGTATGTGTTCCAGGGTGATGCTCGACTCGGCGACGGTGGCAGCGCCGTGAACGACGGGCAGCTGGCAGTCTTGGGCCAAGGCGACGCGGTTCGGCTCCGCGGAGGTAGCCAAAAGGCGCGCTTGCTGCTGCTGGCCGGCACGCCGCTCAATGAGCCGGTGGCCCGCTACGGCCCGTTCGTGATGAACACGGAGCGCGAGCTGAT
Source organism: Myxococcota bacterium (assembly GCA_048498935.1). Lineage (GTDB taxonomy): Bacteria > Myxococcota_A > Polyangia > Polyangiales > Polyangiaceae > PMG-095. Next base: position 9,156 of record JBEHXA010000154.1, read on the forward strand.
CGAAGCGTTCGAGGACTACCGCTCCGGGCGGATGGGTGAGATCACCCGCACCGCCACGGTGGGTTGAAGCTCAGCCGGCTCGAGCCAGGAGCTCGGGCGGCGCTCCCATGCGCTCGGCGAAAGCCTTGAACTCTCGTCGAAGCTCGGCGGGGTGCGGACCGTTCGCAACGGCGAGCACCACCGCCAGCGCGTGATCGATACGACCCTGCGCCACGAGTTGCTCGACGAAGTAGGCGCAGGTGTCGGTCAGGTGCCCGACGAAGGCAGGCCCCGCCAGCGCTTTCACGAGCGGCGTCGTGAGCTCGGGGAGGCAGCCGCGCTGTTTGCAGATCGTGAGCAGGAGCTCGAGCGTTGCGTAAGTGCGCAGGCGCTCGGCGACCCAAGTGGAGTCTTGCTCGGGCTGGTCCAGCAACGACGGCTCGAAGGGCAACGGCAGCGTCGCACCTTCGGCCAGCGCTCGCGGTTTTGCGACCACGAAGAGCGACCCGCCATCCACCACGCGCGTTACCTCGAAGCCGGCGCGGCGCACCAGCGCGGGCAACGTGTTCGGGCTGTAGCTGACCAAATGCACGTTCTGGAAGAAGTTCTGTTCGAGCAGCCCATAGGGCTGGTACACGTTCGGAACCTCGATTAGCAACGTGCCGCTCGGCTCCAAGAGGCCGCGCAGCTTGATGAGCGCGCCCAAGGGATCGTGCACGTGCTCCAGCACGTGGAACCACTGCACCTGATCGAAGCGCCGCTCGCCAACGTCCAGCTCTTCGAGCGAACCGGTGAAGCACTCGATGCCGGCGGCTCGGGCTTGCTCCGCTTCGGCCTCACCGGGTTCGACACCCGAAGGCACGATACCGCGAGCCTCGCGCATGAGCTGCAGCGTCTTGCCGTGGCGGCAGCCGATCTCCAGCACGCGCGCGCCCTCCGGCGTCGCGGCCAAGGCCAGCGCGTTGTTCGCCTGGCCGGCGTGCCAGCGCGAGAGCGCGTCTTCGTAGCCAGGTTGCCCGGGGGAGCACTGCTTCCCGTCCTTGTCGGCGTAACCGACCGAACCGTAGTGTTCGCGGTAGGTCGAGCGGTAATAGGCTGCCATCGCAGACTCGGTGGGCCGCGGGGATACGTAAACGGTCGCACAAGTGGCGCAGCATAGGTTGCGCACCGGCATGCCGAAGCGGCCCTTTTCACCGACGACTGCTCCGGCAGCGTTTTCGCACAGCGGACAGGCTACGGCCTCGGTCGGCTCCGGGATTTGGAGTTGCATGCGGCCCGTTGAGCAACTTGCATTCCATGCGCTTTAGCTACGCGACGGAAGCGAGCAACGCCGGGCCATGCGAACTTTTGCCGTGAGTGAGCGGAAGGCGCGGCACTGGCGTTGATGCGCCGTCAACGGTTTGACGGCGCGTCAACGCGTTGGCTACCGTTGAAACAGAGCCGGAGAGAGGTACGCGGTGAAGCGCAGTCCGCCCTTTTCTCGGCGGTACGAAGCGTAGCTCTGAACGCCCAGCGTTTCGTGAAGAGGGCGGCTGGCGATCGATTGCAGCGAACGTCGGTAGGCCTGAGCGTCGAGGCCGGCTCGACCGAGGAAAGCCTCTGTACGCTGCGCGGTGACCGCGTCGCTCTCCACGTAGTGTGCGATCGGCAGGTGGAGCGTCATCGCTTTCGGTACCTCGGAACCGCTCACGAACGACATGCACGACATCAAGGGCTTACGCGTGAAGGTATCGTGCGAGCCCGTCATTGCTGCGCAGAAGTCGATCACGTCTCCCGGACGATGTGCCGGGCAGAGCTCGAAGAGCTCGTCCAACTCGGCGGGGTCTATCAGCGGGTGAGATACGTAAATTTTCACTCGCGCGTTGGGGCCACTGGCCAGGTCCAGGGAGAAATAGCCGAAAGCGTCCAGCTCCGTTCGCTTCAGCGCTCGTCGCGCTGCGGCGATGGTTTGGGCGCCGAAGCCCAGGCGACCTAGCGCTTCCTCCATCACGCACGCGGCCTGCTGAGCACCGCGCATCTGCGGATTCAGATAGATCTTGAACGCCGGGGCTCTGCCTGGATTCAGGCAGACGGCATGCCACAGCGAAAACTCCGCGCTCGGAGCGTCCGAAAGGAACAGATCCTGAATGCGTTCGAACCGGCTGAAGTCGAGTCCGTAGCGCCGACCGGCGCGCTGGTTGAGCGCGAGCGCCGCCTCTTGATTGGTTTGGGGACTGGGGAGTTGCGACTGCGATTCGAACAACAGCCGGAGCTCGATGCCTTCCGGATCGAACGCTAGCGAGTATTCGAATGGTGAGTGATCGTCACCGATGTTGGAGGGGTAGGGCGCGAGTTGGGGTACCTCATGATCACCCCAGTCCTCGAATAGGAACGCGGCTAGCTCGTTGTAGGTCGCCGTCTCTTCGGGCCGCAGCAGGGCCTGGCTCAGTGCCGACAGGCCCTGCTGGCAACGATCGAGGTAAGTTCCCGGAGGTGGCACCGCCGAGGGGCGGAGCGGAACCGGTGATTTGAGAGCGAATCTTCCGCTGTGGGGGGTGGCGTGTCTTAAGCCAGGTTTTGGGGCTTGACTGGTCAAGTCGTCCTCGAGTCAGAGATAGAGTCTGTTGCGCTCCCACCTCTCCCACTCATAACGACACGTGCGCGCGAAAGATAAGCAGCCGTGAGACGAAATTGTCTAACGCTCGAAGATGCCGAGTCCCGGCGCCAGGATCTTATCGGGGTCGTACGTCTTCTTGAGATCGCTGAACCGGCGGAAGCTCGAACCGTAGTGGCGCTTCCAATCTCGCTTGTCGAATTCCAGTGAGCCGATCGGGTAGCGATAGCCACCGACATCCGCCGCCGCGTCGAACAGTACGCGGTTACGAGCCAGCATCTGCGACGCATACTCTGGGTTGGGGCCAGGGCCGGGCGCAGCGCTCAAGATATCGAACAGGTAAATGTACTTTTCGTCGCAGTTGCGGTTCTCGGGCAAACGCAAGAATTCTTGATGAAACGAAGAGCGCTTGATCGCGAATAGCAGCATGAAACCTGCCATTCCGACGTCGTCCGGTGTAAGGGCGGGTAGCACGTCGCCCAAGTAGCTCTCCACTTCATCACCCGGGAGGAATACGTCGAACCAGGGGTGCACGACCCCCTCCCACAACCCGATCTGTGTCAGGAACTCGATGACCACGTCGACCCGGATGGCGAAGTCGAGGAACGAGCTGTCCTGGATGGTTTCGCCAGGCAAGTGGTGTAGGCCGCGTAGCAGCTGCGCGTCGTTGGGGGGGGCGCCGTCGGCGTAGTACTTCACCGCGTTCAGCTGGTAGAGCCAGCCGCCGGCACCGTCCGGGAAGAACAGCGTGAAGATGTCGTCGAATTCTTCCCGATCGAGCAAGGTTCGCAGGTCGGCGAAGTAGGTAGCGTTGTCCGTGTACGGTAGGGCGTAGGTGCGCGTGAGCGGTGGGCGCTTGACCAGCTCGACGACCGCGCGGGTGATGATGCCGCATTGGCCGAGGCCAGCGAGCACGGCGTCGAATAGGTCGCGGTGCTTCTTCCGCGAGCAGGTCACGATCTTGCCCTCGCCCGTGACCACCTCGAGCTCGATCACGTGGTCCACCTGGGCCCCACGGCGATTCCCCGCGGAAATTCCGCCTACGGAGAGCGTTCCGCCGATCGAAAGGCCGATATATCCGGTGAGGACGGGAGGCGCCAGGCCTAGCTCGGTGGTCGTCTCGACCAGCTCGCGCCAGCGGAGCCCAGCCCCAACGTCGGCGCGATCGGCATGGATCGAGTGGATGTCGCTCAGGTAGCTCATGTCGATGCTGAGCCCGCCATCGACCAGAGACTGACCGAAGGTCGTGTGGCCCTGTCCACGTGCGGCCACCTTGATGCCCCAGCGACGGCAAAACTTCACCATCTCGCTCACGTCGCGCACGGAGCCTGGTTGCAGCACCGCGTAGGGAGTCTGAAACACCATGTGGCCGACGTCGGTCGACTTCGCTTCACGTACGCTGGGGGCGAAGACCAGCTGCCCGTCGATCGGACCCTTGCCTCTATCCCTGCCTTCCATGTCAAAATAGGACAACGGGTCTCGGAAGGGATCCGTCCATCCTGATAAGGGTGGAATGTCCGATGTTG
>JBEHXA010000155.1:0-13142 GCA_048498935.1 Myxococcota bacterium
CGCGAACAGCGCGCCGCGGCTGTGCGAGCGCCAGGTCGCGGTAGCGTTGCAGCCCTTGGCGTTGGTCGACAAGTAAAAGACGTTGCCGTAGCCGCCCGAGCACAGCACCACCACGTCGGCCACGTGCGACTCGACCTTGCCGGTCACCAGGTCGCGCGTGACGATGCCGCGCGCCCGACCGTCGATGACGAGCAGGTCGAGCATCTCGGTGCGCGGGTACATTTTGACCGTCTTGGCCTCGATCTGGCGCTCGAGCGCCTGGTAGGCGCCGAGCAGCAGCTGCTGGCCGGTCTGGCCGCGAGCGTAGAAGGTGCGGGCGACCTGAGCACCGCCGAAGGAGCGGTTGGCGAGCAGACCGCTGTACTCACGCGCAAACGGCACGCCCTGAGCGACGCACTGGTCGATGATGTTCACGCTGAGCTCGGCCAGCCGATACACGTTCGACTCGCGCGCCCGAAAATCGCCGCCCTTCACCGTGTCGTAGAACAGGCGGTAGGTGCTGTCGCCGTCGTTCTGATAGTTCTTGGCGGCGTTGATGCCGCCCTGCGCGGCGATCGAGTGAGCGCGGCGTGGGCTGTCCTGGTAGCAGAAGCAGGAGACGTTGTAGCCCATCTCGCCGAACGTGGCGGCGGCGGCGCCTCCGGCCAGACCGGAGCCGACCACGATCACGTGGTACTTGCGGCGGTTGGCCGGGTTGACCAGCTTGCTGTGAAAGCGGTGATCGCTCCAGCGGTTCTCGATCGGACCCGCGGGCGAGCGAGCGTTGAGTTCCATCGTCTTCTTCGAGTTTCTCGGGGTTCTGCCGGAGATGCGTTAGCGGATGATGCCGAACAGGACGCTGAGCGGCATGACGACGTTGCCGGCCGTGATCAGGCAGGCGAAAGACCTCGCGGCGAGCTTGGCGCGCGCGTTGTAGCGCGGGTGGTTCAGCCCTAGCGACTGCAGCAGGCTGAATGCCCCGTGAAACAGGTGCATTCCCAGGCACAGATTGGCGGATACGTACAGCAGCGTGACCCACCAGATCTGGAAGGCGTTCACGAAGTTGCCGTAAACGTCCAGGTGGCTGTGCTGGTAGTCGCCGAGCGACAGACCCGGGGCCGTGAAGTGCGCCAGGTGAAACAGGATGTAGAGCAACAGCGCGGGGCCGCTGTACTTCATGGTCGCCGCCGCGTAGTCGCTGGCGATCGTCTTCTTCACTCGGTACGCGATCGGGCGTGCCGCGAGTGAGCGCGAGTACAGCTGCACCACGATGGCCACGTGCGTGACCAAAGCGGCGAGCAGCAGCGAGCGCACACCCCACACGAGCGCGGGCATGCTCTTGATGCTCTCGGCGTAGTGGTTGAACACGTCGGGCCCCAGGAAGACCTGGAGGTTGCCGAGCATGTGCTGGAGCACGAAGCCGAAGAGGATCACGCCGCTCACGGCGAGCAGCGCTTTCTTGCCGACCGTGGTTTCGGTCAGCGCGAGTTTTTGAGTGGTCGCAGCGGTGGCCATCAGTTTGTGGAGGAGTCTCGGGGCGCGGCCCCAGGAGCCGAGGGTGAGCCCCGAGCCGAGCCCGGGGCGGTGGCGAAGCCTGAAGCTAGGACTTCAGCAGCTGCCGCAGCACGAACTGCAGAATGCCGCCGTGTTGGTAATAGGAGAGCTCGACCGCGGTGTCGATGCGGGCGCGAGCGTTGAACTTTTTCTGGCTGCCGTCGGCGCCAGTCGCGGTCACTTCGAGCACCTTGCCGGGTGCCAGCGCAGCCGCGATACCGGTGATGGTGTAAGTTTCCTCGCCGGTCAGACCGAGCGATTCCTTCGACTCGCCGGGCAGGAACTGCATCGGGAGGACGCCCATGCCGATCAGGTTCGAGCGGTGGATGCGCTCGTAGCTCTCGGCGATGACCGCACGAACCCCGAGCATGTAGGTACCCTTGGCGGCCCAGTCACGCGACGAGCCGGAGCCGTACTCTTTGCCGGCCAGGATGAGCAGCGGCGTCTTGTCCGCCTGGTACTTGACCGAGGCGTCGTAGATGCTCGTTTGCTCGCCGGTCGGCAGGTAGCGGGTGAAGCTGCCCTCGACGCCAGGCACGAGGCCGTTGCGCAGGCGCACGTTGGCGAAAGTGCCGCGCATCATCACTTCATGGTTACCGCGGCGGGCCCCGTACTGGTTGAAGTCGCGGGGCTGGACGCCATTGTCCGTGAGGTACTTGGCGGCCGGTGACGTCTTTGAAATGTTGCCGGCGGGCGAGATGTGGTCGGTCGTGACCGAGTCGCCGAGCGTAGCGAGGACACGCGCGCCACTGATGTCGGCGAGCGGCGCGGGCGTCGCAGCCAGGTTTTCGAAGAAGGTGGGCTTGCGCACGTACGTGCTGGACGCATCCCAAGCGAAGCGATCGCCTTCGGGCACCGGCAGCGCGCGCCAGCGCTCGTCACCCGCGAATACCTCGGCGTATTCGCGGCGGAACATCTCGCTGGTGACGTTCTGCTTCACGACCGCGGCCACGTCCTTGGGCGAAGGCCAAATGTCCTTGAGGAACACGTCGGCGCCGGACTTGTCCTTGCCGAGCGGCTCGCTGGCAAAGTCGATATCGATGCGACCGGCCAGCGCATAAGCCACGACGAGCGGCGGGCTCGCCAGGTAGTTGGCGCGCACGTCGGGGGAGACGCGACCTTCGAAGTTGCGGTTGCCGCTGAGCACGCTCACCGCGACCAGCTCGCCGTCGTTGATCGATTTGCTGATCGTGTCCGGCAGGGGACCGCTGTTGCCGATGCAGGTGGTGCAGCCGTAGCCGACCACGTTGAAGTGCAGCTTCTCGAGGCTGGGCAAGACGCCTGCCTGGGTGAGGTACTGCGTAACCACCTTCGAGCCGGGGGCCAGGCTGGTCTTGACCCAGGGCTTGACCTCGAGCCCCTTTTCCACCGCGTTTTTCGCGAGCAGGCCAGCGCCGAGCATCACGTACGGGTTGGAGGTGTTGGTGCAGCTGGTGATGGCGGCGATCACCACGGAGCCGTTGCCGAGGTCGAAGGTCGCGCCGTCGTACGCGGTCGGCACCTTGGTGGCGAGCTCTTCCGGCGTGACCGCAACGCCCTTGGCCTTCTTCTTCGCTTGGGCGACGAGCTCCGGCAGTACCTTCTTGAAGCCGGCGCCGACGTCCTTCAGTGCAACCTTGTCGTGCGGACGGCGCGGACCGGCGAGCGTCGGCACCACCGTGCCGAGGTCGAGCGACAGCGTGTCGGTGTAGACCGGATCGGGCTGGCCCTTGGTGCGGAACAGGCCCTGAGCCTTGGCGTAGGCTTCGACCAAGGCGACGCGCTCGGAGCTGCGACCGGAGAGGCGCAGGTAGTTGAGCGTCTCCTCGTCGATCGGAAAGATGCCGCAGGTCGAACCGAACTCGGGGCTCATGTTGCCGATGGTGGCGCGATCGGCCAGCGGCAAGTGATCGAGACCGTCGCCGTAGAACTCGACGAATTTACCGACCACGCCCTTGTCGCGCAGCATGCGCGTGATGGTGAGCACCAGGTCGGTCGCGGTCGCGCCTTCCGGCAAGGTGCCGTAGAGCTTCATGCCGATCACCTGCGGAATCAGCAGGTTGATGGGCTGACCGAGCATGGCGGCCTCGGCCTCGATACCGCCCACGCCCCAACCGAGGACGCCAGCGCCGTTGATCATGGTGGTGTGGCTGTCGGTGCCGACCAAGGTGTCCGGGTAGGCAACGCCGTCCTTGTCGAACACGACGCGCGCCAGGTACTCCAGATTTACCTGGTGCACGATGCCGGTTGAGGGCGGCACGACCTTGAAGTTCGTGAAGGCGCCCTGCGCCCAGCGGAGCAGCGCGTAGCGCTCCTGGTTACGCTCGTACTCCGTCTCGGTATTGCGGACGAGCGAGTCGGCCTTGCCGAAGTAGTCGACCTGCACCGAGTGGTCGATGACGAGCTCGGCGGGGAACAGCGGATTGATCTTGGAGGGGTCGCCGCCCATCGCCGCCATGGCGTCGCGCATGGCCGCGAGATCGACGACGCAGGGCACCCCCGTGAAGTCTTGCAGCACCACGCGCGCGGGGTGGAACGCGATCTCGGTGTCGGGTTCGCTCTTGGGATCCCAGGCGGCGAGGGCCGTCACGTCGCTCTCGCTGACGGCCACGCCGTCTTCGTAACGCAACAGGTTCTCGAGCAGGATGCGCAGGCTGTACGGCAGCTTTTGCACGTCCTTACCGGTCTTGGCCGCAAACTTGGGCAGACTGAAATAAGTGAACTTGCTGGAGCCTACGGAGAGCTCCGTGCGCGTCGAAAAGGAGTCGCGAGAGCGGTCGGCCATGGACTTAAAAACCTCGAGCCGGGCGTACTCTAGTAGCACTAGGCACGCAATGGCTTAGGCACGCGAGAGCCGCTTCAGTTCTCCTTGTTTTCATGGAGAACAGTGTGTGTTTCGGCAAGTGTCGAGCGGCTGTTTCGACGCTCAAATCGGCGCCGCAGCGCGGGCTCCCGTGCTTCTCGTGGTGCTTGGGGCCCCAGCCCCAAGCACTGCTTACTGAGGCCACTTCGGCTACCGGGCAGCTGCAGCGCGGGCTCCCGCCCGTAGGCCGCTCTCGAGCGCGTGGGCGACGCTGGGCACCTCGGGCGCGAGGACGTCGCCAGCGGCGAAGACCCGGGGAGCGCCGACGACGCTGCCGCGGGCCGTGACGGGCAACCCCACGCGTTCGAGCAACCGTCGACCGCGCACCGCCAGATCCACCCCGAACAGAGAGGAAACAGAGGCTGATGGCTCGCCAGAAGCGACGGCGGGCGGCAAGCCGGTGAGCGCCAGCTCGACCCCCGCTGGCTCGGCGCCCGACAAGGCCCCCCGCAGCTCGAGCGCACCGGAGACGATGCCCCCACTCGCGAGCACCAACCCGTCGCCAGTGAGCTTGGTCCCATCGGCGAGCACCAGCCCGACGCCACGCTCGGCCGACTCCACGTGGACTGCCGGAGCGCCAGCGAGGCTCACTTCGAGCGCACGCAACAGAGCCACGCTCCGCAAGTCGAAGCGCGCTCCCGCCACCCCACCTGGAGGTGAGGTCACCTCCCCCACCGGAATTCGGACACTCGCAGCGAGCTCGCGCGCCAGCTCGCGAGTCACTCCCAGCCAGGGGCCAAAGAGCCAGGCGTCTGGGCCGGCGTGAGCCTTGAGCACCTCCGTGAGCCAGCCGGATCGCTCGGCTCGCTCGAAGCTAGCCGCAAAATCGTACGAAGAAACGCGGCGCTGGTGACCTCGCTCGAGTAGCTCGAGCGGAACCAGCTCGAAGCGGGTGCCGGTGCTGCGAGCCCAGCTGCTCGCCGCGAAAGAGCGCACCAAGAGCGGCCCATCCCAGTCGTCGCGAGGCACGTCGACGACTCCAATGCGCTGCCCGGCGAGGGGGCCCAAATCGAGGAGCGCGCCGTCGGCGCCCGCGGCAGCCCGAACCGCACCCTCCCGGGTTGCGACCACCGTGCCCGAGCCGAGCCGGAGCCCGAGCCCGCGCGCCAGCTCGCCCAGCTCACTCGCCGCCGACGAATCAGGAGCCGAAAGCTGGCCGTCGACCACGCCCGCGTACAAGGAGCTGGCGCCAGGACCACTCCGCACCACGGTGACGCTGGCCCCCGCCCGCCGAGCGGCCAGTGCCGCCGCGACACCAGCGAAGCCGGCACCGACCACGAGCACCTTCATGCCGGCTCTCCCGGCTCGGGCCCGAGGGAAGGCGGTGGCTCGTCGGCGATCGGACCCAGCTCTGCCCGAAGCGACGCGAGCGCCAACACCTCGGCGCGCGCCTGCTGAGGACCGATGGCCGCGCTGCGACGACGCGCGGCCGCATCGAGAAATTTGAGCGACATCGCCAAACCACGCTCCGGGCTCTGTCCGGTCGCGTCAGCAACGATGCGGCCGCAGCGCAGAGCGCAGCGCATTCCGCCGCAAGCGCCGAGTCCAAGTCGCGTGCGGCGCGACACGTCCTCCACGCTGGTCGCGAGCTCCTGATCGATGACGTAGCGCACCTCGGCGGCCGTTACCGGCTCGCAAGCGCACACCACCGCCGCCTCACGCGGATCCTTCCGCATGCGCTCCAGGATGGCGAGACTCCGACTGCCGTGTCGGTATTCGAGGCGCGTGGCGGTCACCGCTTCCATACCGCCTTCGAGCACGAGCCGCATCGGGTCGATGCTCTCGTCGCCGCCCGGCAGCGCTATCTGGTGCGATTGGCAGGGCGAGCCGCGGCCAAGCCGTGCCGCGATGCGATCGGTCATCTCTTCAGCGAAGAGGCGGTAGCTGGCGAGCTTGCCGCCGACCATCGAGAACAGGCCGTCGGCGCCGTCGCCGCTGTGATCGAGGATCTCGTGCTCGCGCGAGAGCTCGTCTTCGTTCTGTCCCCACCCGAACAAGGTGGGGCGGACGCCGCCCCAGGTGCCGATCGCGCGCGCCCCGCGAATGCTGGGAAAAACGCGCTCGACGGCCTGAAACAGGTAGCGCACCTCGTCACCGGTCGCGACTACGTCGTCGAGGTCCCCGTAGTAGTCGTCGTCGGTGGTGCCGAGCACGCTCACGTTTTGCCAGGGCAACAGGAACACCTGCCGGCCATCGATGGCCTTCGCCACGATGGCGTAATTGGTGACGCGCCGATCGAGAAACACGTGGATGCCCTTGCCGGGGCGAAGCCGCGCCGCCTCGGGCTTCAAGCCCGAAAGGCGCGCCGTGAGCGGCACCCATGCGCCGGTCGCGTTGACGATGACGCGCGCGGTGCGCACGCCGGTTTCGCCTGTGACGCGGTCGCGATAGCGCACCCCGTAGGCGCTGCCGTCTTCACGCCGCAACACTTCGGTCACGGTCGTATGCACCCGCACCTCCGCGCCACGCTCGAGCGCGTCCCGCGCGTTGGCCACACATAGCCGCACACCGTCGATGCCCCACTCGTCGAACGAAACGCCGCCCTGCGACGGCACCAGCCCCGGCTCGAGCGCCTGCAAGTCGTGCGCGGTCAAACGGGTGTGCGGCCTGCCGGCTTTGAGCGGCTGATACTTATCGTACAGCGTGAAAAAGCCGTCGTACGCCGCCAGCACGGCGCTCGCCTTCACGCCCGGCGACTCGAACACCGGCATCAAGAACGGAATCCTGAACAGCAAATGCGGCGCGATACGCTGGATGTGCCCGGAGTCGAGGCACGACGAGTACGTGACGTCGGGATCGGACGACAGGTAGCGCGCCCCGCCGTGGATCATGCCGCTCGAGTTACCGCTCGCGCCGAATGCCAGATCATTGCGCTCGAACAGCGAGACCGAGAAGCCGCGCAACGTGGCGTCGCGCAACACGCCAACGCCGTTGACGCCGCCACCGACGACAATCACGTCTCGCTCCAGCTGCCGACCGCTCGGATCACGCTCGTGAGCAGCGGACGGCGGAAAATCCATGCGCGATACCTTCGCTACCACGAGCCTCCCAAAAAGGATGCCACAAAACTTGACCCGCGAAAGTTGGCCACTTGCCGCCACCGCGCCTACGACCACAGCCGTGCGCGGCCTCCTCTCGCTCCTGGCGATCCTGACCGCGGCGCCTGTGTCATTGGCGCCCGCGACCGCGCTCGGACGCGAGCCGGCCCTGATCGCTCCCGACGACGGCCCCGAAGGTCAACCGAAGATCGTGCTCGATCGGCTGGTGGTTCCGCTCAACACGCCCGAGAACCAGCGCGTCACGCGGGTGCTCGAGAAGGTGCTGAAGCACGAGGCGCGCCGCGTGGAGTGGGGTGCCGGGCGCCATAGCCGCATCACTTATCGCTTCTACCTGGAGCAACTGGATCTGAGCGTGGAGCGCGGCGTGCTGAGGGTGCGCTGCACCGCGCTCGGGCGGCTCCCCAAGGGCAAGACCGCGCGCAGCAAGCTCGAGTTCGGCGGCGACCCGCGCGAAGCGCGCAAGGTGATCGACCACGTGCTCACCATCGTGGCGCGGGGCGTGCTGTCACGATTGGCCGAGCTCGAGCAAGACCGCCGAGCTCGCAAGTAGCTTCAGGCCCGACCGAAGCGCAGCGCCACGCTCAACCAGGTGCGCACTGCGTAGAGCGCGTTGACGGCGACATACGGGTAGAGGAACAGCTCGAGTCGTCCGCTGATCGCGACGTACAGCAGGTACGACGGGTAGTGGATCAGAAACTTGGCGACGCCTTCGACCAATCGAACGGCTCGCGCCACGAGGCTACGCGACGGCTCAGCCGTACTTTTGGGAGGAGCGATCTCGGGATGGCGCGTGAACGACGTGAGCGCGATGCCCGAAGCCAACACCACGAGCCCAAACAAGCCGAGGAACAAGAAAGGCTGCTCCGGGTGCTCGAGCTGCAACCGCACTGCAGCTGCGGCCAAAATCGCGAACGCCTTCAGCTCATCCATCAAGAAATCGAGGAGGTGCCCGGCCGGCGAGGCCAGGCCGCGCCAACGGGCGAGCATGCCGTCCGCGCAATCGAGCACGTAGCTGAGCTGGTAAACGAGCACTGCACCGATGAGCCCGGCATGCCCCGGAAGCGCGATCAGCAGCCCGGCCGAGACCACGCCGACTACGAACGACGCGAGCGTGATCTGGTTTGGTGTGATGCGCGAATCCTTGACTGCGCTGACCAGCACCGCGGCAATCGGCCGGCACACGTAGCGGTTCCAGAACAAATCCGGAACCTTCTTCGTCTTTTGGTAAACTTCTCCAGCGCCCATGCCGCGCCCCGAGCCTACACGAGTCGCTTCGCTCCTGATCGCTGCTTGCGCAGCCGTGGCGGTCGCCTGTCAGGGGACCGACCCACGAGCCGCATCGGGCCCCGCGAGTGCACCTCCTGCGCCGCCAGCTGCGGTCGCGCCAACGCGCCAAAGTGAGCCGCCGGTAGCCGCACCGGCTCCGGAACCGCTGCTACCCTCGAGCAGCATTCCGGCTAGCACTGCTCCCCCGGCTACCAAGCGCTCCCCGACGCGCGTGCTCGTACTGGGCGACTCGCTCAGCGACGAAAAGGTCGGCGGAGGCGGCTTCGTGCGGCTGCTGCGCGACAGCTGCCCCGGCGTGCTGTTCGACAATCGCGCCAAGGGCGGCTTCATGGTGAATCAGATCAGGAAGCGCCTCGAGGCCGAGGTGCTGCCCGAGGGCGGCGCGTATTCGCACGCGATCGTGTTCGGGGGCGTGAACGATTTGTACAGCGACGAAACGGCCAACCGCACCCTGCCCCGCATCGAGAGCGACCTCACGCGCATCTACGGCGCCCTGAAGCAACGCGGCGTCGAAGTGATCGCCATCACGGTGACGCCTTGGGGCGGCTTCAAACGCTGGTACACACCAAAGCGCGGGCAGAACACACTCACGCTCAACCGCTGGATTGTCGATCAGGCCGCATCGAGCGCCATCACCAGCGCGCTCGACGCCTACCCCCTCCTTTCTTGCGGCGATCCCGAACGCCTCTGTCCAAGCCTCGCGGCACCTTTCAAAGACGGCCTGCACTTCGGCAAGCTCGGCCAACAAAAGCTCGGAGAGGCGCTGCGCACATTGGCATTTCCCGACTGCAAACCCACTCCTTGAAGAAGCTCGAGCGTGCTGTGACTTATCGCCCCTTGCGGCCACCGGGCGGCCGCGCCAGCACTAGAGGCGCATGACCACCGCTGCGCTCGACTCCATCCCGGTCCGCACCATCGAAGGCCAACCCAGCTCGCTCGGGGACTACGCCGGCAAGGTGCGGCTGGTCGTAAACGTTGCCTCCAAGTGCGGCCTCACCCCGCAGTACGAAGGGCTCGAAGCGCTCTACCGACGGTTTCACGAGCGTGGCTTCGAGGTGCTGGGCTTTCCCGCAAACGAGTTCGGCGCGCAAGAACCGGGCACCGAGCAAGAGATCCAAGCCTTTTGCTCCACACGCTACGACGTCACCTTTCCGATGTTCTCCAAGCTGGTCGTGAAAGGCCCGGGTCAGCACCCGCTCTACGCGGCGCTCACGCAGGCACTGCCCAGCGCCACCAAGCAGCCCGGGAGCGACTTTCGCGGCAACCTGATCTCCCATGGCATCGACGTGGGCGAGCCGCACGACGTACTCTGGAATTTCGAGAAGTTCCTGATCGATCGGCACGGCAACGCGGTCGCGCGCTTCTCACCCGACACCAAGCCGGACGCCGAAGCGCTGGTGTCCGCGATCGAGCGGGAGCTGGGCAAGGCGGCCTCGTAAAGGCCCCAACGCCGACTCTTCTAGGCGGGTACGGCGGTGGGCCGAACGGCGCGCGGCTGGTGCGCCTGGCGCGCCACCATGTCGGCGTAGCGGCCGCCCAGGCGCAAGAGCTCGAGATGAGTTCCCTGCTCGACGATGGCGCCCCCGTCGAGCACCACGATCTGATCGGCGTGCGCGATCGTGCTCAACCGGTGAGCGATGACGAACGTCGTGCGGTGCCGCAAGAGCTCGTCGAGCGACGCCTGGATCAGCTGCTCGCTCTCGGTATCGAGGTTGCTGGTCGCTTCGTCCAAAATCAGAAGCTGAGGATCGGCCAGCAAGGCTCGCGCGATCGAGAGGCGCTGGCGCTGGCCGCCCGAGAGCTTCACGCCGCGTTCGCCGATCAGCGTGTCGTAACCCTCCGGCAGGCGCCGGATGAACTCGTCGGCGTTGGCGCGCTGCGCCGCATCCAGCACCTCCGCTTCGCTAGCCTGAATCCGCCCGTACGCGATGTTCTCGCGCACGGTACCGTCGAACAGGAACACCTCTTGCTGCACGATGCCGAGCAGGGAGCGGAAGCTTTTCAGGCGAATTTGCCGCAAATCGACGCCATTTAGCAGAATGCGCCCGCTCGTCGGGTCGTAGAAGCGCGCGACCAGATCGGTGAGCGTGGTCTTGCCGGCGCCGCTCGCGCCCACCAGCGCGACCACGCTGCCGCCGGGCACGACGAGGCTCACGTCGCGCAGCACCGACAGACCCGGCCGATACTCGAAACCTACGTTCTCGAAGCGCAGCTCCGCTACGCGCTTAGGGGCCGCTACCGCGCCGGGTACGTCGGGCTTTTCCTCACGTTTGTCGAGCACGTCGAACACGCGCTCCATCGCGGCCAGGCCGCGCTGCGTGTCGCTGATCGAGCTCGAGATTTGCATCACGGGCTCGAGCAAGCGCCACAGGTAACCCTGAAACGCGATCAGGATGCCCATGGTCGCCTGGCCCTTCACCACCAAGTAACCACCGAAGGCGATGATGGTGACCTGCGCCAGCGGCATGATCAGCTCCCAGATCAGGCCGATCGCGCGCTGGGTGCGGGTCGCGAGCATTTGCTTCCTGATCACGGTGTGGTGACCGACCGTGTAAGCGAGCTCTTCACGCTGCTCGCGACCGAAGCCTCGCACCACGCGCACGCCGCTCAGGCCCTCGCTGACGCGCGCGTCGATCTCTTGCCGATCCTGGCTCATCGATTTCCAGATCGTGCGCATGCGCCGGGCCCATAGCTGCTGCACCAGCAAGATCGGCGGCATGGCGAGCAAGACTGCGGTCGCCATCCGCCAGTTCAGCGTAAAAATGATGGTCAAAGTGACCAGGAGCCGCAGCGTGGACGAGATCGGGGAGAGCACGGCCTGCTGCACGAGCCCGGTGGTGCTGTCCACATCGCTCGACAGTCGCGACAGGATGCCGCCTGTCTTCATGTCGTTCAGCTCGGCCATCGGCAAGCGCAGAATTCGGCGAAACAGGGCGGACCGCAGTCGAAATGCCAGGCGGCTGGTCAAGAGCTGCAGCCGCAAACTGCGCAGCCACGACAGGCCGGAGCCAAACAGGAACAGCCCGGCCATGCCGAGCCCGAACCCCAGCAGCTCCGCCAGCTTTCGCTCTCGGGACAGGTCACGACTCAGGATGACCTCGTCGATCAGGTGCGCCGACACGAGCGGCCACACCATGTCGATCGCAACGGCGATCAGCGAAAGGCCGAGCTGCACCGCCAGGCTCACCGCGTGCGGGCGCAGCCACGCCAAGTAGCGAGGCCCATAACCGAAGCGGCCCGTCGAGTTCGCTCCGGCCGCCGTCGCCAGGTTCGAGCGGGCCACCTGAAAGGCGCCGAACCGTTTGTGCGAAGTGTTCATGGGCGGCATGTGCACCAGGGCGGCGCGAGCCGCGCCCCGCTCATTCAGCCGGCAGTGAAGCCGCCGATTGCTCGAAACCCTTCAACTCTTGGGCGCTGAAATCGCGCTCACCCATGAAGGCAATACCGACCACCGCGCGCAGCCCTCCCGTCGGCGAATGGACCGGAATGGCAAGCGCAGCGTTGGCGTCGACCGCCTTGGCCCCGGGCCGCACGTCGCCCGTCTCGTCACTCTTGAGGTTGCATGTGGCGACGACCTCGTCGCGCTCCCATGCCAAACCCGCCATACCCTTACCCTTGGGGATGGTTTCGGTGACTTTGACGACAGGCGGGGGAATATTCACCGCTGCCGACAACTTGAGGAGGTCGCCCTGCAGCACGTGCACCGTGCCCGCGACCGCGCCATGATCTGAGAGAAAACTGCGAAGCCAGGTCTCGGTTGCCACGCCCTGAAACGTAGTGCCAGGCCGTCCCACCTGCAACGCCGCGGCCGGTCCGCCAAACGGCCGCCGCGCGGCCCCCTCCGGCCCCGCCCTCCCGAACAGCTGCTATGCTTCCCCAAGCTGCTTTGAGTCCTCCGTCCCTGTCCGGCTTTCGGCCGAGTGTGCTGCATGAGCAGCGCTTTCAAGTCGAATTCGATTACCCCGTCGTTTTTTGCAGGGGCGCCCTGGCTCCCCGTGAGCCGAGCCTGGCTTGGGCGATCAGTCGCCGGGAGCCCGAGCGCCGTCAGCCGGTCTTCGCCGTGCTCGATGGTGGCCTGGTCGCGGCGCGGCCCGGTCTGGCGCAGGAGCTCGAGCGCTACTTCGAAGCGCACTCGGCACAGCTTTCACTGAGCGCGCCGCCGTACGTCATGGTGGGGGGTGAAGACTCGAAGAACGATCCGCATCTCGTCGCCGACCTGCATGAGCGCATGGCAGCCGCGCGGCTCGACAAGCAGGGCACGTTGCTCGTCATTGGCGGCGGTGCCGTGCTCGACGCCGCCGGGTTCGCCGGCTCCACCACGCATCGCGGCGTGCGCATCGTACGCATGCCCAGCACCGTGCTGGCGCAGAACGACGCCGGTGTCGGCGTCAAGACGTCGATCAACGCCTTCAACTCCAAAA
>JBEHXA010000156.1:0-13138 GCA_048498935.1 Myxococcota bacterium
CCGATTGAAGATCTCGACGCGATTTTGGATGTCCGGATCATCGGCCGGGCCGACATAGCGACGTGTCCTGCCGCCCTGCCCGTCGTGGGCGCGGCGCGCGCGGGCTCAGCCCGCGCCACAAACCCCGGCCTACAAACGAGCGGGTCCGACGACCCCTCACGGACCGTCGGGCACGGGCACGTTTACGGGCACGCGAGAGCGATCCAATTCAGGGACCCGCGACTAGTCCGCTCACCCGAAATGTAGGCATCTGCGAAGCTACTGTCGCGGCGGACGAGGCGGAGCCACGCGGCAGGCCGATTGGGACGGCCCCGAGCCCATCGTCGGCATCGGCACGCCCGACGCCGACGAAACCCTGCTCGTGCCGCAGTAGCCTACTTCGGCGGCTCTTTCTTGCAGACGGCCGAGCAGCCGTCACGCGGCACCGTGTTGCCGTCGTCGCACGACTCGACCTCGTCGACGTGACCGTCACCGCAGCGCGGCCCGAGCGTGCAGTCCGGGTTGCAACCGCCGTAGCCGCCGGTGTTGGCAGCCGTGCCGTCGTCGCACTTCTCCCCGAACAAGCTGTCGATTTTGCCGTCGCCGCACGAGCTCGGCAGCTTGCAACCCGGCGCGCAGCCGGTGCCGTCCGCCGAGTAGGGCGTGAGGTTCATCCCGTCGTCGCACGCCTCTTGCGGCATCTGCTGCGTGCCGTCGCCGCAGCGCGGCCCGCGCTTGCACGCGGTGGTGCAGCCACCGTAGGCGTCGTTGGCGTTCATTTCGCCGTCGTCGCAAGCCTCGCCCGGGGTTTGGACGCCGTCGCCGCACACCGGCTTGCACTTGCTCTTCACGCTCACGAAGCCCGTGAGCGAGAGGCGGAAGTTCGAAGCGTCGCTGTGACGTTCGGCGTGAAACAGGGCAATTTCGTAGACTTTGCCGGCGATCAAGCCGAGCGAGCGCTGGGGCGTCTGGCA
This sequence comes from Myxococcota bacterium, assembly GCA_048498935.1. Classification (GTDB taxonomy): domain Bacteria; phylum Myxococcota_A; class Polyangia; order Polyangiales; family Polyangiaceae; genus PMG-095. Next base: position 954 of record JBEHXA010000156.1, read on the forward strand.
GTTGGTGAGCTGGTCGAAGGTCATCGCGCCGGGCGAACCCTGCTTGCAGTCGGCGGTACCGTCCGCGTTCAGGCGAATCGTACGCTCGGCGACGGCGTGAACGCCGCCGATATCGAGCGCGAGCTGACCGTTGATGAACACCCACACGTCGTCGTCGCCGTTGAACGTCAGCAGCTCACCACCGGCGAACTGGAACCAGCGCCGCACCTCGGTCGTGAAGCCGAAGTTGTGGCTACCGCGCTTCAGCTCGTCACCCGAGGCGACGAAACCTTCGGTGTCGAACGGGAAAAGCGCGTTGGAATTGAAAGTGTAGGCGCCGTTCACCAGGCTGAGGGTGGTCTGGACCACCTTCTCTTTGTTCACGCCGTCGGTGGTGCGGTACCAGAAGGAGAAGGGATCACCCGCGTGGCCGGCGATGGGGTGATCCGCATGCAGCTGATCGCAACCGTCGAAGGTGGCAGGAGCCATGCAGGCCTCGTGCGCGTCGCAGTTGCCGCCGGCCGGATCCATGTAGCCGTTGGTCAATGTGCAACCCGCGTTCAGGTTGCAGGTGCCGCTGTTGACAGGTTTACCCTGGGCGTCGAGTGCAGCATTCACCATGCCGTTTGCCTGCTGACCGAGGCAGCGCGCCTGAAAATCAGGGTGACGCTTGAGCGTCGTGGTCATGCTCGGAAAGGCGATGAAATCGCGGAACACGAACGGGATCGTGAGGGCGGCTGGCAGCGTGCCGGTCTCCTTCTCGCACGTGTAGCCGTCTTCGATTTCGCACGTGGAAGAGCAACCGTCGCCGTCGCGCTTGTTGCCGTCGTCACATTCTTCGGTGTCGCCGTCGAGCAGGAGGCCATCGCCGCAGGTCGACGAACAGCCGTCGGCGTCGGTCGGTTTGGTGCACACCGGCTCGGACTGGCAACCGGGACTGCAGCCGTCGCCCACTACCGTGTTGCCGTCGTCGCAGGGCTCGCCGCCCTCCGGAACGCCATCGCCGCACTGAGCTTGCCGGCAGGCCATGCCAGCCGTCTCGCAGACGAAGCCAGTCTCGACCGTGCAGGTGGCCGAACAACCGTCGCCGTTGGTCGGCGTGGTGTCGTCGTCTTCACACTGCTCGACGCCAGCGATGATGCCGTCGCCGCAGAGCGCCGCTACGCAAGGTTCGTCAGGTGCCGGACAGGACCAGCCCATCTCGAGCGTGCACGTCGCCGAGCAGCCGTCCTCTGCCTTGGTGTTGCCGTCGTCACAGGTCTCGGCCCCGGTGACCTTGCCGTCGCCGCAAGCAACGGTCGACTCGCAGGGCATCCCGGGCTCGAGGCACTTGTAGTTTTGCTCGACGATCTTGCAGTCGGCTGAGCAGCCGTCGCCAGAGTCGCTGTTGCCGTCGTCGCACGCCTCATCGAGGGCGGCGGCTTGCAGCACGCCGTCGCCGCAGGCTCCGGGATCTTCCGTGGAGGGTGCTCCGCCGTCATTGGGGTCGGTTCCCGAGGTGCCGCCCAAGGACAGCCCGCCATTGCCAAACCCCTTGCCCGCCGTCCCCGGAGCACTGCTGCCACCCACCGCTCCGGTTCCGCCGGTGCCGGCGGAGCCACCACTCGGCTTGTCGACACCCGAGCCGGGGGGGTCACCTCCGGCGCTGCAGCGAGTCAGCATCAACAGGAACGGCAAACCCAGACCCAACAACCACGTACGCATCAACCCTCCATTGTCCGCTCGGAACACTCGGTGTCAACGGATCGGCTCACGATCGGGTCACGAATTGCATTCAGCTTTCGGCGCGCACCATCGACTACATCTCGCTCTCTCCGGCGTGTTAGCCTCCGGCGCGGATGTCATCGAACGACTCGAACGGACCGCGCCCCACTCGTCCTCCGCCACCTTCGGAACGCAAAGGGCCGAGCCTGCCGCCTCCTCCGCCGCGTCGCTCGCAGCGTCCCTCGGCGGTACCGCCCCCGCCTCCCTCGCGCGCTGCGCTGGCGGACCGACCGCGAGGAGTCTTTTCGGTGCCTCCGCCCATGCCAATCCAACCGGCGCCTGCACCGGTCGCTGCACCTGCGCCGGTCGCTGCACCTGCACCGGTTGCAGCACCTGCGCCTGCACCGGTTGCGGCGCCTGCACCGGTTGCGGCGCCTGCACCGGTTGCGGCTCCTGCACCGGTTGCGGCTCCCGTCGCGCCTGAACCCGCGCAGCCCGTCGAAGCCACGGCCAATGCACCGGCCGCCGCTCCGACCGCTCCCGCAGAGCGGCTCGCCGCATCGCCCGCCATCGCCGAGCCCGCCATCGCCGAGCCCGCCATCGCCGAGCCCGCCATCGCCGAGCCCGCCATCGCCGAGCCTCCGGCGCCCGACGTTGCGGCACCCGCTATCGCGGAAGCGACCGCAGCACCACTCGATGAAGCTGCAGCGGCAATGGTCGAAGCACCCACAGCCTCCGACGTCGGCTCCAGCGGCGTCGCAGCGCCCCCGCTACCGCTCGAGAGCGCCCCTCCCTCGGCGTCTCGGTTGCTCGCCCTGACCATCGCCGTACCGCTGGGCCTGCTCGCGACGGTCGAGCCTCCACGCTGGCTCATTTTGGCCCGACAGTACCCAGTGCTGTGGATGGTCGTGGCGCCCGTGGTGATCGCCCTGCTGTTCATCAGCGTGCTTTGGATCGTCAGCCCTCCGCCGCGCGCAGAAGAGCCCGTCGCTCACCGCACGAGCGAAGGCTCGACCGCTACTCCGACGCCAGCCCCAGCAGACGCTCCCGCTGCGCGCACCGCCGAGCCCGCAGCCGAACCCACCATCGACATCACGGCCCTCGAAGCCAAGCCCCCGAGTGCACTCTCGGCGAGCGAGCTCCTCCAAGTGAATGAGGGGCGCGCGCTCCGCAAACGCCAGGCCGCGCGTGCGCTCGGCGCCAAGCTCCGCGAGCAACCGGACCTCGCCAGCGAAGGCGCAACCCAGACCGAGCTGCTGCGACTCGCCGCCGATCCGGCCACTGCCAATGAAGCTCTCGCGGCCATCGCACACGCTCGAGCTCCCATCGGCGCCGACCTACTCTTCGAATTGGCGACCAACAAGTCGGTCCCCAGCGAAACGAGCCGACTCGCGGCCGAGCTGCTCGGCAGCGTGGATGTGCGCCCGACCGCGTCCCCGGCCCTCGCCGTGGCGCTCGACCTGCGCGCCGTCGAAGAGTGCGAAGCTGCCGGAGCCTTGCTCTCGCGTGCCGAAGCCGAGGGTGATCGCCGGAGCCTGGCCGGGCTCTCGAAGCTCGGCGGTCGGCGCGGCTGCGGCGCCAAGAAGTCGCAGGATTGCTATCCTTGCCTACGGGGACGCACCAAGGAGCTCCTGGCCGCTCAAAAGGCGACGAAGGGCCGCCCCGCGCCGACCTATCCAACGCCCTGACGCCCATGGCCTCTCGACTCCGCTCCCGCTGCTTTGCGCTCGGACTTATCACGTCACTCACGTCATCAGCCCTCGCGCAACCGGGAGACGGAGCGGGCGCCGCGGCCGATTCGAGCCACGCTTCGAGCGCCAGCGTCGACCAGGCCAAGGCTCATTACGAGCGCGGCGCTCAGGCCTACGCGGCAGGGCGCTTCAAAGACGCCATCGACCTGTTCCTTCAGGCTGATGCGCTCGCCCCGAGCGCCGCGCTCTCGTTCAACATCGCGCGCGCTTACGAAAAGATCGGCGACGATACCGCCAGCCTCCAGTGGTACCGCGACTTCCGACGCCGCGCACCCGACGCTCCAAACGGGCCCGAAGTCGATCGTCGCATCGCGCAGCTCGAAGCAGTGCTGGCCGCCAAGGGGCTGCAGCAACTCACCGTGTTTTCGACCCCGACCGGGGCCACCGTGGTGCTCGATGGACAACCCGTCGGGGTTACTCCCTTTACCGGTCAGCTCGCTCCCGGCAAACACGAGCTGACTCTAAGACTCAAGGGTTATTCGGAAGCCGAGCAAGTCGTCGAGTTGGGCCCCGATCACGCGCAAGACTTGACGGTGCCGCTCAGCCCGGCGCCGGCGCAAACGGCTTCGCAACCCTCCGCCGGACAAGCTAGCGGCGCGAGCGTTCGCGACTCTGGCCCGCGTTTCGGCGTCTGGCCGTACGTCGTGCTCGGCGCAGGCGCTGCCAGCTTGGCAGGCGCGCTGGGGTTCGAGCTGGCGCGTCGCTCAGCCGAGGACTCCGCGAAGCAGGATTCGACCCAGATTGGCTACCAGGACAAGCTGGACAAGATGGAGCAGCACCAGACGACCGCGCGCATCCTCGCGATCGCAGGCGGCGCGCTCGTGCTGACTGGGGGCACGCTGCTGGTGCTCGACTTGACGCGCCCTCGCTCCACCTCGCCGAGCCACGCCGCGCTGGGTTGGGCCTGTGCGACCGACGGCTGCGCAATAGATATGCGCGGGAGCTTTTGATGGCGCGCTGGGTTGGACTCCCCCTTTTCACGCTGGCCGCGTCGCTCGCTGCCGCGGCAGCGCTGTTGCCTTCCTGCCAGAGCGACCTGACCGAAAGCCTGGAAGGCCTCGACTGCGACGCAGCCGGCAAGTGCCTGCCCGGCTACGAGTGCGACGCGACCACCATGAAATGCGTGCGCGAGGGCTCGGTCGCCCCGCCCGGCCCCGAAGAGTGCCGCGTCGAGGAGACGCTCTGCGTCGACAAATGCGTCTCCTTGGGCGACGACGAGCTCAACTGCCGCGCTTGCGGCACCAAATGTAGCGCGCCCACCAACGCGACCCCCGTCTGCGTCGACGGTCGCTGCACGTTTGCCTGTCAGGACGGCTTTCTACCCTGCGGCACCGACTGCGTCGACACCAAGGCCGACGTGATGAACTGCGGCGCGTGCGGGCACGCCTGCCCGGCGCCGCTCGGCACCACACCGATCTGCGATCAGGGAACTTGCGACGTCGACTGCGACGCGGGCTACACCCTGTGCGACGGCAGCTGCGTCAACGTGGACAACGATCCAGCGCGCTGCGGCGGGTGCGACGTGGTCTGCGACGTGGGCATGGTGTGCGAAAAGGGCCACTGCGGCACCGACTGCAGCGCGGGCCGCGACAATTGCAACGGCTCGTGCATGGATACGAGCACGAGCCCGATCAATTGCGGCTCCTGCGGCATGGCGTGCCCGCAGCCCGCCAACTCGGTGGCAACGTGCACGGGCGGCGAGTGCGGGCTCAGCTGCAGCGACGGCTTCGCGCTGTGCTTGTCGGCCTGCGTCGATACTCGCTCGGACATTCAGAACTGCGGCGGCTGCGGCACCGCGTGCGACATGCCGGCCAATGGCGCAGCGACCTGCGTCGACAGCAAGTGCGGCGCTGCTTGTCAGCAAGGCTTCGCGCTGTGCGGCGCCGCGTGCATCAACACCGACGCTAGCCCGGCGCACTGCGGTGGCTGCAACAAGCCATGCGACCCCGGCCAGGTGTGCGATGGCGGCAGTTGCAAAACGGAGTGCTCGACCGGCACCAATTGCTCGGGTTCATGCGTTGACACGCAGACTGATCCGACCAATTGCCTCGGTTGCGGCAACAAGTGCCAGGCGGTGGCCAACGGCGTCGCGGTGTGCACGGCCGCCGGCTGCGACTTCGAGTGTGGCCCCGGCTACAGCCCGTGCAACGGCGCCTGCATCAAGCTCGACGACATTCAAAACTGCCAAGCCTGCGGCACCACCTGCGAAGGCAAACCGAACGCGACGCCGATCTGTGAAACGAGCGGCTGCAGCACCAAGTGTAACCCTGGCTACGATCCGTGCGGCAGCGCGTGCGTGGACCTGGCGTCCGACCCGCAGCACTGCGGCGACTGCACCGGCGTCTGCTCGGCCAACCAGGTTTGCACCGGCGGCTCGTGCACCTCGAGCTGCGCCTCACCGGCCACCAATTGCGATGGCTCCTGCGTCAACCTGCAGAGCAATCCGCAGCATTGCGGCGATTGCACCACGTCGTGCAGCGCACCGACGAACGGCACGCCCGTCTGCGCGCAAGGCATCTGCGACTTTACCTGCACTCTTCCGACCATCGCGTGCGGCAACGGCTGCGTCGATACGACGACAGACCCGCTCAACTGTGGCCAGTGCAACACGGTATGCCCGTCCAAGGCCAACGCCATGCCGATCTGCGCGGGCAGCCAGTGCGCCTCGAAGTGCAACACCGGTTATTCGCTCTGCGGCAGCAAGTGCGTGGACACGAACACCGACAAGGTGAACTGCGGCGAATGCAACCTGCAGTGCAAGGGCAACAAGACCTGTGTCTCCGGCCAATGCGTGGCGCGGGGCAACGGTCAGTAGGGCTGCAGCAAGTCCGAGGCGGGTGTCGCGCGTGATGCAGGTGAAGGACTTGGCGGCGCCGCGGCAGGGCTCGGCGCCACAGCGCTGGCCGCAGCCGGTGCGGATTTTTGCCGGGGCGCCACGACAGAGCGCGAAACCAAGCGCCGTACCGGCTCGGGCGGTGCAGCGCTAGCTGACGGCGCGGTAGCGAGCGCCCTTTCTGCCGTAGCAAGCGGCTCAACCGCGACTTGCGGGGCGGGCGCGTGCGCAGCAGCAACCGCGGTCGGAAGCGCCACAATGACGGGCGCCACCGGAGCCGCCGCTCGCGGCGACGGCGCTTGCGACACCGCTCGCTGCATCCCCACGATTCCCGCGAGCGCCATGCCAACGCCGAGCGCGACGCCCGGCGCTACACGGCGGTTCGCGGGTGGAGGCGGCGACGTAGTAGTGGCGGGCGTCAGCGATAGCGGCGTAGCTGCGGGCTTGGAGGCATGCAGCGTCGGAGCATTCGCCAGGTTGCCATGAACCGAGCGCAACCCCGAGGGCGGCTCGGGCCAGCCGTCGGGGATTGACGAGCGAGAAAAGCGGGCCAGCTGAGGATCGGTCGTGCGCGTGAGCCACTTGGCGTCGAGCGAAGTGCCGCAAGCGTCCTCGGTGACGCCCGCTTCAGCGAGCCAACCCGCGAGAGCCTTGCCCATCTGCCCGAGCGACACCCAGCGATCCGCCGGGTTCTTGCTCATGCCACGCTCGACGATGGCCGATAGCGCGGCATCGGCCGCGCGTAGCTGCTGCAACGTCGGCGCGGTCTCCTCGACGATCATACGCAATAGCGCGTTGTAGTTCTTGCTCTCGAACGGCGTGGAGCCGCAAATCGTCTCGTAGAGCACGATCGAGAACGACCACACGTCGCTCCGCAAATCGATGTTGTCGAGCCCGCGCGCCTGTTCGGGCGACATGTACTCGGGGCTGCCCAGCACTACGCCGACCTGCGTGAGCTGGCTTTCGCCGCCCTTCGGCTCCGATTTGACGATGCCGAAATCCACGAGCTTGGGCTGCACTTGCCCGTCCTCGTCGACGATGAACACGTTGTCCGGCTTCACGTCGCGATGCACGAAACCCTTGGCATGCGCCGCCGACAGCGCATCTGCGATCGGCAGCAGCAGCTGCACGGCCCGCGTCGCCGGCAGCCGCACATCGCGATCCAGCAGGCTCGCCAGGCTCTCGCCGATCAGGAGCTCCATCACGATGAAGGGATCGCCGAGCTCGGTCTGGCCGACGTCGAACACCCGAACGATCGCCGGGTGCGAGAGCTGCGCGGCAGCGCGGGCCTCCTGCAGCAAGCGACCACTGAGCAGCGCGCGATCCAGATCGGCGCGCAGCAGCTTGATCGCTACCCGCATGTCGATGGCGGTGTTGCGCGCCCGAAAGACAGCGCCCATACCGCCCTGTCCGAGCAGCTCCTCGAGGACATACTTCCCCGCCACGAGGTCGCCGCTGGCGTAGCTCAGCGCGCCGTCGCGATGTTGTGTCGAGGGGACAGCCGTCGTTGCCATCGCCGAGCGCTACCGCATAGCACCGTTCTGACGCCTCACCCAGACCGCCCCGTGCGACGCGCGGCTCGGTAGGTCCGTGCGGGGTTACCTAGGCTGCCTTCCTAAAATTCGCACTAACTTTGGACCATTTTGAGCCCTGAAACGCGCTCGACTCCTGTCCTGCCGATTGTGGGATCGCGCCCCCTCTCGTCCACCGCCCTACAAGGATTTCCAATGTGGCGGCCACTCAAGCGATGCGATGATCACCGCTTACTCGAGGTGTGCATACTGTACGTTGGCGCTCGCACTGGTCGGAAGTGCGGCTTGTAGCAGCAGCGACGGCTTGCCAGCGGGCTCCGGCGGCAGCGGTGGTCAGGCAGGCTCGGTGGTCAATGCCGGTCCGGGCGGGTCGACGGCCAACGGTGGGTCGGGCGGGTCCACCACCCAATCATCGGCCGGTACCGGCGGGTCGACGGTGCTGCCCGGAGCAGGCGGCAGTAGCGGAAGCGCGACCACCGGCGGCAGCGCCGGCACGAATCCCGGCGCCGGTGGGTCCACCGGAGGGGCGAGCGCCGGCAGCACCAGCACTGGCGGCGTGCCCACCACGGGCGGCACCGGCGGCGGCTCGGCCGAGCCCGGTTACACGCCCCCACCGCGCGACATCATGATCCAGCCGGGCAACGGACCGACGACGATCAACTTCACACCAGGCGACGCAGCCCCCGGCGCCACGAGCTTCCACGGTGGAAGCCAGCAAGCGCGTTTCAACGCGGGCGCGCCCAAGGTGCAGAAGAAGCTCGTGATCGGTCTGGGCGGTGTCGGCACCGGCCCGCACAACGGCGGCGGCCTCTCCTGGGCAGCCGAGCGCGGCTATCACACGATCGGGCTCGACTACTTCAACGCCTCCGGCGGCGATCAAGGCAAGAACTACCTCGAGAGCTGGAGCGGCGAGGACGTGGGCGACGCCAACGTCGGCCCGATGAACAGCATCATGAATCGCGTCAAGACGGGCCTCACCTACTTGCAAGCGCAAGACCCTGGTGACGACTGGGCGTACTACTTGGACGCTCAAGGCAACGTGCGCTGGAACGACGTGATCGTGTTCGGTTACTCGTTCGGCGGACAAACCGCGGCAGCAGCCACCAAGTACGTGGCGCTACACCGCGTGGTGGCCACCTCGGCGCCCGGCATTTCCGAGGCTGCCGCGTGGGTCATGGACATGCCCGCCGTCACGCCGGGCAATCGCTGCTTCAGCATCAGCGGCACCGACGACGGCGGTCACAAGAATCACATGGCCACCGCGACGCGCCTCGGATGGCCGGGCATGGAGATCGCCACGTCCACGTCGGCTCCGCCGTACGACAACTCCAGCCTGCTGGCCGTCGACTTTGGGCACTCCGAGTTTTGCTCGCTCCCGCAAAACGTGCTCGCCAACGCCGACGAGCTTTGCGAGTGGGCGTTCGGCTTTTCGAAGCCCTAACCCGGACTCAGCGCCGTCGCCGCCGAAGCAGCGCGACCAGGCGCTAGCCGCACCGCGCCTTGGCGCTCTGCTTCGAACACCACGACGCCGAGCGCAATGGCCAGGTTCAGGCTCTGGGTTTGCCCCTTCGAAGGGATCGTCACCGCCGCATCGCACGCGCTGACGAGCTCAGCCGGTAGCCCGCGGCTCTCACCCCCGAATACCAATAAATCATCGGGCTGAAAGCTGAACGCGGTGAGCGGTACGGCATCGCTCGCAGCCACGGTCGCGACCACTCGCCCGGCAAACGCCGCCACGAACGCAGCAGGATCCTCAACGCGCTCCCAGTGCAGCTTGTGAAAGGCTCCACCCGAAACATCGCGCAGCTCGCGCGCGCGCGACTTGCCGTACCGCTCACGAATCAAGCGGTAGGGATCGAACACGTAGCAGCGCACATGCCCGAGCACTTCGAGCGTCCGCGCGATCGCGCACAAGTTGCGAAAGTCTTGGGGCGCATGAAGAAACACGTCCGCCATGGCGAGGCTCCCCAACGTAGCTCATGCGGCTCTCAAAACCACACGGCCGCGCCTAGCCTGGGCGCGGCTCGCGCGCAAAGCACCAAAAGGTCGGAAACTCCGGGTGATCTTCGCGGCACCGGAGCTCGAAGCCTTGCCGCTCGTAAAACGACACGTTGCGCGCTCGCGCAGTCTCCAGGTACGCCCCGATGCCCTGCGCGTCGCACAGCTCGAGCACCGGCCGAAGCAGCTCGCCCCCCAAACCATTCCCCTGGCGCCCCGGCGCAACGGCCAGCACCGACAGATAGAAATGGCGGCGCGGCGCGTAGCGCTCGTGCAGGCGATCCATGTGCCGCATCACGCGCAGGCCGCGCCCGATGCCGCCCCAGCCGAGCACCTTCACGAAATCAGGCGCGAGCCGGGCGAGCTGCGCCAGCGACAGCGCGTGCTGCCCAGGCGCCAACCACAGAGCGATGCCAGCCTGGTCGACCGTCACGTACGTATCGGCGAGCTCGCCCGACATGCGCGACAAGATCAGCGTGAAAAAGTCGACGAGCGCGCGGTCACGGCGCGCTCCACCCGGCAGTAGCCAGTCGTAGAACGGGTCGTCCACCGACGCGCGCGCCAGCACCTGCACCAGCTGAGGGATGTCGCCCGGCGTCGCACGCCGCACCGCGGTTTGGATTGGGTCGAGCGTGTCGATGAGCGCAGCCTAATTCAAACCGGCGACGCTCGCCGACTCGTAGGCCCGCAACGTCGGTGGCCCGGCAAAGAAGTGGCGCACCAAAGCCACCACCTCGGCCGCTGCGCCGCTCGCTTCGTACTGATCGGCCGCGGCGCGATCGTCCCAAATCGTCATCACCAAAAAGGGCTCACCATCGGCACGAGGCTCGAGCAACAAGCAGGCGCGATTGCCGGGGAAGGCCCGCACCTTCGGGATCGCGAGCTCGTTGTATGCCGTGCTCAGATTCGTGACGTGCTCAGGTTTGACGGGAAACGATCCAACGCGCACCCACATGAAGCCCTCCGCTCAGGTTGCGACGCAGGGTACCACGGCGCCCGACTCTGGTAGCTACTCGGTGAGCAGCGGAGGCGCTTCGAACGCCCTCACGAATTCCGAGAAGCCGGGATTCGCAAGATCGTCATGGCTGCTGCGGCCGTTACCTGGCAAGGGACAGACGACGAGGGGCGTCAGCGGATCGCAACCGACGATGCTTTTGCACGCGGGATAGCCATAGCCCTGAATCAGAAAGTCCTCGAACTGAGAGGTATCGTAGACCTGGCCCGTGGGGCAGCCGCTGAGCGACATCGCCCGGTTGAGCGCCACCTTGGTTGCGTCGAACGGGGTCGTGGCGTCAGTCACTTCGTGAATCCACATGCCGGCAAGAGGCGCAGTGCTGCACGTCGGCAGGTACTTCTGGTCGGTCGGTAGCCCGCCCCGATGGGTCATGACAGCTCGGATCGGCCGCTGAGCGTCGCCCGCATACTTACACCCAAGCTCGTTGGCGAACCACGCCCCGCTGCTGTTGCCCGAAGCGAAGACGCGATTGCGATCGAAGCACAGCTCGGCGTTCAGCTTGTCGTAAAGCTTTTCGTAAAAGGGCCAGTCGATGGAGTCGTCGCCCTCTTTGTCATCGAAGCAGCCCTGTTCCGGGTTCGTCCCGTGTCCAAGGTCGTTGGGGCCGGGGCTGACTCCGACACGAATCATCTTCGGGACCGAAGTCAGGGCATAAACGTCGCGGCCACTGCCACCGCACCCGGGCGCTTGGATGACCAGCGGGTAAGGCTGATTGACGTCGTACGGGACAGGCTCATGAACGTAAAAGGTGCGCGTCGCCGTCCACGGTCCGCACCTCGGTGTGCCGTCCCCGCTATGCGCGGCGCAGCCGAGCTCTTTGGTCCCCATCGTTTCGATCGTTTGCGGCATGCCAAGCGTCCCGGCGTACGGGAGCCCGCAGCCGTCTGAAGGCCAGACCGAAGTGATGCCCCCGGTGTGGCCGCCAGAACCGCCCGCTCCCCTTCCCCCAACACCGCCCGCGCCACCGCCGCCGTTTTCACCACCCGCCACGGTCCCCGAACCGCCGGCTTCACCACCGTTCGCACCAGCCGCCCCAGAAAAAGACCCCTCCCCCCCACCCCCGGGGCGTGGTCGGCACCGTAAATACCTGCCCTACGCCTTTACCGAGCAGGGTGTCGCCATGCTTTCCAGCGTGCTGCGGAGCGAGCGTGCCATCTTCGTATTTCAGGCTCGCGACAACCTTTTCAAGCAATGGTTTATCGATTGCATATTGCTCGGCCGTCAGTCCGATGAAATTCAACTCGTAGTGGCTCATCATTTTTCCTTCTGGGATGAAAACGGTGATGAGCCAGCGCATCGGCGTGGAGGTGTCGACCATCGGATTGCCCTGGGCATCCACTTCGGGCAGGCCGCGAGCGCCGACTCGGGCGGTG
>JBEHXA010000157.1:0-13084 GCA_048498935.1 Myxococcota bacterium
TAATGAACGGCGCCGATCAAGGCCTCCAGGTCAACCTGCATCAGTTACTACGCGCGATGATCGAGAAGGGCGCGAGCGACATGCACATCACGACGGGCTCGCCCCCGCTCCTGCGCATCGACGGAGCGATCGTGCCGCTCAAGTTGCCACCGCTCTCGCCGATCGAGACGAAGCAGCTTTGCTACTCGGTGCTCACCGAAGAGCAGAAGATTCAGTTCGAGAAAAACAAGGAGCTCGATCTCTCGTTCGGTGTGAAGAGCCTGTCGCGTTTCCGCGCCAACATCTTCATGCAGCGCGGCGCGGTCTCGGGCGCGTTCCGCTCCATTCCGTTCAAGATCCTTTCGTTCGATGAGCTCGGGCTCCCGCCGATCGTGGCGGAGCTCGCGTCGAAGCCACGCGGCCTCGTGCTCGTGACCGGCCCGACCGGCTCGGGCAAGAGCACCACGCTCGCGTCGATCCTCGACAAGATCAACAACGAGACACGTCAGCACATCATGACGGTCGAGGATCCGATCGAGTACCTGCACCCGCACAAGCGCTCGATCGTAAATCAGCGCGAAGTCGGCAGCGATACCGGCACTTTCAAGCAGGCGCTCAAGTACGTGCTGCGGCAGGATCCGGACGTCGTGCTAGTGGGCGAAATGCGTGACCTCGAGACCATCGAGGCCGCGCTGACCATCGCCGAGACGGGCCACTTGGTGTTCGCCACGCTGCACACCAACTCGGCGATTCAGAGCATCAACCGCGTGATCGACGTCTTCCCACCGCACCAGCAGTCGCAGGTGCGCGCGCAGCTCTCGTTCGTGCTCGAGGGCGTCATCAGTCAGCTGCTGCTGCCGCGAGCCGGCGCGCCCGGACGCTGCCTCGCGCTCGAGGTCATGGTGCCGAACGCCGCGATCCGAAACCTGATCCGCGAGGACAAGGTGCATCAGATCTATACGCAGATGCAGGTCGGCCAGCAGAAGCACGGCATGCAGACGTTGAACCAATCGCTCTACTCGCTGTACGCGCGACGCATGATCACCCTCGAAGAAGCGATGGGCCGCTCCAACGACACGGAAGAGCTGCGCATGATGATCGAAGGTCGCGTCGCGGGCGGAGCGGGCGCGCCCCCTGCGCCTCGCTGACTCGAACCGAAACATCCCTGCAGCGTCACCGGCAGTCAGCTGAGTGGTAGGCGCAGACACGTGGACCGAGCGCCGGGCGCGCTCGCACGCGCGCGTGTCTCGGCGCCAAGCGGCCCAAAATTCCCCGCCGCCCGTCCGATCGGGTTTCCAGGGCGTTTCTTAACTCGGATCAGGGCCGTGTCTGAGCCACGGAACAGAGCGGATTTGCTCAAGTTCCCGGCTTGGAAACATTTTGGAAATGTTCACGCAACCTTGGGCCGCCTAAACCCGCCTAGACCTAACCCCGCGCCGCACCCCCGCGGCCCACCTCCTCTAAACCCGGAGATTGCGATGCGAATCCAGATTGCTTTGCTCTCGTCACTAGTCGCGCTCGGCGCCATGGTCCCCCTCGCCGCCCACGCCGAGGAACCGGCCGCAACCGCCCCGGCCTCGCCGCCCGACCCCGTAGCGTCGCCGACCTCGGCTGAGGCTTCGGGCGCAGCCAGCACGCCGGCCCCCGCCGCCGCTGCTGCCGTCGAAGCCCCGGCTGCGGGTGCGAAGCCCCTCCCGGGCTGGATCCGCATCGACTCGGATTGGGGTGGCACGCCGCAGCTCTGGGGCGGCGGCACCTACCCGCTGACGGACACTGTCGGCCTGGCGTTCGACATGTACCTGACGCCCTGGCCCCTCGCCGCTGGTGAGCTGGATGTCGGTCCTGCGATCTCCGCGGGCCCCGTGATCATCACGCCGATGCTGGGCATGCAATTCGGTTGGGTGGAGCATAAAGCCATCTCGCTGGTCCCGCAGCTGTATGTCACCGGCGGTACAGGGCCGATCTACGGCGAGCTCTGGGTCCAGTACTACATGAACAAGGTCTTCGACGGAGAGAGCAACCAATTGCTCGGACGTCTGTTCGCTGACTACAAGCTCAACGACTACATCGCCCTCGGGCCGGAGCTCGACTGGGCGCACGACAGCGAAGCCGACCTGCTCAGCCTGCCGATCGGCGTTAACGCGATGCTCTCGAACGTCGGCCTGAACAGCACGTTCATGGTGTTCCTCGGCTACGAGACCCAAGACACCTTCGAGGACAATCACCTCGGGGGTCGTTTCACCTTCATCCACAACTTCTGATCGCTCCCGGTCAGAGTTAGCCCTTACCCGGGCGGTCCGTTGTGCAGCAACGAAACCGCCCGGTCTTTTTTTGTGTGCGCGTGCGATGGCGTCTCTGATGCGCCGAGACCGTTGAACCGAACGGCCCCCGAGTGCAGTCCGACTCGCCAGCAATATGGGGGGCGTTCACGCCAGTCCGGCGCAGCGGTTGGCCGTTTCCCGCTCTGTGCGGCCGCAACTGGCGCGTTCCAGTTCGCAGCGGGGCGGTGACCAAAGACAGCCGGTTGCGCCCTCAGCCGCAGCGCAAGGCGAAGGCCTGACTTGCGTCATTGAGCCGATTACAGCGGAGCCTCGCGCTCAGGCTGGCGGCGCTGGAAAGGGCGACGCGCCTGTGGTATGGCAATTGGTATGGCGACGAAAAAGGTAACAGTGACCCTGGACGTGGATCAGCTGGCCGCGATCCGCGCCCTAGTCGAAGCGGATTCGACGAGCAGTGTCTCGGCGTTCGTTCAGCACGCGGTCGCGGTATCGCTCAACGACGTCGCCGGTTGGGGGGCACTCCTGGCGTCCGCGCTCGATCAGACAGGCGGTCCGCTCACGCGCGCGGAACGGACCTGGGCAGATGATGTCCTCTTGAAGCCTCCGGGCAAAGGGCGGGGCAAGCGGGCCCGGGGTCGAGCCGCATGAGCGGCGTGACTCTCGACGCCGGAGCGCTTATCGCGCTCGACCGCGACGATCGCAAGGTTCTCGTGTTACTGGCTCGCGCCAAGGAGCTGGGTGCGCGTGTGACAGTCCCAGCAACAGCATTGGCTCAATCCATCCGGCGCCCGGCGACGCAGGCGCGGCTGGCGCGGCTAATTCGTCAACCGACCACCGACCTTCGTTCGCTCGACGCCGTCGATGCGACCAGTGTCGGAATCTTACTGGGTGCGAGCCGCACGAGAGACATCGCAGACGCGCACGTCGTGATTTGCGCGAAGCGCGCGAAACAGGCAATTGTGACGAGCGATCCGGACGACCTCGTCCGCCTGGACCCGTCAGCGAGCCTTGTTCGGATCTGAGCATG
Source organism: Myxococcota bacterium (assembly GCA_048498935.1). Lineage (GTDB taxonomy): Bacteria > Myxococcota_A > Polyangia > Polyangiales > Polyangiaceae > PMG-095. The sequence continues at coordinate 3,286 of JBEHXA010000157.1, forward strand.
GAACCTATGACGTAGTTGGGGGTGGTCGGTTACGTCGGCGCTTCGGGGGACTTGAAGCTGAACAAGCTCTCGGGCCTTTCCACACCGGTTGTGCTGTGGGCCGGACACAACGTCGGAAAGAAGGTTGTGATCGGCGGCGGTGCCTTCCTGGATCCGCGTCGGCGGCGCGCCTGAAGCACTAGATTTTCGGCGCGCCTTTTGGGCACGCAGCGTCAATCCGCCATCGTGACGCGCAAGATCTCTTCCGGCGTCGTGACGCCGGCGAGGATCTTCGTGATGCCGCTCATGCGCAACGTGAGCATGCCGCGCGCGATGGCGGCTTGTTTGAGCTCGGCGGCGGAGGCGCCTTGGAGGACGCGCTCCTTGAGGTCGTCGTAGAAGCGCATGACTTCGTAGAGGGCGACGCGGCCCTTGTAGCCGCTGCCGTTGCAGGTTTGGCAGCCGGCGCCCTTCATGATTTGCGGGTTGTTGGCGAGCTGCTCTTCGCTCATGCCGAGGTCGAGCAGCGCCTGGTGATCGATGTCCGCAGGCTTCTTGCAATCCGCACAGATTTTGCGCGCGAGGCGCTGTGCCAGCACCAGGTTCACGCTGGCGGTGATGAGGAACGGCTCGACGCCCATGTTGAGCAGGCGCGAGATGGTGGCCGGCGCGTCGTTGGTGTGCAGCGTGGAAAGCACCATGTGGCCGGTGAGCGACGCTTTGACCGCGATTTCCGCGGTTTCGAAGTCGCGGATCTCGCCGACCATGATGATGTCCGGGTCTTGGCGCAAGAAGGCGCGCAAGGCCATCGCGAAGTTGAGCCCGATCTCGTCGTGCATCTGCACCTGGTTGATGCCGTGCAAGTTGTACTCGACCGGATCTTCGGCGGTGCTGATGTTGACGCCGGGCTTGTTCAAATCGGAGAGCGCCGAGTACAGCGTGGTGGTCTTGCCGGAGCCGGTCGGACCGGTCACGAGCACCATGCCCCAGGGCTGATCGATGGCCCATTTGAAGTCGGCGAGCGGGCCCGCATCGAAGCCGAGCTTCGTCATGTCGAGCTGCAGGTTGCCCTTGTCGAGGAGGCGCATGACCACCTTCTCGCCCCACATCGTGGGTAGCACGGACACGCGAAAGTCCATTTCGCGGCCCTTGCCGAGCTTGAGCTTGATGCGTCCGTCTTGCGGCAGCCGGCGCTCGGCGATGTCGAGCTGGCTCATGATCTTGAGGCGGCTCACCATGGCCGCCTTCAGGCGCAGCGGCGGCGTCATCTCTTCGTGGAGCACGCCGTCGATGCGGTAGCGAACGCGCAGCTTTTTCTCGTACGGCTCGCAGTGAATGTCGCTCGCGCCCTTGCGGATCGCGTTGAGCAAGAGCACGTTCACCAGGCGCACCACGGGCGCGTCGGCGCTCGCGCGCTCGAGCTCCATGGCGTTCACTTCTTCTTCGTTGTCGCCGAAGCCGATGTCGTCGTCGCCGAGGTCGAGGTCGGCCATCACCTCCTCGTAGGAGGGGCCGGCGCTGTAGTAGCGCTCGATGGCGGTTTGAATCGCGGTCTCGCTCGAGACGACCGGCTCGACGTTGAAGCCGGTCAGGAACTTGATGTCGTCGATCGCGTTCAGGTTCGTCGGGTCGCTCATGGCGACGATCAGCGACGAGCCGGAGCGCGAGACCGGGATGATGCGATGCTTCTCGCAAACATCGCGCGAGACGAGTTTCACGACCTCGACGTCGATCTCGTACTCGTCCAGGTTGATGGCTGGGAGCCGGTACTGCGTCGACAGGAAGCTCGTGATCTCGCCGTCCGAGATGTAACCGAGCTTGGCGAGCGTGTAGCCGAGGTTACTGCCCGACTTCTTCTGCTCTTCTTGCGCTTTGCGCAGCTGCTGCAAGCTGATCAGCTTTTCGCGGACGAGGAGCTCACCCAGTCGATTTTGCGCCATGAATGCCTTGGGGAGCCGGCCCCGGGCGGAACCTCGGACCGGCGAATCGGGAACTCTATCAGGGGGCTACGGCCCCGGGCTACGGCCGCTTGAGGGCCCCGCGGGCCGCGCTTCAGCCCCGCACCTGGGCCGAGGCCTTGACGGACCCCCCGTTAGGCCAAATACTGCCCAGCAAGATTCCCACATCGGAAAAGTCGGGAATAAAACGACCCCCATGCCCAAGACGTATAGCGACCTGTTTGCCGAGATTCGGCAGAGCGTGAAACTGGTGTCCCTGGACGAGCTCAAGGCTCGGCTGGAGCAGCGCAAGGAGAAACCCTTCACGCTGGTCGACGTGCGCGAGAAGGACGAGTACCGGGCGGGGTTCATCCCGGGCGCGGTCCATATCCCCCGCGCGCATCTCGAGATGCAGGCGGAGCAAAAGCTCCAGGACAAGAACGCCGAGATCATCCTGTACTGCGCCGGCGGCACGCGCAGCGCGTTCGCGGCAAAGACGCTCGCCGAGTTCGGCTACACCAACGTGCTCAGCGCCAACCCCGGCTTCGTGCGCTGGAAGGACTTGAAGTACCCGATCGAGGAGCCGGTGTCGCTGACGCCAGCGCAGCAAGACCGCTACTCGCGCCACATCCTCTTGCCCGAGGTGGGCGAGAAGGGTCAGGAAAAGCTGCTCAAGGGCCGCGTGCTGCTACTCGGTGCTGGCGGTCTCGGCTCGCCCGCAGCGCTGTACCTGGCGGCGGCCGGCGTCGGCAAGATCGGCCTCGTCGACGCCGACACGGTCGACGCGTCGAACCTGCAGCGCCAAATTCTGCACGCAACCTCGCGCTTGGGCATGCCCAAGGTCGTGAGCGCCGAAAAGGCCATCAACGACCTGAACCCCGATGTGAAGGTCGTGAAGTTCGAGGAGCGCGTGAACAGCAGCAACGTCGATCGCATCTTTGGCGACGGCTGGGATTGCATCGTCGACGGCTGCGACAATTTTCCGACCCGCTACCTCGTGAACGACGCCTCGCTCTTTCACAAGATCCCGGTCATTCACGGCTCAATCTTCCGCTTCGACGGGCAGGTCACGACCTTCATGCCCTTCGACGGCCCGTGCTACCGCTGCCTCTATCCGGAGCCCCCGCCCGCGCACCTCGCGCCGTCCTGCGCCGAAGCTGGCGTGCTCGGCATCTTGCCCGGCGCGATCGGCATCATTCAGGCCACCGAGGCGGTCAAGCTCATCCTCGGTCAGGGCGACGTGCTCAAGGGCCGCCTGCTCACCTACGACTCCCTCAAGATGACGTTCCGCACGCTCAAGCTGCGCCGCGATAAGGCCTGCCCGACCTGCGGCGAGAACCCGACCATCAAGGAGTACATCGACTACGAAGGCTTCTGCTCGCGCTAGTCGCGATCCCGAGGCTGCTCTCCGTACGCCTCACCCCCCGCTGTAAGGAGCGGGGGCGTGGGGCGTTTTAGCGAAGTGCTACCCGCAAACGACCCAGAATTTCGGCCCAAGCGAGTTGGGCCTTCTGCGGCCCTTGTACTTCGACTAGAAAAACGGAAGCCCCGCCCAGAGCGTGGCGTGGCGCTTGCCACTAAATGAGGAGAGTAACGGCATGTCTCGACACATTGCGATGAGCTTTCTACTGAGCAGCGTCGGCCTGCTCGCGGCCTGCGGCGGCGGCGACAAGTCCGCCGAGACCGGTCAGCCTGGTGCCGTTCAGTGTCCTCCGGGGCAGTACTTCGACGGCAAGTTCTGCCAGACGCAAGGCGCTGCACCCGGTGCTCCCACGGCGGCCACGACGGCTCCTCCGGCGACCACGGCTCCGCCCGCAACGGGCGTCGCGGTTCCTCCGGGTGTCGTTGCGACGACTGCGGCGGGTCCGACCGCGCAAGCGCTGGATCCCGCAGCGGCTGCTGCTGCCACGCAGCTCATCGCTCCGCTCGGCGCGCAGCACGCGATGGCGGGTGCCAAGCCGGTGGGCTCGGCCATTGCCGGTAACTTCCAGCAAGGTCAGTCGCTCGAGGCTCAGGTGCAGATGAACCCGGGCAAGTGCTACACGGTCGTGGGCGTCGGCTTGCCCCCGATCCAGAACCTCGACATCTCGCTCGTGCCGGCCGTGGCCATCCCGGGTTTGCCCGCAGCCACCATGGCGGCCGATAACTCCGTGGGCGCGAACGCGATCGTCGGCGACAAGCCCAACTGCTTCAAGTGGGCCTTCCCGATGAGCGGCATGATGAAGGTCGTGATGACCGTCTCGGCTGGCTCCGGCGTCGCCGCCGCCCAGGTCTTCGAGAAGTAAAGCCGGCTCGAGCGCACGGGTCGGGGCACGCGCCTCGACCCGCCGCCCAAGCTAAGCAGCAGCGCGTCCGACGCCGTCGGGCGCGCTGTTTTGCTTTGGATCCCGGTGAAATTGCGGGACGAGCTGGCCGAGCCCGCCCGCGCGGCGACGTGCCACTTCCCAGCGAGTGATCTTGGGGGCCGCGATGGCTGCAGTGGTGGCGAGCGCAAACCCGGCCAGCACGTCGATCACGTAGTGCCAGCGCAGGAACATGGTCGCTACGATGATGTTTGCAGAAAAGAACGTGAGCAGCGGCCAGGTGTAGCGGAACGGCAACCGGTCGCGGTTGCGGAACGAGAACATCGCCAGAAAGCTCGGCCCCGCGGTGTGCAGCGACGGAAAGATGTCTTTCATCGCGCCGTTCGAGCGCACGGTGCTCCACACCACGTCCATCCACAAGCCGCCGGGCAGCTCGTGCTTGAACATCTCGGGCATCGCCTTGTACGGGCCGAAGCCCGGCACCAGCAGGTAGCCGGTGTGGCCCACGCAAACGATGGCCAGCATCCCCAGCATGAACTCGCCGAGCAGGAGCTGGTCACGCGCGCCGAACAAGATTGGCAGCACGTGCGTCGCCAGCAGGAAAAAGTAACAGAAATAGAAGAAGGCGAACCACTCGGTCGTCATCGGCGTCACGAACTGATCGAGCCACACCGCCGGCTCGAAGCCGAACAGGTGGTGGTCGAGCATGAACAGCTGATGATCGAGCGTGCCCGGATTGATGACCGGTAGCAGGTGCTTGAACAGGAAGTAGCTGTGCTGCACCGAGCCGTAGATGCCGATCCGGTAAACCAGCGCGGCCCAGAACCCCGGAGCGATGAAACCCCAGCGGACGAGCCCCCCGCACACGACGAACAGCGCCAGCAGGCCGAACACCTGCAGCTGACAGTGAAAGCGCAGGGGGTGGGGCGGGGCGAGCGCGACCGCCAGGTTCAAGGCCGTGAGGTACCCGAGCACCATGACGTCCGCGACTGCGAGGGCGCGACCGCCCGCCTTGAAACTCGTCACGACGCCCCTCCGCGCGCGCGGGCGAGCGTGGGGGACGGGACGGTGACGTCGGCGAGCAACATCGGGGCGCGCTCTAGCATTGCCGGAAGGTTCGTCCAAGCATCAGGCTGACGGGCTGATCTTGGCAAGAAAGTCTTCGAGCAGCCGAAAGGTCATGCCCCAGACGATTCGGTCTTCAATCACATACGCCGGCACGCTGAGTCGCGTGCTCTGCACTTCCACCTCGCGGACCTGACGGAGGCTACCCGCCGCGAGCTGGCTCAGTGGGACCCAGAGCGTTTCGGCAACTTCGGGCGAGAGGCCGAGCGTGACCGGCTCGCTCAGCCAGAAGACGAACGGGCGCACCGCGAGCGCGGAGCTTCGCATCGGCGTGATGTCGTCGAGGCTGCCGAGCAGCTCGGCGCGGCTCAGATCGAGCCCGACTTCCTCGTGCGTTTCGCGGCGTGCGGTGACGAGCAAGTCGCCGTCCTCGGGGTGGAAATGGCCACCCGGCAAGGCCATGTGTCCCGACCATGGATCTCCAGCGCGCTCGGCGCGACGCACCAGCAGCACCGCGAGCTCGCTCTGTTGCTCGCTGAGCAAGAGCGCGACCGCCGCGCGCCGTGGCAAGTCGAGAGGACGGCTCGCGCGGCCGAGCAGGGACTTTCGCACCCTCGCCAGCTCGCTGAGCTCGCTCATGCGCCGATCGCTACCAGAACACCGCCTCGAGACCCGCACTAGCCATGAAAATGGGCGAATTTCTCTCACAGCTACAGTGGAATTTAGACGTTCGCTTGGTGTAGCCTTCGCCCGCCATGAAGCTTGCCACCCCCCGACGCCTGCTCGGCGCGGCGACCTTTGCCCTTGCTGCGCTGTCGGCCCCAGTGCCGGCGCTCGCGTTTCCCGGGTTCTTCGCCGCCAAGGGCTCCGAGCCGGTCAAGACTTACTCGACCGAGATCGCGGTGATGAAGAAGGGGTCGGACACCGTCGTCAGCGTCATGCCCGACTACGAGGGGCCGCTCGAGGGCTTCGCGCTCGTGATGATGGTGCCGGCTGACGTAACGCCCGCCAAGGTGACGACGCTCAAGCGTGACTTCCTCGATCGATTGGACTCGCTCAGTGCTCCGCGCTTTCACGAGTACTGGGAGCAGGATCCTTGCGATCCCGGTCCGGTCGAGCAGGAGTGGGAGCGCAACCTCAAGGTGCAGGGCGCCGCTAGCGGACCGCTCGGCGGTGGAGCTCCCGCGCCGGAAGGCAGCGCGCTGAAGCCGGCCAAGGAGCTATTCCTCGACGTCAAAGCCAAGCAAAAGGAAGGCGAATACAAGTTCACCTTGCTCGATGCCGGCGCTGACGTAACGGCGTGGCTCTCGAGCCACGGCTACAAGGCCCCGCAAGGCACGTCAGCCGCGCTCGAGCCTTACAAGGCTATGAAACCGCTGATTGCGGAGGTCGATCCGAAGCGCATCGAGCTCGTCGGTGGAGATCGTGCGCAGCTTTCGCCCGTGCGCTTTGCGACCGGCGAGCCGTTCGACACGCTCCCCAGCCGGCTCGGCTTGCTGAACGCGCCCAAGGAGCAGGAGCTGATCATCTTCGTGATCGACCCAGAGGCTCGCTACGAGGCGAAGAACTACAAGACGATCTTTCCGCCGACCAATGTGCAGCTGGATTTCAGCGCCAAGGAGCGCGTCGGCGAGTTTTACAACGCCCTGTACGATCTCATTCTCAAGCAGCAGCCGCGCACGTTCCTGTCCGAGTACGCCTGGCCGGCGGACGGTTGCGGTCAGCCCTGTGCGACCGAGCCGCTGATGATTCACGAGCTCTTGAGCCTGGGCGGTGACGTGTTCGAAGAATCGGTGCCGGACGCCGAGCGTCATCCCAAGCCGCCGGAGCTGACCAAGGACGAAGAGAAGGCGTTCAAGGAGTCGATCAAGGCGCTGAAGCCCAAGGAAAAGCGCGAGCGCGAAAAGGTCTTCAAAGAAGAGCGCGCGACCGTGGTCGAGCGCCAAGCGCTGCTATCGCGGCACAAGTACGTCGTTTCGCGGCTCCACTACCGCTACGACGCGCAGGGCTTGCCGAACGATCCGCAGCTCGCGAAGGCGCCCGCGGCGAGCGGCGGCATCGCGCAGCCGAAGGGCAAGGACGGCGAGGCAACCACGGCCGTCAAGACCGGCGACCAGAACAAGCTGCAGATCCGCTACAACAACTTCCACCCTTGGGTGCCGGTGATCCAGTGCGAGAGCCCGGACCGCTACCGCTGGGGCAAGGCGGGTCGCGACTACCGCGGCCTCCGCAAGACGTGGATCGCCGACGACCTCACGCGCAAGAGCCACACGCAGATCAAGCTCGCCGAGGTGGTGAAGAGTCCGATCCCCGAGCTCGGCTTGGGTGTCGCGGCGCAGCCGAAAGCGGCTGACGGCAGCGCCGGTGCCGCGAACGCCAAGCCCGCCGAGGCTGCGAAATCGGGCTGCGGTTGCCGTGTGGTCATGGGTGCTCCGCTCGGACAAGCGGGCGGCAGCCTGCTGCTGATCGCTGGAATCGGGGCGATCCGGCTCCGTCGACGTCGCAGCGCGGCCCGCCGCTAACCGCGGCTGGCGCTCGCCGGGCAGTCCGATCTAGCCTGGAAGGATGGCAGAAGACGTCTTCGGGATCGTCGGCTCGCTGCAAGCGGCCGTGTTCCGCGTGGAGCGCGTCGTTGCCGAGGGCGGCTTCGGGGTGGTTTATCGAGCGCACCACGAGGGCTTCAAGGCCGCGGTCGCGCTCAAGTGCTTGAAGATTCCGGGCGCCTTTACGGCCGAGCAGCGCCAGGCGTTCTTGCAGAAGTTTCAGGAAGAGGGCGAGGTGCTGTTTCGGCTCTCCGCGCTGATCCCGAGCGTGGTGCGGCCGCTCCACGTCGGCACGCTCGAGACTTCGAAGCATCCGTTCGTGCCGTTCATCGCGCTCGAGTGGCTCGACGGCGAATCGCTCGAGGGCGTGATCGCTCGGCGCCGCAGCGCCGGTAAGGCTCCGCTCGACCTCACGCGCGTGGTGCGCATGATGGGCCCGGTGGCGCGCGCGCTCGAGTGCGCTCACAAGTTCCCGGGACCTGGCGGCACACCGCTCTCGATCCTGCATCGCGATCTCAAGCCGGAGAACCTGTTCTTGGCCAAGGTGCATGGCCAAGAGACGATGAAGATCTTGGACTTCGGCATCGGCAAGGTGCGGAGCGCGGCTACGCAGATGGTCGGGCGCGTCTCGGCCGAGCAGGGCGGTATTTCGGCGTTCACGCCGGCCTACGGCGCTCCCGAGCAGTGGCTACCCAAGCGCTACGGCCAGACCGGGCCGTGGACGGACGTGTGGGGCTTTGCGCTGTGCTTGGTCGAGACGCTCACTGGCCAGGCTCCGTTCGACGGCGACGCGCCCGCAGTGATGGGCGCCTGCATCAACGAGCAGGAGCGACCCACCCCGGGCAGCTTTGGCATCAAGTTGCCCGCCCGCGCGGAGGCCGCGTTCAAGAAGGCGCTCGCGGTCGATCCCAAGGATCGCTTTCACGACCTGGGCGCGTTCTGGGACGAGCTCGAGGCCGCAGCCGGTGTGAGCACGCCACGCATCACCGTCGCTGTGCCTTCGACGCAAGACTCGGTACCGCCGCCGGATCTCGGCGGGGGGCCGCCGTCGAGCTTGCTCACGGAGATAGACGCGACGATGCGTGTGCCCGGTGCCGCGTCATTTCCCGAGCTCACGCTCAGCTTGCCGCCGGCAGCGCCCGTAAAGCGCGCTGGTGCGGCAGCCGCGCCGGGCCGTGCGCCTGCGTTGGGCGATCACGACGACGGCATGCACATCTCCGTGATGCGCGGGGACGCGCTCGAGCAGTTGCAATCGGCGAATGTGCGCAGGCCCGCCGGTGGTTTGAGTCCGGAGCTTGCCAGCTCGCCGCGCGCGCTACGCAGCCCGGCCGTGCGCGCGCTGCCGAGCGAAGCGCCGTCGATGGAGACGGTACTCACGCGCATGATGCCGGGCTTGAGGCTCGTGGGCGCGGGCGTCGCCATCATGATCGCGGACTTCGGTTACGCGGCGGCGAGCGGTGCGGCCTTCTCCATCGGGCCAATGCGCGCTTTCTGGATTGCGGGGCCGCTCGTGGGTTACGGCGTGGTCAAACTCGTGCTCTCGCTCATGGGCTAGCGCACGCGGCTCGCTCGCGTGCGCGCTAATAGCCGAGATCGACTTCGGGCGCGGGCGCGGTAGCCGAAGCGGGAGCGCTGGACTTCATTTCGTTACGTGGCCACGGGTTGGCGGCGGTCCAGGGTTCGGCAGCAGGAGGCCAGCGCTGCGGCGACTTGGCTTGAGCGGCGTCGACCACCAGGGTGGGGCAGTTCGATGGAGCAGCCGCTGGCGGCTGCGGCGGCGCTTCGGCCACGACGGCGCGCGCCGCGCGGCAGCGCACCAGGAAGTTGCCGTCGCTACCGCGCAGCACTGGCTGCATGTCGTAGCCGCTCGGACAGAGCTCGCCCGCGATCCGGAAACATTCGCCCTGATCGGCGCCGCAATGAACGTGCGCCATCGGCGAGCCGTCAGGCCCGACGATGGCGTTCGAGCCGG
>JBEHXA010000158.1:0-13070 GCA_048498935.1 Myxococcota bacterium
CGTTTGGATTCCTGCGTAGGCCCACCGGTGCTCGGTGTCGAGCTGGATGATGGGGTAGTGGTTATCGTCACGCGCGCCCGACCACAAGTGCGAGTACACGCGCGTCAGGTTGCACGCGACGGCCGCGGTGATGAGCTTGTTCATCGCCTGGCTCTGCGCGGTCAAGTCGGCGAGCGTCGCGGGCGGTGCTTCCGGATTCGTGCAGCCGCCACCGTTGCCGCTGGTGCCGCCGGTGCCGGACATTGGTTGAATGCGCTGTTCGAGCGCGCGAATGCTGTCCATGTGCGCATCGACGCGCTGCGCATCCACCGTGCCGAGGCTCATTTTTAGCCGATTTGCGTCCGCCAAGACGGCATCGAGCACGCTCTTGCGCAGCTTGCCGGAGACGTCCGTCGGCATGCCCGGATCCGTGGCGGGAGGCATGCCGGTCTTGAACAGCGTGTTGAACAGGTTCGCGGGGCTGCGTTCGGGCGCCAAAAAATTGTACGGCGCGCGGTGCGCGATGGCGTCGCTCACGGTACCCATGCTCATGCCGGTGTACTTCATCATGCCGGTTTCGAGCGATTTGAACGGCTCGTTCGTGTGGATGGCGTCGGCAATGGTCTGGTCCACCGTCGGCATGTACTGGGTAGCCTGGGCGCTCTCGAACTGGTGGCCCCCGCCGTCGATGTCCGACGTGACCACGCAGGGGTGACCGTCGCCTCCGGCCAGCACGTAAACCACGCCCCAGCCGTGACCTTTGAACTTGGCATCGAGCATGTCGAGGCCAGTCACGAGCGTCATGGAGTCTTTGACGTCTTTGAAGTCCTGCAGGTTTTGTGAGAGCTGCCAGGCGTCGCCACTTCCGGTCGTGCCCGGCGTCCACAGCTGCGGATGGACGCCGTTTCCCCAGAAAAATATGCCGAACGACGTGGGGAGCGGCTCGCCGGCCGCGAATGCGGTGCCGTTGTCGTTGCACATGGCTTCGAGCACCGGCAGCCACAGCGCAACACCTATCCCCGAGAGCGCGCCGCGCAGCGCGAAGCGGCGAGAGACCCTGAGCTTTTTGAACATTTCCATGGTTAGGGGTTCCCTGCAGGTAGAGCCGGGGCGGAGCGGAATGCGTCGCTGGCCACGAAGTCGGCGACCAGGTCACGCCAAACGTAGTTGCGCGTGGCGAGCGCCTGCACCATCGCTTCGATCGGCGCGGTGTCCACCTGGTCGTCGGTGCGAGCGTTCGCGTTGCGATAGAAGTTGCGCATCAAGCAGCTGATGGCCGTCGCGTTCTGGCGCAAGACGCTGCCGAGCTGCGCGGCGCCGTCGAAAGGCACGCCCTCGAGGGCGCCGGTCGCGTCGATGGGCAGCCCCTTTTCGGTCGCTCGGTACTGGCCGATCGCATCGAAGTGCTCGAGCGCCAGGCCGAGCGGATCGAACGCAGCGTGGCAGGCTTTGCAAGCCGGGTTGACGCGGTGCTGCTCGAGAATTTGGCGCTCCGTGGCGTTCGGATCTTGAGGCAGCGCGGTGTTCACACCTTGCGGAGGCGGCGGCGGTATTTGACAGAGCAGCGTTTGCAGGATGAATACGCCGCGTCGGGTCGGCGAGCTGCGATCCGGCTGCGATTCGCCTGCGAGCACGGCGGGCTGCCCCAAGATGCCGGCGCGACCCGTCTCCGGACCCAACGTGACCTGAGCAAAGCCGGAGGCCGGCGCCTGAACGCCGTAGATGGGGGCGAGGGCAGCATCCGTGAACGCCTGATTGCTATCGTAAAACGAGCGCACATCGGCACCCGGCGCGAGCACCACGTTCTTGACGAAGAGCTGCGCGCTCTGGAACATCGAGCTTTGGAGCGCCGCGTTGTACATCGGGAACAGCGTGGTGCTCTTCGTCTTCACCAGCACTTGCTGGGCCGCTGCAAACTCGGTGAAGAACGCCACCAGGCGATCCACGGAGCCAGCGTCTGCGAGGAGCGGCGTGGCCGCAGCCCGAACACCCTCGGGGGTATCGAGCTGACCGGAAGCCGCAGCCGCCAATAGCTCCGCGCTGGGCGGTCCGCCGCTCAGTGAGTACGAAAGCCGCGTCGCCATCGACAGACCGTCGTATTTGAGGCGACCATTGCTGCTGTCGAGCTTGTTGGTCTCGACGCGGTACAGAAAGTTCGGGGACTGCAGCAGGCCCGACGTGACCGAAGCCAGGCCCTGCGCGGCGTTGCCGGCCAGCATTGCGGCATTCTTGGCCACTCCCACCCATTGCTGAACCTCTTCGGCCGTGAGGTCGCGGCGGAACGCGCGCTTGCCAAAGCTTTGAATGAACGTCGTGACGCAAGCGTCGCTGAGATCCGGCTGGGGCTGGCACCCCACCAGCTCTTGCCAGCGCTGCGCGTCGGCGAAGACCTCTGCCGTCGCCGCGAGGCTCGCGCTTTCGTACACCTCTGCTGCGCTCACCGAGACATGCGCGGCGCCGACCGCGACGAACCCCGCGATTGACGTGTCGTTCGGCAGGGTGAGCTGCGCCGTCACGTCGCCGAGCAGCGACTTGATCGAATTGCGATACTCAGTTTGGGTGAGGAGGCGGAGCATCACGCCACCCGTGCTGGTCGCGGCCGTGCCGCCCGTACCGCTTCCGGTACCGGCCGTGGTGGTGGTCGAGCTCCCGGCAACTCCCGGTGAGGTGCCGCCGGTGGCGCTGGCAGAACCGCCGGTTCCGCCCATTGGGTTTTGACCCGAAATGGCTGGGTCTCCTGCGCACGCGCTGCCGAGCAGCGCCAGGAGCGCGATCGCCGCGAGACCCTGCGGGCCCCGCAGCGTCGAAGGGACGTCCAGCTCACGGTTGGCCCGTGATTGCCGATCGATGGTGGAGCTCATCCGCTTGTTCCTTCCAGGACGCGAAGGCGACCCGCAGCAGCCATGGCAGCCCGCGCGGACCTCGACTGCGATGAGCTCAAGCTACGTGGAGCGCTCCGTTTCTTCTTGCAAGCCGTCCGCAAAGACTTGGAAGAACCGCACATTCGCCGCCGAACCGCCGGCGCGCATTCGCCGCCGAAGCCAGCTAATTGGGAGAAATCAGGTGGCCAGGTGACCGCTTGGTTCGTTCTTGGGCTGCCCAGCTGCAGCTCGCTTGCAGAAGCTAACGTGCCGGTGCCGGGTCTCGATCGTAATCGCTAACGCAAGAAGGCGCTGGTCTGGGCAATCGCCAAGATCAGCGTTGCGTATTCTTGCCGGGGCAAGAAGGCTTGGCGGACGCGCGCAAGGTCTTCTTGGTGCTCGAGCGCGATGTCCTCGTCCCCCATCAGCAAGCCGGCATCGAGAAGAGCGCGCTTGAGATGCAGATCGGCGAAAGAGATGCGCGCCTGGCAGCTGCTGGCGAGCTGTGGTGCGAGGTCTTCCATACTGGTGAAGGTGAACTGTTCGCCGCCGAAGTTGGAGCGATACGTGCCAGAGCTGTCGATCGGTTGATCGGCATCGAGCTCGCGGTAGTTGCCCGTCTCATCGAAGTGCTCGAGCGACAGACCGAGTGGATCGATGATGATGTGACAGGCGTTGCACGTGGACTTGGCGCGATGCTGCTCGAGCCGTTCACGCATGGTCAGGTTTGCCTGAACATCCGGCAGCGTCCTGTCCACCGCCGGCGGAGGTGGCGGCACGACCTGATTGAAAACGCCGCGCAAGATGTTGACTCCGCGCGAAACGGCCCGCGGGTGACGAGTCAGCCACTCGGGATCACCAAAGATGCCCACGCGATGGTCGTCGTCCGGCGTGGCGTAGAGCAGCTGCAGCGGGTCGCCGCTCTCTTTCAGGCGATTGGTCCAATAGTCCAGCGCCATGGAGCCGGGTTCGAGATCGAAGGAATTCTCCAAGAAGCGGCGCTTGGCGTGCGCAGCCAGGTTGACGTCGAGTTGTTCGCTCAGCGTGAACGCCGCCACCGCGACCTGTCCTGCCCACCTGTAAGTCGTCGACTCGGGGAGCGGAATGGGTGGCTCGATGACGTCACCGTTCAGCCATAGGCTCAGGCGGTTCCAAACGACTTCGGGCGCTGCGAACGGAGGCTCGAGCGCTGCTACCTCATAGGTCGGGACGTCACACACCGTGTCCGCGCCGCCTGCGCCTGCGGCGCCCATCTCCGCGATGTCCGGGCCGGCGCCGCCCACCGTGGTCGTGCCGGCGGTGCCGGAGAGGACGCCGGAGCCTCCCATCGACGTCGCCGCATTGTCGGAGACGTCGATGTCCATCTCGCCCACGCGAAACTGTCCATCGCACGCAAGGCTCAGCCATCCGAGGAGTAGCGAGCAGGTCACTCCGCAGCGCCTGCTTCGGCGCGCGGACCCGACTCGTGAGTTCCCTAGCTGAGGCCCCGTTCCCATTGCCGAGGTGGATGCTACCTCAGGCCGTCGGGCCGTGCCACGCCGGCCCGAATCACGCAGCTGACGCGCTACTGCTGGTTCGCCAGAGCGCGCTGACCAGCCTCGAGCACGGCCAGGATCTTTGGCACGTCGAACACGGCGCCTTGCCAGACGCCGCCGCTCGCGGTTTGCAGCGCTGCCCACAGCCGTGTGTCGTCGGGCAGTTCGGGATCTGGAGCCAGATCGTCGCGGGATTTGCGGCGGGTGAGCTCGATGTCGTCGGGCTCGAAGCCGTTCGGGTCGCTGCTGCTCGTGCGCACGAGCTCGATCTTTCCGTGCAGGCGGCGGGTATCGACGACGACGCGGATGCGATCACCATCGCGGAGCTTGCCGAGCGGACCGCCCGCGAGTGCCTCCGGGCTGACGTGACCGATGCACGGACCGGTCGAGACGCCGGAGAAGCGCGCGTCGGTGAGGAGCGCGACTTGGCGCGCGTCGGTCAAGTACTTGAGCGCAGCGGTGACTTGATACGACTCCTCCATGCCCGCACCCAGCGGCCCACGGCAGCACAAAATCAAAACATCGCCAGCCCGGATGGCGTCTTCCCCTTGGCTCTTGATGGCCGCGATCGCGGCGCGCTCGGTCGTGAATACACGCGCGCGCCCGACGAGCCGGTAAACGCCTTCGTCGTCGAGCGTCGTGGGATCGATGGCCGTGCTTTTCACGACCGCGCCGCCAGGCGCGAGGTTCCCGGTCACGAAAGTGATGGTCGAGCGCATGCCGGCGGCAGCGGCGGCGGCGGGAGCCATGATCACGCGCCGCGGGTCGACTCCGTCTTCGCTGAGCAAGCGCGCGCGCAGCCGTTCGCGTCGCTCGGAGCGTTCCCAGGCCGTGAGTGCGTCGCCCAAGCGGGTGCCGTAGGCGGTGAGCGCGTCCAGCTCGAGCAAGCCCAAATCGCGCAGATGAAGCATCACCTCAGGCACGCCGCCGGCCAAGAACACGCGAATCGTCGGGTGAATGCCGTTAGGGAGGCAATCGACCAACCGCGGCACGCGCCGGTTCACGTCCGCCCATTCTTCGACACTTGGCGCCGTGAGCCCAGCCGCGTGAGCCACGGCCGGTAGGTGCAGCAGTAAGTTCGTCGACCCGCCGACCGCGGCGAACACGACCATCGCGTTCTTGATCGCCGCCGCTGTCAGTACATCGCGGTTGCCAATGCCGCGAGCGCGCTGCGCCGCCAGTGCGGCTACGGAGCGTCGCGCCGCCTCGCGCCAAATCGGCTGACCCGAAGGCGCCAATGCGCTGTGCGGTACCGCCAGACCCAGCGCTTCGGCCACTACCTGCGACGTCGCCGCGGTTCCGAGAAATTGGCAACCGCCGCCCGGCGACGCACACGCACGGCAGCCCAAGTCGGCAGCTTCTTGCAGCGACAACTGGCCGTGCGCGAAGCGCGCTCCGATCGTCTGCACGCGGCCTGCGTCTTCGCCGTCGCTCGCTGGCAACGTCACCCCGCCCGGCACCAGCACGACCGGCAAATGCGGCGCCCCCGCCAGCGCCATCATCATGGCCGGCAAACCCTTGTCACACGTCGCGACGCCGATCACACCCTGGCGGGTAGGCAACGATCGAATCAAGCGGCGGAGGACGATGGCAGCGTCGTTGCGAAAGGGCAGGCTATCGAACATGCCGGTCGTGCCCTGGGTGCGCCCATCGCACGGATCGGTGCAGGCGCCGGCGAACGGAATGCAGCCACTTTTCCGCAGCGCGCGCGCCGCTTCCTCGACCAACAAGCCGATTTCCCAATGTCCGGTGTGATACCCGAGCGCAACGGGCTCACCGCCGGGACCGCGCAGCCCACCGCTGGTCGACAGCACCAACACTTCGGGTCGTCCCAGCTCGCGCGGCGGCAGCCCCATCCCGACGTCCTGCGTCCAGCCGAACAGATCGCCGCTCGGCTTGCGCAGTAAGTCGTCGGCCGTCACCGGCAGGCTACCGGCGGGGCCTGGTGCGCGCGTTACGACATCGAACAGCTCCGCTTCATCCGTATCGAACATCGAGCTCATCAGGAGCTCGCGCTCACATCGTCGCGCGTCTGCTTGCCATCGAGCAATCGCCAGATACCGCGCGCGTTGCGATCGCGCAACTCCACCGGCAACACCGACTGCATCGCATCTTGATAGCAAAGCGGTCGCGCAAAGCGCGTGATGGCTGCGGTGCCGACAGAGGTGCTGCGCACATCCGTGCTCGCCGGATACGGACCGCCGTGATTCATTGCCGCCGAAACTTCGACGCCCGTCGGCACGCCACCGAATAGCAATCGCCCGACCTTGCGCTCGAGCTCGTGGAGCAATGCGTCCGCGTGGCTCAAGTCGCTTTCTGTGCCGTGCACGGTTGCGGTGAGCTGCCCTTCGAGCAGGCGAGCAGCGCGCACGAAATCAGCCGAGCTGTCGAGCCGCACGAGCAGAGTGGAGGGACCGAAAAGCTCACCCTGAAGAGCCGGAGTGTGCGCAAATTGGCTGAAATCGACCTGCGAGGCGAGGGGACGCCCCAATCC
Source organism: Myxococcota bacterium (assembly GCA_048498935.1). GTDB lineage: Bacteria > Myxococcota_A > Polyangia > Polyangiales > Polyangiaceae > PMG-095. The sequence continues at coordinate 6,870 of JBEHXA010000158.1, forward strand.
TTGGCCTTCCGCGGGCGTCGCTTGACCGAGCTGCGCGACGCCGGGCGTTTGTGCGAGCAACTCCGCGCCGAGCCGGTACCGGTTGGCGAGCTCCGGATACAACATCTTCGTCGGCGCCTTGCCCGAGACCTGCGCGCCGAGCGCTTGCGCGAGATCGTCGAAGCCCGCACCTTCGCACGCGAACACCAGACCAGGCTTCGTGCAAAACTGCCCGGTGCCGAGCGTGGCCGAGTCACCGAGCGCGCGCCCCAGCGCTGCGCCTCGCTCGGCCAGCGCACCCGGCAGCACGAACACCGGATTGGTGCTGCCCATCTCGGCATACACCGGGATCGGCTCCGACCTCGCCGCGGCCGCGTCGAACAGGGCTCGCCCGCCCGCGAGCGACCCCGTAAACGCTACCGCTTTAGCGAGCGGATGCCGCACTAGCGACAACCCCAGCTCGTAGTCCGCGCCGCTCACGAGCGTGAACACGCCGGCCGGTAGCTCACAACGCGCGACAGCGCGCGCCACGGCGGCTGCAACGCGCCGCGCCGTTTCCGGATGTGCCGGGTGCGCTTTTAACACCACGGGGTTACCGGCAGCGAGCGCAGAAGCCGTATCGCCACCCGCCACCGAAAATGCGAGCGGAAAATTGCTGGCCGCGAACACCACCACCGGCCCGAGCGGTATCAAAAGGCGCCGCAAGTCCGGCTTGGGCGGCTGCCGCGCGCGATCCGCGCGTTCGATGCGCGCCTCTACCCACGAACCCTCGCGCACCACGGAAGCGAACAATCGCAGCTGATTGACCGTGCGCGTCCGCTCACCCGTCAGCCGAGGTAGCCCGAGCCCCGTTTCACCATCAGCCACCGTCAAGAGCTCATCGCCGAGCGCCAAGAGCTCGTCGGCGATGCTCTCGAGCAGCGCCGCGCGTCGCTCCGGCTCGACCCTGCGATACACGGAGAACGCCGACTCTGCCGTAACCAACGCCGCATCGGCCGTGGTCACGGCGCCACCGTATTCACGAGGCGTCCGACGCCTTCGATCTCGATCCGAATCTCGTCGCCGCTGGCTAGCGTGAAATCATTCGGCGGAATGATACCGGTCCCGGTCATCAGTAGCACGCCGCTCGGAAAGCTATTGTCGCGGAACAAGAACGACACGAGCTCGGCCGGCTTTCGCTTCAGCTGCGCGAGCGTGGTTTCACCCCCAAACGCGAGCTCACCGCGCCGCATGATTTCCAACCGAATCGTCGCTTCGGCCTGGGGCGGCTCGTCGCTCACGACGATGCAGGGGCCGATCGCGCACGAGCCGTCGTACACCTTCGCTTGCGGCAAGTAGAGCGGGTTGTCCCCCTCGATATCGCGCGAGCTCATGTCGTTTCCGACCGTGTAGCCGAAGATCTTGCCCGCGCTGTTCACGGCCAACGTGAGCTCCGGCTCCGGCACATTCCAACGCGAGTCCGAGCGCACGCGCACTTGCCCGGTCGGCCCCACCACACGGTGGCCGTTCGCTTTGAAGAAGAGCTCGGGCCGCTCCGCTTCATAGACTTTTGCGTAGAAGTCGGCGCCGCCTGCATCGCGCGACTCCTCCATTCGCGCGTCGCGGCTGCGGTAGTAGGTCACTCCCGCCGCCCAAACCTCCTGGCCGACGACAGGCGCCAGTATGCCGGCTTCGATGAGCGCACTCGAGTCCACGGTGGTGCTGCGCATCGCATCGCGCAGCAGTGTGCGCGGCTCTGCACTCCGAAAGACATCGTCCCAAGCCAGTGACAGCAACGACGTGCGGCCCTCGACTTCGAGCACCGTGCCCAGCGGTGTGCGAAACAGCTTCATGACGACCAGCGTAACCCAAAGTCACCTCGCGCGCAGACCCCGGAAAAATACCGCGAGAGCCATCACTAGTGCCGAATCGATGCGTCGCAGTGGACCCTCTGCCTGGGGCTAGTTGCGGGGCAAGCCCGGTTCAACGCGCCGACCTCGACGGCAGGGCCCGACCGCTGTAAGGGAGCGGCATGCGTCAGTTGATGGTGTGTTTGGCAATGCTGCTCGGCCCGCTCGCGTGCTCGCCGAGCACGACCGTGGAGAAACTCGAGTACGGCACCTACCGCATCAGCTGCACCGACGCCCCGCTCGACCGCTGCCTCGCCAACGCTGCCAACAATGCTTGCGACCGCGGCCCCTACTATGTGGTTCGCGGCATCAGCAACATCAACAACCGCGGCCCGAGCGAGCTCCCCGACACCGCGCACTCGAGCCAAGCCATCATCAAGTGCGGCCCCCAATCCGGCCTCGGCGAAGACGGCAAAGCCTTCATGTCCGCTGCCGCACCTTCAGCCGTGGCCCCCGCCTCCACCGCATCTGCCAAACCACCCGTCTGCGCTCCCGGCTCGACACAGCCCTGCACCGGCACCGCGGCCTGCAAAGGCGGACAGTCGTGCAGAGAGGATGGCTCCGGCTACTCCCCCTGCGATTGCGGCATTGCTGCTGCGGCACCGGTGCCTGCAACGGAGGCGGCACCCGCGATGGCACCTGCGCCCGCCGCGACATCTCCCTCGGCTCCTCGGTGATTTTTCGACCAACCCACGCTTGAGTGTTTCTTCAAGCGCTTGCTCGCGCGCACGGTGCCGCGTTTAGCGACGAAGTTACCATGGCGGGGACAGTGACTGACGCCGTAGGCTCGAAGCAACCAGCCGCCGGCTACTTAGGCAAGGCGCGGATAGGGGAAGTTCGACGATGGCTACCATTCCTTTGAAACCCAATACGGCGTCGGCCATCGACGCTTACGTCAAGAAGAACTTCCCTGCGGCGGGGAGTGGCGATGAGATCCGGACTGGTGTTGCGCTCGCGTTGTGGGCGGAAGGCCGGCAGGATGTCGACCTGAGCGACTACCACGCGCAGCTGGCTGCTCTGGCCGCGCAGCTGGGGCTCGTGAAGGGGCAGCAAGCCGTAGCGAGAGCCATGCCGTCCGGGGCGTTCCGCTACTATGACATCGAGGCGATTCACGATCGCAGCATTCCGGATCTCGATCCGTTCAAGGGACGGATGAGCATGGTGCGCGTCACGTTGCCGCAGACGAATGCCGAGGTGAAGGACATCCGCACCGGTATCGGCACGGTTGGTACGGGCGACTACCTCTACCGTTCGGTAGAAGAGCTCAAGCAAACGTACCAAGGTCTTCCGTACAGCGCGACGACGCGGGTCGATTTGATCACGCCGGCGCGCGAGCTGGGCATGCGCTTCGGCGCGATCTCGGCGTACCTGGGATACACGGGCGGGCAATTGCCTTCGTTCTATGTGCTGGAGGCGGGAACGGCTACTGGAGAGCCGAAGGTCCCGTTCGCATGCGCCACCATCAACGGCGGAATCGTCGCCTACTCGGGCTATCAGCCGACGCCGTTTGCGCGCAAAGGGCACGTGTACCGGGGCAACCTGACCGTGGTCGGCGACAACCCGGCGCAGCTCTGGCTGACCGCCGAGGCAGAGCCTCACAGGCCGTACATCACCTTGTCGGTCACGTTCACCGAAACCACTACGCCTCGCAACATCTGGCCGGGGTTCTTGATCGTTCGCGCTGCGTCGATCGTCCTCGAGCGACTCCACGTGGTCCCGCACGCCTGAAAGAGGGGAACGAGCATGCGCCTGCATCGAATGAGTCTGCCTTTTTCCGCATTCATCGTCCTCGCCACGTGGGCATGCGGCCCGCCCCCTGTCCCCAAGCCCAGTGGTCCGGAAACGACCGAACCGACTGAGGCTCAGCTGGCCGAATGTAAGAGACGCGGCGATCCCTCCCTGGGTTGCGCGGCCTGCGCGGGACTCTCGTACTGCGGTTGGCGGCAGACGACCTCACCGCTCGACGGCACCTGCGAGTACGTCAAGAAGCCGAGCTCCGACGCCACGCTGGTCTCGGACCCGCAAAATTGCCCGAAGCCGCCGCAGTGAGCGCGCGCAGCCGTTGAAGCGCCACGTCTACGAGCGCAGCGCTTTTAGCCCAACGACCCACTTGCTCAGGCCATCGAGCATCGCCTGCGCGCTCGTTTGCTGAAACTCGGTGGGGTTGAAAACGCCCTTCTCATCGATGCTGTGCATGAAGAGTGGGGCCATGACCGACTCGAAGAGAGGGACCAGCTTGAGCGCGGCCAGCATGGGCTTGACCATCTGGACGGCGCGGCTGCCGCCGGCAGGGCCGCCGTAGCTGACGAAGCCGACCGGTTTGTGCGCCCATTCTTGGACGAGGTAGATGAGGGCGTTGATGAGGGACGGGGGCGTGCCGTGGTCGTATTCCGGAGTGACGAAAATGAAGGCGTCCGCGGCGTCGACCTTCGCGCTCCAGCGCTTGGTGTGCTCGTGCTCGTACTGGCGGAGGCGCGGGTGACGGGGCTCGTCGAACATGGGCAGGTTCACTTCCTTCAAGTCGACGAGCTCGACGTCGAACGCGCCGTGCGCCTGGGCCTTCTCGAAAATCCAGGTGCTCAGCGGAAAGCCTGCGCGCCCCGGGCGGGTGCTAACCGCGATCACGTACAGCTTGGGCTTGGTCTGCGGCGTGTTCATGCGCCGCAGCGTAGTCACAACGCGGATGCACGGATACTAGAGCTTCGCTCGCAATTTGGCGGTCGCCACGAAGCCGCGTTGGAGCTACGGCCGAGCTGCCCACTCGAGCGTCCAGTAGGTTTCGGCCTCTGCGGACGTGTATCCGGGGTGGTCGACTTTGATCTGAAAGCCGTACCAGCCGGGGAACTGAATGTTGCTCACGCCGTTCAGGGGCGGCAGCTGGTACTCGTTGTTGATCACGAGCGAGGTGAAGTACCGGGGAATGTATTGCCACTCTCCGCCGCTGCCGTTGTAGGTGTCGATGCCCGCGCCATTGTACCAGGGCCACCAGTAGCCGAAGCCGCCGTCGCGGCCGATGACCTCGACCCGGCCTGCGCCATGGCCGTCCGATGCCAACCAATTGATGGCCCAGTTCCAGCCGCTCGCTTGGTTCGGTGTGATGCCGGCTTCGCGGTGTAGGTAGACGCGGAACGAGTCGTCAGTCTTTCTATAGATCGTGTTCACGCCGGACGCGGTCCGGTGCTCCGCGCTCCCGACGAGCGAAGTGAAGAAGACCCTCCCCGGCGTTACGGTCTTGCACGAAGACGGGATGTTCACGTCTCGATAAATAATCTTGGAGTTGTAGGCCTTCCAATTGGTCGACGGGGTGTTGCCCGAACAGCGGTAGTCGTGAGGGTCGTTGTAGTTCCGGGGAAACGCGCTCCAGTTGATGACGTAGCCCGCGGCGTTCGCGGCCTGAGGCGTAAGCCCCGCTCTCTGAACGTTGACGCGAAAGCCTGTGCTCGAGCCGTCGTAGATGGCGGTCGCGCTCGTGGCCCCGTCGACGTCGTAGTTGCCGACCAGGGAAGTAAAATAGAGTGGTGTAGTGGCAAATCCACAGGCGCTCGTGTCGATATTGACCCTAATCACGTCGGTCACGCCTGCTCCTACCCACGCGGTGCTCCCCATCGTGGTCGAGCCCGTGCAGGGCATCATCTGCGTGAGCTCATCGCGCTCGAACTGGGGAAGATCCGCCAGGATCTTGTCGATGCGCGTCGCTCCACAGCTTTCGCTGTTGACGGCGATGAGAAAGCCATCCTTGTCCACGATGGGCGCTCCCTCGAACGTGTCCGTGGGCACGTTCACCTTGAAGTTGTCCGAGTTCGCGTTCAAGTTGTGGCTCAACTTGGTGGAGCTGAGCGCGCCACTCACCTTGCCGCCCACGAAAAAGTCGTTGCCATCCTTGTACCTGAACGTACCGATGTTCTCGCCAACGACCGGGGCGCGCTTGCCCAGGCGGAACATCCCATGTTGCGTATCACCCTGGCTGGCAGTGAGCGTGACGAGGGCGTAGTTCAGGCTGTCTGTTCGCTGCTTCACGACCCGGGTTACGGTGTAAGCAGTGGTGTCGATTTGGATGGAATCGTTGAGTTGATAGCTGCAGTCGCCGCTGCTGAGGTAGTAGCTGTTCGTAGTAGGGCCCGCGAGAAAGGCACCGGAGCAGCCGTTCTTGGCCAAGCGGCCTACGGCGTTGTAGTTTCTGTAAACGGCATCACGCGAGATGCCATGCTCCCCTTGATAGCTGTTGACGGCTACGACCTGGTTGCTGCCGCTGCAAACCGCCTGCGTCACCGAGCCGAGTGCTTCCACGTCTTCGGACGACGCGCCGCAGCCGGCGAGTAGTGGAGTAAAGGGC
>JBEHXA010000159.1:0-13041 GCA_048498935.1 Myxococcota bacterium
CGTTGCCCGTGCCGCCGGTGGGAATCGCGCTCGTTCCTCCGGTCGTGGGGTTGCCGGTGCCGCCGGTGGTGACGTTGCCGGTGCCGCCCGTCGTCGGGTTGCTCGAACCGCCGGTAGTGACGTTGCCGGTGCCGCCGGTGGTGACGTTGCCGGTGCCGCCCGTCGTCGGCGCCTGGCCGCCGCTGGTGTTGCCAGGAGGAGGGGGCGGCGAATTCGGCTGAACGTCCTCACCCGAGCAGGCGATGGCCAGGACGGCGACACCGACCGGGAGGGCGACAGGCAAACAGCTGCGAAGGACGGCAAGCGCACGTGTAGCGGAAGGAGGCATTGCTCCTTTTGTTTCCTGATCCCACGCTCGGCCGTGATGATTCGCACGAGCCGGCGTCATTTCTACCCGCAGACCAAATTTTCACCCTGGGTCTGCATGTAGGACAACGTCTCCCAACCTGTGCGGGTGAGCGAAGAGTGGCCTGTCTTCGACCGGTTACGGCCAGTCGCGGCCGACGAATCGCGGGCAGGGTTTCCCATTATTGAGGTTGATGCAGAGCCCGGCTTCGAAGGTCCTCGTGCTCACCGCGACGCTGAGTCTCAGCGGATGTGGTTCAGAAGGAGCGCGCAGCGCCGGTGCGGGAGGAGAAACGAGCGGCGGCAGCGGTGGGATGAGCGGCGTAGCTAGCGGCTCGACTGGCCTCGGCGCGGGCTCGAGCGCCGTTTCGCCCCCGGTCGGCGGCAACTCGACCACCTCGACTGGAGGCGGCGGCTCGGCTTCAGGTGGCGCGCGCCCGAGCGGGGGCAGCGGAGGAGGCGGCAGCGGTGGGAGTGCACCAACCGGTACTGGCGCGGGTCCGACGAGCGGAGCAACGGTGATTTACGTGGGCGGCTTCGGGACGGATCCGGTGCTGGCCTACGAGGTCGGCGCGAACGGCGCCGTTACCCCCCATGGCGGCCCGATCGACGCGGGTCCGGAGCCCTCGTGCTTCACGCTCGATCGGTCGCGCAAGCACCTCTACGTGTGCAACGAAGACGATGGCGAAGGTGGCGGTGTCACCTCATTCGCGATCGATCCGCAAGGTTCCCTCAGTCGCATCAATCACCGCATTGGCAGCGACCTGGGCTTTACTGCGCTCGCTACGGATCCCAGCGGTAAATGGCTGGCTGGCGCGAGCTACAGCGGCGGGAGCGCTTCGCTGTTTCCGCTGCTCGAGGACGGCAGCGTGGGGCCAGAGGCGAGCATGCAGGACTTCGGGGACGACGCGCAGTCGCACTGCGTCGCCTACGATCCGGCGAGCAAGTACTTGTTCGTGACGACCAAAGGCGCCGACCAGGTGCAGCAACTGCTCCTCGGAGCGGACGGCAAGCTCACTCCCAACTCGCCCGCGAGCGTTGCGACTCCCTCGAGCGCAGGCCCACGACACATCGCCGTGCACCCGAACGGCAAGCTCTTGTGGGTGATCAACGAACGCGGTTCGAGCATCACTGCTTACCAGATTGCGGCTAGCGGCACGCTCACCCGCGGGGACACGATCCCCTCGGTGCCGGCCGACTACCAGGGCTCCAACACCGGCGCGCACATCGAGCTTTCGCCGAGCGCGGCTCTGCTCTACGTGTCCAACCGGGGCCACGACAGCATCGGTGTCTACGGGGTGAACGTCGACACCGGCGCGCTCACGTTGGTCGAGCACGAGCCCTCGCGCGGCTCGGCCCCGCACGACTTCGACATCGACGAGCAGGGCAAGCTCCTGGCCGCGATCAACCGCAAATCGAGCACACTGGTGCTGTTCGCGATCGCGGCCGACGGCAGCCTGTCGCCGCTGGGCGATGCCGTGCCGACGCGCAGCGACCCCAGCGCCGTGCTGATCGTCCACCCCCGCCTTTGACGCGCCTCTTCAAATAATCGTTGCTTGCTCGAACGGAGTGCGGAAGAACGCTGCCCGCCTTCGAAAACGAGCCAAAGTGAGCACCCCGCAGCAGGCAGAACGTCGCGCTCTCTTACCCATCTTCCTGATTGTGGTGGTCGACGTGCTGGGCATGACCATCATCCTGCCCCTGCTGCCCTTCTACGCCGAAGAGTTCGGCGCCTCACCTCATCAGATCGGCCTGCTCATCGCCACGTACGCGGCCTGTCAGCTGGTCTCGGGCCCGCTGCTCGGACAAATTGCCGATCGGGTGGGGCGTAAGCCCCTCTTGCTGCTCAGCCAAATCGGGACACTGCTCGGCTTCTTCGTGCTAGGCAGCGCGACCTCGCTGGCGATGGTCTTCGTGTCGCGCGCCATCGACGGCATCACGGCGGGCAACCTGTCACTAGCGCAGGCCTACGTCTCCGACGTGACCAGCAAGGAGAACCGCGCCAAGTCGTTCGCCATCATCGGCATCGCGTTCGGCATCGGTTTCTTGATCGGCCCTGCCATTTCGGGCTTTCTGTCTCAATACGGGCACCGCTATCCGATCTACGCGGCGCAGGGGCTGTCGGCGCTCAGCATCTTGGCGACTGCCGTGCTGTTGCCGCGCGTGACTCCGCAGCCCGACACGGGCGATGGCTCGCCCGCCGGCAAGCGCCTGAGCCTGTTCGCTTGGGGCCGCTACATCGAATACTTCCGGCGTCCGGTGCTGTCGTCCCTGCTCCTCCAATTCTTTGCGTTCGGGTTCTCGTTTGCGACCTTCACCTCGGGTTTCGCGCTGTTCGCGCAGCGACGCCTCACCTGGGAGGGCAAGCCCTTCGACGCGCTACACGTCGGTTACGTGTTCGCCTACGCCGGCTTTCTCGGCATCATCCTGCAGGGTGGACTGATCGGGCGACTGGTGAAGCGCTTCGGCGAGGCTAAGCTCACGGGTGCGGGGTTCGCGACCATGGGACTCGGCTACGCAGGCCTGGCAGCGGTGTGGCGTATTCCAGAGCTACTGGCGAGCGCGACACTCTCGACCTTCGGCCAGGGCGTCCTCAGGCCCGCCCTCACGGCCCAAATCACTCACCACAGCGGTCGAGGTGAGCAAGGGCTAGTGCTCGGCATCGCCCAGTCACTGATGTCGGTAGCTCAAATTAGCGCGCCGCTCTTGGCGGGTTTCTTGATCGAGCACGAACAGCTCGCTGCTTGGGGGATCATCGCAGGGGTGGCAGCTTTCGTTGGGCTCGCTTTGAACGTGCGGCAACGCCAAGCCGAACCCGCCTGATTTCGGTCACGAGCGAACATTCCAAGCTGTCATGACCGGTGATGAGTCATCGGTACGAGGTTGGTTGATCCCCGGCCGACCTTCGCTCCACACACGAGCGTGGTTCTTTCTGTTCGTCACACCTGCTGGGTCATGGCTTTCGGAGGCCTGCTGAGCGTCGCTGCTTGCGGGTCGAATACGCCCAACGGCGGCGGCGCCGGAGCTACCGGCAACGCAAGCGGCAACTCGCCGGGCTCAGGTGGAAACGCCAACACCGCTGGAACTGGAACGTCGACCGCGGGCAGCGGCGTGACGATGGGCGGAGCCAGCTCCCAGGGCGGCAGCGTTACGGTTCCGGCGGGTGGCGACGCAGGCTCGGGGAGCGGCGGCGTCCCGGGCGCGGCCGGAAGCGGCGGCATGGATACGCGCCCTTCGATGCCCGACGGCCCGAACGGTGCCGCGTTCGACACGGTGCGCGGAGCGCTCAACGTGAACTACGCCGCGTACCTGTCCAAGCAAGACATCGTGTACGGCGTGCCCAACACCGATCCAATCAAAGCGCTCGGTGTCGGCAACGGGAAGACCGGCGCCATGGCCTGGAGCCAGAACGGGCTCACCCTCCAGGTGTCGGGCGTCGACCTCTCGCCCCAAACTGCTTTTGGTGCCGGCAGCGTGGCGCTGCAAACGACTCCGGCACTCGACGCGGGCGCCAGCGGCTTCGAGCAGCGCATGGTGCTTTACGATGGCTTGCTCACTACGCGCTACGGCGACGGCCGAGTCGTCACGCTGCTGGGCGCTCCCAAGTCGGAGGTGCTCGGCATCCACGTCGAGGACGGGCGCACCGACGTGACCGCGATCGCGCTCGACCTGAGCCTGTGGGACGTCGCAAACCTCGGCAACTCCGGCTCCGTGCCCGATCTCAATACGTGGAAGACAGTTTCCACGTTCAACGAGCAAGGCGTGGCCGGCTTTAGCCGCGGACAAACCGACAGCAAGAATTTTGGCTACACGCTGGCCGCGACGGTCGAAGGCGCCACCTTCACCACCGAAAATGCAGGCGGAAGCCACGTTAGGCTGAATATCCAGCCGAGTAAGAGCTACACGATTTGGATTGCCGCTGCCTCACGGCTGAATGCTCCGAACCACGACTCGGTGGCCGCCGCCAAGGGCATGCTCACCGCCATCAAAGCCGACGGCTACGCCAAAACGCTGGCAGCCTACAAAGCGTTCTGGAACGGCTTCTGGCAAAAATCGTTCGTGCAGTACTCGAGCAGCGACGGTGCCGCCGACTACCTCGAGAACCTTTACTACCTGAGCACGTACATGATCGCGATGGGGGCCTACGGCAACTATCCGTTCCATTTCATCAACGGCGTGCTCCGCTCCACCCAGGATCAAACCAAGTGGAGCAACGCTTACTGGTACTGGAACCAGCGCGACGTGTACCACTCGTTCATGGCGTCCAACCACGTGGACGCGGTCGAGGCGTTCAACAACATGTACAGCCGCAACCTCGCGGCGCTCAAAGCCTTTACCCAGCAGCACTTCGGGGTAAGCGGGGCGTGGACGCCGGAAACGATGGGCTGGGACGGCAACGCCAACGGCACCGTCGGAAGCGACTACACCAAGCTCATCTACTCGACCGGCATGGAAGCGGCGATGAACATGTACGCCCAGTACCGCTACACGGGCGACGAAGATTACCTGAAAAACACCGTGTATCCCTTCATGAAGGAGGCGGTGACCTTCTATGTGGGCATGCTGTCGAAGGACGGCAACAGCTACTACATGGCCAATTCCAACGCCCACGAGACCTATTGGGGCGTCAAGAATGCGATCACCGATCTGGCCGCGGTGCGAGCCATGTTCCCGGTGGCGATCGCGCTCAGTAGCAAGCTCGGGCTCGACGCGGACCAGCGCCCGAAGTGGCAAGAGGTACTGGACAACCTGGTCGACTATCCGACGACCGCGACCACGTACTTGCCGCACGAAGGCACCACCGCGCAGTCCCGCAACGGTGAGAACGTGGCCTGCGAGCTGATCTGGCCGTACGACGTGACCGGCATCGGCGCGCCCGACTACGACCGCGCCCTCGCGACCTGGAAGGCGCGACCGCACCCCTACGACAACGTGTGGGCCAACGACGCCATCCAAGCCGCGCGCCTCGGACTCGGGAAAGAAGCCTTCGACGGCATGAAGATCATGCTGCAGAAGTACCAGAGCTACCCGAATGGCATGACCAACAACACCAACGGTGTGTTCGAGTACCTGGGCGTGCACCTGCTGGTGATGAACGAGTCACTCTTGCAGAGCTACAACGACAAAATCCGCGTATTTCCAGCACTTCCGAGCGATGCGAGCCTGGTCACGCGCTTCACCCTACTGGCAAAGGGCGGGCACCTGGTCAGCTCGGAGCGCGAAGGCGGCGAGATCAAATACGTCGGCTTGAAGAGCCAGCTCGGGCAACCTGCGACGCTCGTCAACCCGTGGGGCAACGCCGAGGCGCGCGTGATCAAGCTCGCGGACGGCAGCACGGTCCTGACGTCGAGCATGGCCGAGCTCACCTTCGCCACCGAAGCCGGGCAGCTCTACGTGCTCGAGCCCACCGCCAAGCCGTTCAGCGAGTTCGAGTACGCGCACATCGACGCCGAGCCGAGCACAGGCGCGAAGGACCTGCCCGGCACCAGCTGCTCGATCGGCATCGGCGGTGCGCCCAAACCGGACACCGGTCGCTACGAGGCCGAGAAGGCCACGCTCGCCATCTGCACGGCCTCCGGCGACAACGCTGCCTCCGGCTTCTCGCAAGTCACCGGGCTCTCGGCCGGTGCCTCGGTCACGTTCGAGAACGTGAAGGGCGGTACGTCCTTCGACGTCACCTACTGCACGATGAACAATCCGGGAAAGCTCAGCCTCTACATCAACGGGGCGCACAATCAGGACGTGACGTTCCCGAACACCAACAGCTGGGGCGGCAGCTTCGGGACGATCCAGGTGAATGCGGCCATTCCACAAGGTGCCAGCCTCAAATTTCAGGTCGACGCCGGGGATGCGGGCGCCAACCTAGACTTCATCCAAATCAATTAGGCCTGGAAAAACGGTGACATAGGGAGAATCTTCCCGGGTCACACGCGCCCATTTTCTGAGTTACTGTGCCCCCTCGCATGGGCATCACGGTCGTCTGTCAGGCGTGCGGCACCCGTCGCACGGTGCCGGCGCACCTCTACGACGAGAAGATCCGCGGCCGCGTGGTGAAGATCCCTTGCCGCTCGTGCGGTCAGATGATCGCGGTCGACGGCACGATGCCTCCCCCGGCCGACATGACTCCGACCACCGAGGATCTGATGAACCTGGTGATCCCGGAGCCACCCAGGGTTCCGCGCCCGATCGCCGCGCCGCCGCCTCCTCCCGTCGTGGAGCCCGCGGAAACGAATGCGGGGGTGATGCAGCCGGCGACGCCGCCGCGCGAGAAGCTCATCAGTCACGTCGACGGCCCCATCTCGGAGCGCGGACCAAGCTCGACGGTGGGCCGCTATGCGCTCTTCGAGCAGTTTGCCTCGGGGGGCATGGCCACGGTGCACTTCGGGCGCCTGGACGGGGCCGGCGGTTTCGCGCGCGTGGTGGCGATCAAACGCCTGCTCCCGCATCTGATCGAGGACCGAGACTTCACGGAGATGCTGCTCAAGGAGGCGCGCCTGGCGGCGCGCGTCCGCCACCCCAACGTCGTCGCCACGCTCGATGTGGTGGCCACCAAAGGCGACGTGCTGCTGGTGCTCGACTATGTGCACGGCGAGGCGCTGAGCACGCTGTGCCGCACCCAGGCCAAAGAGCGCAAGGAGCAGGTGCCGCTCCCGATCGCGGTCAGCATCCTGCTCGACATGCTGGCGGGCTTGGCCGCGATCCACGACGCCACCGACGAGAAGGGGCGCTCGCTCGGCCTGGTGCACCGAGACATCTCGCCGCCCAACGTGCTGGTTGGCGCCGACGGCGTCGCGCGCGTGCTGGACTTCGGCATCGCCACGGCCATCGAGCACATCGAAGAGACGGCTCACGGCCGCAAGGGCAAGCGCGGCTACATGTCGCCCGAGCAGCTGCGCGGAGAGCGCGTCACGCAACGCTCCGACGTCTTCGCGGCCGGCGTGGTGATCTGGGAAGTGCTCGCCATGCGGCGCCTGTTCCCGTCCGACCAGGAGAAGGAGCCGGGCGAGACGGTGCTGCGCGGCGACTATCCCAATCTCGCGCAGTACCGCCCGGAGCTCGCCCCAGAACTGGTGGGCGCGGTGATGCGCGCGATCTCGTTCGACCCGCAAGCGCGCTTCGCGACCATGCACGAGCTGGCCGACGCTTTCGAGGCAGCCGCCCCACCCCGCGCCAACGCCCGACGCATCGCGGAATGGGTGCTCGATCTAGCGCGCGACGCGCTGGCCGAGCGCACCCGCATGGTCGCGCGCGCCGAGAACTGGGTGAGTGACGTCGAGATCCCGCTCAAGTCGACGCCGTTTGCAGCCGAGCTACCGCTGCGGCCTCGCTCACCGAGCACGCCGCCGCCGCCCGATGACGAGTCGCACGAAGCACCCTCGCCGCCGCCCCCCGCAAAAGCGCCCGCCGTCTCGCCGTCTTCTGTACCGCCACTACCGGCTTCGGTAAGCGCAGCTATCGAACAAAAGGCGCGTGAGAGCGCGCATTCCTTGGCGCCGGCCTCGACGGCCAAGTCGAAGTGGTGGTTGTGGCTGCTCCTCGCGCTCGGCGTGGCCGCGTACTTCGCGCTGCGGTCCTCGTAAGGTGTGCGCGCGGTGAAGTAGCGTGGCGCGCGCCGAGGCGCGCACACGTGACTCCATGTCCCGTGTCGAGGCAGTTGCTTTAGCGGAGCACATGCCGCACCGTTACGATTGAGTTGGTATGAGGTTCGGAGCGGTTTTCGCGCTGACCGCTGCAACGGCAGCCGCGGCTTGCACTTTCCCGGAGTACGCGCTCGACCAGCCGTCGCCCGGCGTGGATTGCAGCGATGGGCTGCAAAGCGAGGGCTGTGCGCCGTCGACCCCGTCGATCCCCGTCGAAATGCCGAGCGTGACGGCAACCTGCAGCGACGGGCTCAAAAACCAGAGTGAGTCGGACGTCGACTGCGGCGGCCGAGACGGCTGCGCCCCGTGCGCTACCGGTGAACGCTGCGAGTCCAGCTACGACTGCAGCATGGCCAAGTGCAACGCGGGATTTTGCCTGGCCCAGAGCTGCAGCGACGGACTGCAGAACCAGGACGAGACCGACCTCGACTGCGGCGGCAGCAGCTGCGGCCCGTGCGCGACCAAACAACACTGCAATCAAGACCACGACTGCGAGCGGTCACGCTGCCTGCAAGGCACCTGTCAACCGCAGGGCTGTGACGACGGGGTCCAGAACGGCGACGAAACCGGGAAGGATTGCGGTGGCAGCTGCGCGCCCTGCCCAGATTTTTCGGGGTGCAACGCTTCGGGCGACTGCCAGAGCGCGTCGTGCAACACGGTGGCGCATTTCTGCCTGGCCGCCACGTGCCGTGACGGCATCAAAAACGGCGCCGAGCCGAGCATCGATTGCGGCAGCGGCGTCGGCTGCTCGAAGTGCCAGCTCGGCAGCACCTGCAGCGGCGATGGTGATTGCGACACCGGTACGTGCGGCGAAAGCCTACGCTGCGTACCGGGAGCCCCGAGTGGAAGCGCGCTGTCGCCGAGCGGCTGGCTCGCCACTGCGTCGGCCACGTTTTCGGAGACGACCAAACCCGAGGAAGCACTCGACGGTGACGTGGGCAGTCACTGGACCAGCGGCGTGAGTCAGGTACCCGGCATGTGGTTCGTGGTCGACATGCTGAAACCCCAGGCCTTTTTCGCGCTCGAGCTGGTGTGCACGTCGAACGACGATTACGCCCGCACGCTGCGTGTGCTGGCTTCGGAGGACGGCCAAGCGTTCACTACCTTGACCGGCACCACCGCAGGCCAGAAAACGCTGCGCTTCGAGTACGGCGCCGCGCAGGTCGCTCGCTACTTGAAGTTCGAACTACTGCAGGATACCGGCGGCACCTGGTGGCGCATCGACGAGCTGCGTGTACTCAAGTAGCGGGCGCTCATTTCAAGCGCACCAGCACGTCCGGAAGCGGCGCTCGCGCGGGCGCGAGCGGCTCTGCCTTCACGTAGGCGTCGAACGCTTTGAGCTCGGCCGCGTGGCTGCGTTGATAGTCCTTGAGCTCAGCCGGAAACGCCGGCCCGAGCAGACGATAACAGTACGCTTCGAGGTGCCCGGACTTGGCTAGCGTTACCAGCCAGCCGTTGAGCGGCACTTGCTCATCGAGCGGCGTGCCGTGCGCGCTCACCAAGGCTGCCCAGCTGCTGAGCACGTCGTAGTACTGCTCGATGGACCAGGGCGGACGAAATCCGGTGAGCGTCGCCCCGAATAGCCCCTCGAAAACGTGGGCGAGCGGCGCGTGCACGGCGCCATCGGCGTCCTGGCGTGTGGGCATTTGTCCTGGCGCGAGCCGCACGTTGAAGTCCACGCGCCCGCTCACTGGCTCACGATTCACCCGGATGCGCTCGTTGAGGATCTTGGCGAGCGCGCTCGCGACTTTGGCGTCGTCGCCACCACCGCCCATAGCTCGATACGTCATGCCCCACAGCAGCGACATGCCCGGAACGTCACTGACGGCATAGGCCAACGCAGCCTGTGCATACACCTCGCGGGCGCCTGGTGCGGCCGCAAGCGCCTGAACCGTAGTCTCCGCATGAGCCGGTCGCAGCAGCGCCATCGCGTCCGCGAAGCCCGCCGAATCGACCGGAGGCGGGGGAGCTTCCGGCTCTGCCGGCTCGGGTACGGGGGCCTCTACCGAGGCCGCCGCGGACGGCGGTGGAGCTGGTGACTGCACGGGCTTCGGCTGAGCGGCGCAACCGAGGAAGCAGGAGCTAGCGACGAGCAGCAAGTAAGCGCCGCTGGAGCGGGCTCGGAATCGCGCAGGGCGCGGAGCGACAGGCATGGGGCGCCATCCTAAGGCTTTCGGCACCAAGCGCGCGAATCCGCCGGAAAAAGCGCGACATCGAAGCCTTTTACCTCGAACGTATTGGCGTCTCCCAGCTTCATCAGCTGGCCCCGCTCGGTGCGGGGACCGATATCGAGCTCGAGCAACTTGTCGTGTCCAGCGCGAGCAACGATGCGCAGGACGAAGTCCTGACCGGAGGTGATGCGCTGCTCGGTCGGACGGCGCGTCAAGCTCGCGAGGTTGCCGAGCGCGGCCGTGAGCTTGGTGTCGTCGACCACGCAGCGCGGCGTGTACTGAGTCTGCCAGACGTCGCCGACCTTTTCCATCAAGACGCCGTCCTTGGCGCTGGACACGTGCAATGAAGTCAGCTTCGAACGCGCTTCCTTGGGCAACGCCACGTTGGAGGGCGCGGGGCGCGGCGACGCGCGCTCGAGCGCGTACTCACGACCGTGCTCCGCTTCCTGTTGAAAGATGCTGCTCGGGTTGCTGAAGTCGGCCGAGGTGGCCGGCGCAGGGGGCGCGCTGGTCGTCGGCCGTGCTTCGTCGCACCCGGCGACGAACACGACGAGCAAGCCCGCTAGCGATCGAGCGCGCTTCACCACTCCAGCGTAACGCCGCCGTTCAGGATGTTCACGACCTGTTTCGGCTCGACGATGGCCGCGGTGGTACCTGCCGGGGATCCCGCCGGCGGCGTGATGTAGCGCTTGTCGAAGCCATAACGAGCCTGAAAGTAGTCGACACCGAGTACGACGTGCAGGCCGAGCCGGTAGTAGAGACCGGCGGAAATGCCCGTCTGCGAGCGGATGATCGGCGGCGCATCCAGGTCCATCTGCGGCGGGTCGGTGTCGACCCGCTCGAACAAGCTCTGCCCGAAGCCGAGCGAGACCCAGGCGTCGAAAAAGTGATAGGCAGCCTGCACCAGGTACGCCTTGGTCGGCCGAAACTCCGCCAGGTACGGCTGAGTCGGCGACAACCCCTGCTGGATCGGGTTGAAGCTCATCACCAAGAAGCCATCGAGGCCCTTACCCATGTGACCGGCGGCGCCGAGCTGAAACGGACCGATATCGCCCTGTAGACCTGCCCCGTACGCGGCAGCATCGAGATGATAGTCCTTGCGCGTGTCCACCATCGTCATCGGGTCCGGCACGTTGGCGCTCGTACCGACGCGTTGCCAGAATGCGTTCGCCCAGGCCTTCACGCCCCAGTCCTTACGCGGATGGTAGTCGAAAACCGCCTCACCCTCGACGCGGGGCAGCGGCGTTTGCACGTAGCTCTTGGTTGGGATGGTGCGCGGATCGAACACACCAGCGCTGACCTGGAACAGGTCGCCGAACTTCGGAGTGGAGTAGGTGATCTGGGCGCGATGATCGGGGTAAATCGTGCCGAAACCGACGTGACCGCAGGCCCCGCCGAAGATGGTCTCGTACGAGCACGGAAAGCCGACCCCGTAGTTGTGGCCGAGGTCGTTGTTCATGAACAAGTTGCCGCGTCCGAACAGCCCGAAGGCGCGCCCTGCCAGCACACCGCCCCAGTTGCCGGTCAGGTTGAGGTAGGCGTCGCGCGGCTCGAGCCAAGCGTGGTCGCCGACCGAAGCGGGTTCTTGCGTCGTGATTTGGATGCCGATCTCGACGCGAGCTTTGAGCTTGAGATTCTTGGAGACCTGCTTGTTCAGCATCAACGCGACGTTCGAGGGCGTGTAGCCGGAGCGCACTCGCGTCCGCGCGAGCTTGCCGTCTGCGTTGGCTTGCGCGCTGTCGGTCGATTCGTTGAAGCCGACCCAGTTCAAGCTATCGAGGCCCGCCGGGCGATTGTCGCCCCAGACGTGCGACAGGAAGGCGTTGACGCGCCCGTCCGTGCTCACCACCCAGCCGTCGGATTCGGCCAATTTGACCTCGGCGCGAGCGGGCGTTGCCGTGAGGGCGGCAGCGCCGACAGCGCAGAACACTAGCGCAGTTCGTAGCTTGCTCATGGTTTTCATCGATGCGAAGCGCGGCGCGCGTTACTTCAGCCGCCCGACGGCCCACAGGATCCCGCCGAGCACGTGCTTTCGAATCAGCGGCTCGTCCCACGTAGACTGAGCGTGACCAATCGCCGTGTAGAACGAGCGGATGCCCTCCCAATCGCGCGTCCACGCGAGCGGTTGACCGATCGTGCCACCGGTGTCGGGACCGCCGTAGCGCATCAAGATCGTGACTCCCGGCAACCCGTTGTTGATGCGGTTGTTGAACTTGTACCACTCCTCGTTACGAGTCCATGGGCTCTGAATGCCGGCCATGGCGGGGTGGTTCTTCTGCGCGTCCTCGATCGTGATGGTGCCGGTCGGCGTGCCGACGGAGTGACCGTCGTAGATCTCACCCACCAGATCTTCGTACCAGGTCCAGCTGTGCTCCGTGTCGGTGGTCGAGTGCACGCCGGCAAACGCCTTCTTCTGATGCAGGTAGTCGATGAACACCGTCTTCTCGGCGGGCGTGAAGATGTCGCCGGTCGGATTCATGAAGAACACGATGTCGAACGGCGCGAGCTTTTCCGGCGTGATGATGTCGTCGTCGCCCATCGTGATCGGCGCCGAGTCGTTCTGCTCGCCATCGCTGATCGTGACGTCGAAGTCGTTCTGCGCGCCGAGCTCCTGCAGCATTTGGATGCCCTTCGCGATGGAGTCGTGCCGAAATGCGCGCGTCTCGTAGTACACGAGCATCTTGAAGTGGCCGATCGGCTGATCGGCACCGCCGCCGGAGCCTCCGCTGCCGCCGGTGGTGCTGCTGCCCGCGGCGCCGCCGGAGTCCATGCCGCCGCTCGGGGTGGCGCCGCTACCGCCGTTGGGAATCGCGCTGCTGCCTCCCCCGGGAGTCACGCCGCTACCGCCCGTGCTTGCCGGCCCGCTGCCGCCGCTCGTTGCGGGG
>JBEHXA010000160.1:0-13007 GCA_048498935.1 Myxococcota bacterium
ACTTCTTAGACGTCGCCCCCGCGGTAGTGAATCCGCTTTCTGGGCAGCAGCTGCAGGCCCAGCAACTGTGCGCCCGTTTCATAGCGCCCGTGCGTCTCGACGATGCCGACGACCACGTCGCGCTTTTCGCGCTCCATCTCGGCGCGCGCCACCTCCAGCATGGCGTAGGTCTTGCCGACACCCGGGGCGGCGCCGAAAAACACGGTGAGCTTGCCGCGCTTTTCGCGCTCCTGCTCCGCCACCACGCGGCGGAGCAACTCATCGGGGTCAGGGCGCGAAGCGACCAATGCTCGGAGCTTATGCCTACTCGAGCGCGTCGAGAGCCAAATTCAGCTTGAGAACGTTGACGTGGGGCTCGCCGATGAAGCCCAGCGCACGTCCTTGAGTCTCTTCTTGCACCAGCGCTTGCACCCGCGCTGCGCTCAGGCCGCGCGCTTTGGCGACGCGCGCCACCTGCAGCTGAGCGTTGGCCGGACTGATGTCGGGATCCAAGCCGCTCGCCGAGCGGGTGGCGGCATCGGCCGGGATGATGGCGTCGGTCGCGAGCCCATTCTCTTCGCGGTAGGCACGCGCCAGGTCGTTGAAGCTGGCGTAGGACTCGTCCACGTCCTTGGTAGCCGGATCGTCCTTGATGCCGTTCACTAGCTTGTCGCTGGTCGGTCCCAGGTTGGTGCCGCTGGAGTTGGCTGCGTCGTAGCCAGCGCCGGCCGCGGACGGACGCGGGTGGAAGTACTCGGGCTTGGTGAAGGACTGGCCAATCAGCTCGGAGCCCACCACGTTGCCCTTGGCATCCTTGATCAGGCTGCCGCTGGCTTGGTGCGGGAAGATCACCCGACCGACGGCCCAGACGGCGCCCGGAAAGAGCAAGCCGAGCAGGACGACGAAGAACGCAGTGAGAACCAGGGCGGGACGGAGATGTTTCATGACGTTGCCCTTTCAGGCTAGGTGCAGCACGACCAACGCGCGGTCGATCAACCAAATGAAGGGAAAAGGTAGGATCACGCCGCCCACGCCGTAGATGAGCAGGTTGCGCTTGAGGGTCTCGACGGCGTTCGTCGGGCGGTATTTGATGCCGCGAAGGGCCAGCGGGATCAGCGCAATGATGATCAGCGCGTTGAAGATCACGGCCGCCAATACGGCCGACTGCGGGTTGCTCAGGCGCATGAAGTTCAGCTGACCGAGCGCCGGGTAGGTCACGAAGAACATGGCCGGGACGATGGCGAAGTACTTGGCCACGTCGTTCGCGATGCTGAACGTGGTAAGCGCGCCGCGAGTCATCAGCATCTGCTTGCCGATCTCGACGACCTCGATCAGCTTGGTTGGGTTCGAATCTAGATCGACCATATTGCCCGCCTCTTTGGCGGCCTGGGTGCCCGTATTCATGGCCAGGCCCACGTCCGCTTGGGCGAGCGCTGGTGCATCGTTTGTGCCGTCGCCCGTCATGGCCACCAGGCGCCCGCCTTCTTGCTCGGAGCGGATGTAAGACAGCTTCATTTCGGGTGTCGCTTCGGCGATGAAGTCGTCGACGCCCGCTTCGGCCGCGATCGCTGCGGCGGTGAGGGGATTGTCGCCGGTGACCATCACCGTCTTGATGCCCATTTGGCGCAACTGAGCGAAGCGCAACTTGATGCCGCCTTTGACGATGTCCTTCAGCTGGATCGCGCCCAATACGTGGTCCTTGTCGGCCACCACCAACGGTGTGGCTCCCTCGCGTGCGATGCGTTCGACCGTGCTCGTCACGTCAGTGGGCATGGCGCCGCCGTGCGACTCGACGAAACGCCTGATGGCGTCGGCGGCACCCTTGCGGATCTGCCGCCCGTCGACGTCCACGCCGCTCATGCGTGTTTGTGCCGTGAACTCGACGAACTGGGCCTTGGGGTAGGTGCCGGCCGAGAGGGCTTTGGCGTCGTGTGTTTCGCGCGCCAGCGTGACGATGCTGCGGCCTTCGGGCGTCTCGTCGGCGAGTGACGCGAGCTGCGCCGCTTGTACCAGTTCTGCCATCATGACGCCGGGTGCCGGCATGAATTGTGTGGCTTGACGATTGCCGAGCGTGATGGTCCCGGTCTTGTCGAGCAGCAACGTGTTGACGTCGCCCGCGGCTTCCACGGCCTTGCCGCTCATGGCTAGGACGTTGTGCTGCATCACGCGATCCATGCCGGCGATGCCGATGGCGCTGAGCAAGCCGCCAATGGTGGTCGGAATCAAGCACACCAAGAGCGCCACCAGCACGGTGACCGTCGGAACGCCGGCGGTCGCACCGGCCGCGTACTTGGCGAACGGCAAGAGGGTTACGGTCGCGAACAGGAAGATGATGGTGAGGCCCGCCAGCAAGATCGAGAGCGCGATCTCGTTCGGGGTCTTTTGGCGCTTGGCGCCTTCGACGAGGGCGATCATGCGATCCAAGAAACTATTCCCAGGATCTTGCGTGACACGCACGACGATGCGATCCGAGAGCACCAGCGTGCCGCCCGTAACGGCGCTACGATCACCGCCTGCTTCTCGAATCACGGGCGCCGATTCGCCCGTGATGGCCGACTCGTTCACGCTCGCTAGCCCTTCGATGATCTCGCCGTCTGCGGCGATCATGTCGTTGGCTTCGCACACGAACAGGTCGCCCTTCTTGAGCTGCGACGCGGCGACGAGCTCTTCGCGCTGCCCTTTCAGCCGCCGAGCCTTGGTGTCGGTCTTGGTCTTACGGAGCGTGTCGGCTTGCGCCTTGCCACGACCTTCGGCCATGGCCTCGGCGAAGTTGGCGAATAGCACCGTGAACCACAGCCAGACGCTAACCTGGCCGACGAACATGGTGTCCGCCGCTCCTGTCACGAGGCCGCGGATCCAGAAGAAGGTAGTGACCGCGCTGCCCACCTCGACCACGAACATGACCGGATTTTTGGCGACGACGCGTGGATCGAGCTTGACGAAGGCGTCCTTCAGCGCCCGCTTGACGATCGCGGGTTCGAACAGCTTGCGCGGCGCGCTTTTGGGACGCACGTCGCCCACGGATGTGGGTGCGTCGCTCGCCACGGGAGAGGAAGCAGGCAGAGTCTGAGCTTTTTGCATGTTCATGGACGGTCCTCAGTGCGTGGCGAGCGCCTGCAGCTGAAAGTGCTCGACAATCGGGCCGAGCGCGAGGCCGGGGAAGTAGGTGAGAGCGCCGACGATCAGCACGACACCGACCAAGAGCGCGGTAAACGTGGCGTTGTCGGTAGGGAACGTGCCCGAGGTGACGGGCACAGCGGCCTTCTTGGCGAGCGCTCCCGCCATGGCCAAGAGCGGCACGATCATCAAGAAGCGGCCGACCAGCATCGCCAGGCCGAGCGTCACGTTGTAAAAGGGAGTGTTGACCGTGATGCCTGCGAAAGCCGAACCGTTGTTTCCGGTAGCTGAAGCGAACGCATAGAATATTTCGCTGAAACCGTGGGCGGCGGCGTTGTTCACGTTGTTGGCCGCGGCGCCGTACACCGAGTCCGACCCGCCGTAGGCACTGCCAGGCCAGGTGTTGAAGAACGCCCAGGCTCCCTCCTTGGGCAGATCGATCACGCTCGAGATAGCCGCGCCGAACAGCACGCTCGCTGCCAGAACCAGGGTTGCCAGCATGGCCATCTGTACCTCGAACTTTTCGATCTTTTTGCCGAGGTATTCTGGCGTTCTACCGACCATGAGCCCTGCGATGAACACCGCCAAGATGGCAAACATCAGCATGCCGTACAGGCCTGCGCCCACGCCGCCGAAGATCACCTCACCGGTGAGCATGTTGAACAACGGCACCAAGCCGCCGATCGGCGTGTAGCTGTCGTGCATCGAGTTGACCGCTCCGCACGAAGCACCCGTGGTCACGGTGGCAAACAGGGCAGACGATGGGATCCCGAAACGCACCTCTTTGCCTTCCATGTTGCCGCCGGACTGCAGCGCCGTTGCGGCCGTCTCGATGTGCGCGGCGTGCAGGTGCGAGGTGCCGGCTTGTTCAGCGCTGGTACAGATCAGGATACCGGCCAGCCCCAGGGCGGCCATCGCACCCAGCACCGCCCAGCCCTGCTTGGTGTTGCCCACCATCTTGCCGAACGTGTACGTGATCGCGGCCGGGATGCTCCAGATCAGGAGAACGGTGAAGAAATTGGCGAGGCCGGACGGGTTTTCGAAGGGGTGTGCCGAGTTGGCGTTGAAGATACCTCCGCCATTGGTGCCCAGTTGCTTGATGATCTCCTGCGACGCTACCGGGCCGAGCGCGATGGTTTGCTTGGCGCCCTCGAGTGTGGTGACGGTCAGGTAGGGGTCGAAGTTTTGCGGCACGCCCAGGGCAATGAAGACCAGTGCTCCTACGAACGAGATGGGCAAGAGCACGTACAACGTGGCGCGCACGACGTCGGCCCAGAAGTTGCCGATACCGTTGGCGCACCTACGTGCAAACCCGCGAATAACAGCCATCGCGATGGCCATACCCACCGCGGCCGATGCCCAGTTGTGGATCGCCAAGGCTACCATGTTCGAGAAATACGAAATGGTCAGCTCGGGCGAGTAGGCTTGCCAGTTGGTGTTGGTCGTGAACGACACCGCCGTGTTGAACGCCAGGTCGGGCGTCATTTGCTTGGTGGTGTAGTGCTGCGGATTGAGCGGCAGGCTGCCCTGTAGCCGCAACGCCGCGTACGTGGACAGCAGCGAGGCCAGTGAAAACATCAGCATGCCGATCGCGTATTCGGTCCACCTCATGTCGCGATTCGGGTCGATGCCCAAGAGCCGATAGCTCGCGCGTTCGAGGCCACCGAAGGGCCGAGACAAGCAGGTCTTCTCACCTTCGAAGACGCGCGCCATGTACGCGCCGAGTGGCTTGACCAGCAGCAAGATCAGGCCGGCGTAGAGCGCCAACTGTAGAGCGCCAAAAGCAGTCATGACTCAGAACTTCTCCGGAACAAGCAGCGCATAAAGCAAATAGCCGAGCAGCAGTGCCGTAACTCCACCTAGCCAGATCATGTCAATCACGAGAGCCTCCACGTAATTTCTCGCAGGCGTTCACGTAGGCAATCGCGATGCCGAAGAAGGCAAGCGCGATGGTCAGGTAAATCAGGTCGCTCATTCGGGGTCTCCTGTTCGCTCCTAGCGGCGCGGCAGAGGTGCCAGAAGCGTAGTCACCCCCGCATCAAGATGCCGTTAAGAGCGCCGCCGCCCATGTCGAATGGCCGCATCAAGAACGTATAAAAACGGCAAGCGCCAGCGGCTAGGCGGCGGCGAAGGCATTAGCCTGGCCTGATGTTCTGCAGCGTCTTTCACCGAGCCATGACGCGAGTCACGTCAGTCGCCTTGTTGGCGGTAATGCTGCTGTCAATTTGCCAGTGTCGAGGCTCGTCTCCGCTTGCCGACCTCGCCCGGGCTCGCTCGCTCACTTCTGACCTGCGCGTGCAATTCGCGCAGGTCGACAAGGCTACGACTCAGGCCGTCATGGCCGATACGGACGAGGCCTCCGAGGCGTTTGTGACCGAGGCTCGCACCGCTGCAGCGTCGGTCGTAGGCGATCTCGACGCACTGAAGCCGCTGCTCCAGACGTTGCGCTACGTGCGCGAACGAGAAATTCTCGAAAAATTCGCTGATCGTTGGACCAAGTATCGAATGATCGAAGGTCAGGTCTTGGCGCTCGCAGCCGAGAAGACCAACCTCAAAGCGCAGCGCCTCGCCTTCGGCCCTGCCCGCGAAGCCGCAGACGCTTTTCGGGATGCCGTCGCGCTCCTCGCCAAGGCCGCCCCAAGGGACGAGACCTGCACCGCGGAACGACTATCGCTGACCGCCGCGATATCGGTGCGTGAAATTCAGGTGATCCTGGCGCCGCACGTTGCAGAATCGGACGACGCGGTGATGACGCGTATGGAGCAAGAAATGGCCGTTCTCGAGCAGAAGGCGAGAACGGCTGTGGGGGGGCTAGCGGCGCTGTGTGGGACCGGCGCCGCCAGGAGCGCTGCCTCGGCTCTGGCGTCACTCGACCACTTCAAGCAGGTGTGCCAGCAAATTACCGAGTTGTCGCGAAGGAATACGAATGTCCGCTCGCTCGCGCTCTCGCTCCACGACCAAGCAACCCTAGCGGCCTCGTGCGACGAGGACCTGCGCGCGTTGCAGCTGGGGCTGGATCAGGAAGGTGTGGGTCCGAGTCGCTGACCGAACTCATTGTCGCATTCCGTCTCGTTAGAGCGTGTCGTGTCGGTCCGGCCGAGAGTTCCGCTGATTGCGAAGGTTTTGGTTCTCGCGAGCTGGGAAAAGGGGCGTGCGCTCTCGGGGGCTCGAAAAAGCGCCCGGGGTTGGCGGCGACTTTGGTAGAGTGATCGATCACTCATGCGTCGCTTGGTTCTTGCCTTGCTTGCCGCGATGCCCACTTCCGCTTGGGCACAGACCCCACCCGCGGTGCCGCCGCCCGCCGCAGCGCCTCCGCCCGCCGCAGCGCCTCCGCCCGCCCCAGCACCTCCGCCGGCTGTCGCCGCGCCTCCTCCCGCGAGTACGGCCGTCGACGAGTCAGACGGTCCAGCTGCGCGCGTCGGATTTCAAATGCACGTGGTGCCCTTCGTCGGCATCGCGTTTCCGCTCGGCGACGCGACGGGCGCGCAGAACGACTCGCTGAGCGCTCGCTACGGTTGGCAGTGGGTTCCGCTGCAGCTCGGCTTCGGCGCCAAAATCACCCAGTCGCTCTATCTAGGCGCCTACCTCGATACCAGCTTGGGGTACGAAGGCAGCGATCGCGCGACTCGTCAGCACTGCGAGGCCGGTGACGGCATCGAGGACGACGTTTCCTGCAGCTCGAGCAGCGCCCACATCGGGGTGGAGGCTCGCTACACCCTCAATCCCAACGAGACCTTCGCGGGGTGGATAGGCTACGGCATCGGCTACACCGCCGCCTCGCAAAGCATTTCGGACGCCGGACGCTATGAAGAGCGCTCCACCGTACGCGGTATCGAGTTCGCGCGGCTCTCGCTAGGGCTCGACATCCGCTTGTCGCAAGGCTTTGGCATGGGACCTTACGTGGGTGTATCGCTCGGTCGATACCTGAATCAAGAAACCGTCATCAACGACTTCGAGTCCTCGTCGGATCATATCGACGACGGTGCCTTTCACGCCTGGCTGACCCTCGCCTACAGGTTGGTGATCTTCCCATGACCTCACGCCTTGCTTCATTGTGCTTGGTGCCGCTGTTACTCGCTGGCTCGGGTTGCCAGGAGCAGCAGTACGTGAGTCCCAATACGGTCCAGCTCACCGTCACGCGCGCGGGAGGCGCGCCGCTAGTCCAGCGCTGCAACTACATCCCGGTGCTGCTGGGCAGCGCCGTCAACGTCGCCTACCATGTCGAGGGCGATCTCGGCGTGCGCCTCGAAATCACGCGTCAGAGTGTGCGCGCAACGTTCGAGGATGCGAGCGGTGAGGTCAGCTCCTTCGGCGCTTTCGGCGCGAGCTTCGCGGAAGAGTTCAGCGTCGACGCGCCGGAGCCGCCCGCTGGTTATGCGGCGTCACTCAGCTCTGGGTGCGCCCCCGGGCCTGATTGGCCCGACCGCTGAAAGCGACCTAAAACGTCTGCGGGTCGTGCTGGGCGAGAAAGCGCTCGACCACTGCGCGCGACGGCGGGATCTCGGGACGCAGGCTCGTGACGCGACTGGCCGGCGTCGTGATCTCGATCACGATGCCGTTCGGATCGTCGAAGTAAATGGAGTGCTGCGGTCCGTGATCCTCGGTCGTGAACGCGATGCCCAGCCCGTCGAGCTTGTGCTGCCATTCTGCGAGCTCTTCAGCCGTCTTTACCGAGAACGCTAGGTGCCGCGCATCCTTGGGCAAGTTCATGATCGGGGGCTTCGCGCCTTCGAACGCGACCAGCACTACCTGTCTTTGATCGGCAAGGCCGAGCATCATCATCAGCCAGCGACGCCCGTCCCAGTCGTCGCCCGACATCGCATCCACCAACGGCAGCCCCAGCACTTGTCCGTAGAAGGCCAGGCTCTTTTCGACGTCGAAGATCGGGAAGGCCAGGTGATCGAGCGACAGCGACGTGAAGCTCACAGGGGCAACGCTACGCTTTCACCTGAAACGGGTGCGCACCTGCCGCGAGAATTCCGCGGAACTTTTCGGCGACGCTTCGGCCCATGTTGCGCGCAG
Source organism: Myxococcota bacterium (assembly GCA_048498935.1). GTDB lineage: Bacteria > Myxococcota_A > Polyangia > Polyangiales > Polyangiaceae > PMG-095. The sequence goes on from JBEHXA010000160.1 coordinate 8,119, forward strand.
GTTAAACCGCGCCGCGCCCAGGTCACGGGTCGCCCTGCGCCGCACCAGATCGGGCGTAGGTAGCCGAAGTTCCTTGCCCTTTTCAGCCGTTCTGCGAGCGTTGGGCTAGTGGACGACGACGAATACAAGCTGGTGCAAGTCTCGCCCCGGCACTCCGTTCGAATTGGCGCGGAATATGCCGTGTGGATCAAGCGCGCGCCGCGGCAAGACTTCGTCGTGCGCACGATCATGAAGCGTGAAGCCAACGGCATGCCGCTGGTGTCGGCTGACATCGTGATCGCTGGCGAGGAGACACGCGCCACCTATCCGCTGGCCGAGAGCTACCCGCTGCACTTTCGAAAGACGTACTACCCGGGGCGCCTCCACGGCGATCCCCGCCAGGAGCGCGATCGGCAGAACGAAGCCGCGGCTGTCCTCGGCATTCCCCCGGCCATCGGCGCCAATCACCAGACGTTCCGCAGCTGCTTTCTCCCTGGCCTGCCCTACAACCGCCTCTCGCCGTTCGGTGCCGAGCCGGAGGAGGCAAACCTGCCGCGCGCCAAGGACCTCAACGTGGCGGCTGCCGCAGGCCTCTGGCGCCTTCTGCACGAGGCGTTTGACGCAGTGACGCGCCTGCATCAGGCCGACATCGCACACGGCGATCTGGAGCTCCACAACCTGATCGTCTGCGCGTCGCCGCTCGAGTGCATCCTGATCGATTTCGAGGCGACTGCGCGCAAGGACGAGCTCAGCGTCGAGGAGTTCGACAAGCGCTGCTCGAACGACTTTCTGAACATCTTGCGCGAAGCCGTGCTGCTGCAGTGCGCGCTCGGCGCCCAACCCGGGCCGATGGCGGACCTGGCACGCAAGCGTATCGACGAGCTCTTCAAACGCCCCGAGCGCTTCCTCGAAGAAATCGGCGAGCAGAGCATTATTGCGTAAGGCTGCTGTTCCGCATCCGCACGTCGCTTGGTTCGTACTCGCCCCCACAAAACACGAAGCGCCCCTCGCGTTGCCGCGAGAGGCGCTTACGTAGTTGCCGTTAGCCGCTGATCAGCGGATGTACAGCATCTCTTGGTAGGTCGGCAGCGGCCACAGGTCGTCGGCGATCAGCCCTTCGAGACTGTCGGCGGCGCCACGGACGTTGAGCATGAGCGGCAGCACCTCGTCCTTGAGGTGCTTGGCTTCTGCTTCCACGCCCGAGGACTCGTGCGCGAGCGCCTTCTCGAGGCTGCCGAGGCTCGAGTCGAGCTTCTCCGCCAGGCCCGACACCTCGCCCAGCAGCTTCTTGGCGGGAGCCGAGACGCTGGAGGCGGTGGCGAGCTCGGACGAGTAGCGGATGGCCGCCGGCAAGATCAGGGTCTTGCCGATCTTGACCACCAGCTTGGCCTCGACCAGCACGGTCTTGACGTACTGCTCCAGGTAGATCTCGTAGCGGCTGCGCAGCTCGCGCGGCGTGAGCACGCCGTACTTGTCGAACAACTTGACCGTCTCCGGGGCGTTGAGCACCGGCAGCGCGTCCACCGTGGTCTTGTAGTTCGGCAGACCGCGCTTCTCGGCCTCGCGGTGCCACTCTTCCGAGTAGCCGTTGCCGTTGAAGACGATCGGCGCGTGCTCGTTCGCCAGCTCGGTGAGCAGCGTCTGGATCGAGGCGTTCAGCGTCTTGCCAGAGCCGATCGACGCTTCCAGCTTGCCAGCGATGTAGTCGAGCGACTCGGCGATCGCGGTGCAGAGCGCGATGAGCGGACCCGAGATCGACTGGCCGCCACCGACCGCGCGGAACTCGAAGCGGTTGCCGGTGAAGGCGAACGGGCTGGTCCGGTTGCGGTCGCCGGCGTCCTTCGGCAGCTTCGGCAGCGTGTCGACGCCGATCTCCATCGAGCCCTTGCTCTTGGAGGTCTTGGCGCCGCCCGCCTTGAGCTGCTCGAACACGTCCGCCAGCTGCTCGCCCAAGAACACCGACAAGATTGCCGGAGGAGCCTCGTTGGCGCCCAGGCGGTGGTCGTTCTGAGCCGACGCGATCACGGCGCGGAGGACGCCGCCGTGCTTGTGAACGGCGCGCATGGTGGCGGCGCAGAACACCAAGAACTGCGCGTTCTCGTGGGGCGTGTCACCGGGGTCGAGGAAGTTACCCTGCGTGGCGTTGCCGAACGAGAAGTTGACGTGCTTGCCCGAGCCGTTCACGCCCGCGAACGGCTTTTCGTGCGTGAGGCACTCGAAGCCGTGACGGACCGCGATGCGGCGCATCATCGCCATCACCATCTGCTGGTGGTCGGCGGCGAGGTTCGCCGTCTCGTAAACCGGCGCAACTTCGAACTGGCCCGGGGCCACCTCGTTGTGGCGCGTCTTGACCGGGATGCCGAGCTTGAAGAGCTCCTTCTCCAGCTCGACCATGTACGCGATCACGCGCTCCGGGATCACGCCGAAGTACAGGTCTTCGAACTCTTGACCGCGCGGCGGCTTGGCGCCGAACAGCGTGCGGCCGGCGTTGAGCAAGTCCGGACGAGCCAGGAACATGCGGCGATCGACCAGGAAGTACTCCTGCTCCGGACCCGCGAACGCGAACACCGGCGCCGGGTTCTCGATGCCGAACAGCTTGAGCACGCGGGTGGCCTGGCGATTGAGCGCCTGCTGCGAGCGCAGCAGCGGCGTCTTCTTGTCCAGCGCCTCACCCGTCCACGACACGAACGCGGTCGGGATGTAGAGCGTGCTGTCGATGACGAACGCGGGGCTCGTCACGTCCCAAGCGGTGTAGCCGCGCGCCTCGGACGTCTGGCGGATGCCGCCGTTCGGAAAGCTCGAGGCATCCGGCTCACCCTGAATGAGCAGCTTGCCCGAGAACTCGCTGATCGCGCCGCCGTCGCCGTCGGGCGAGAGGAAGCTGTCGTGCTTCTCCGCCATGGCGCCGGTGAGCGGATAGAAGAGATGAGAGTAGTGCGTGGCACCCTTGGCCGAGGCCCACTCACGCATCGCCGAAGCAACGACGTCCGCGGTGGCTGCGTTGAGCGTCTCGCCCTTCTCGATGGTTCGCTTCAGCGAACGGAAGATCTCCTTCGGGAGATGAGCCTTCATCGCGGCGAGGCCGAACACGTTGCTGCCGAACAGAGCCTCGGGCAGCTCCTTGTAGCCAACGAACGGAGTAACCGGTGCCGCGGCGATGTCGGCCACGGCTTGCTTGCGAACGCTGATTCCAGTCATGACAGTGGGTTTCCTCTTCTTATTTTCTTGGGGTATGCCGTGGAGGGGCCTTGGAGGCTGTCGTAGTTAGGGCGTTTTGGAGAGGGCCCGGGCGCCCTGGGGTCCGCACGGCCGAACATCCGTACCCGCGTCGATTTTTCGGCAATGTTTCCAAAAAGCGTCGAGTGCACGTGGCTCGTTTTGACACGAGCAAATGTTGGAAACTAAACAGAAAAATAGTTCAGCGCGGGGAGCCATATGTGACGAATTTTCACGCCCGCGCCATGTGAGAAAGTTCGGGCACTGTGTCCTCGCGACACAGATTCGTCCTGGGCGCGCTCGCTCGCAGCGCGCACCCGAGCTCGGCGCACTCCTGGCGGCCCGCGGTTCAGGATGCCGTTTGCGGGAACGGCTGCACGCGACTCTTCAGGAAAGCGATCACTTCATCGCGGCTGCGCACGGGCGCGCCGTCGAGCTGGACGAAGCGGTCGGCCAAGTAGCCCCAGCGCCCGAGCATCATGTGGAACCACACCTGGAAGAAGTCGACGCCGTCGAACACGATCGCGTCGTGCGCGGCGTACTCGGCCAGCGCCTTCTCGAACTCGATCGGGTGCTCGGTCCAATGCGCACGCGGCTTGACGTGATGGAGCGCGTGGTAGCCGTCGTTGAAGCAGCGGCGGTTGTAGCGCGTGTTGATGCACGTGATGCTGGACTGGTACGGGTCTTCCGGATGCTCTTGGCTGATGAAGCTGTGCTGGCTCCAGTTGCCCATCATCATGCCTGTGCGAATGAAGATGAACGGCACGATCAGCACGATGAGCGTGGCCTCGGGGCGTAGCCACAAGCCTGCCGCAACCGCCGAGTAGAAGGCGCCCTCACCGATCACCATTCGGCTGAAGAGCTTCCAGTTCTTGCGCTTGAAGAAGTACCAGCCGAGCTCCGGCAAACCGAACAGCATGAAGCGCAGCCAGTAGCGCACCCAGTGGTCGACGCGATCGCGCGTGTAGCGCATGGTCGAGCTTAGGTCGTCCGCCAGGTTCTCTTCGCGGTGATGCATGCCCATGTGATGGGCAAAGTAGGTCTGCGGGCTTTGCCCGAAGAACGGACCGAGCAGCCACGGGATGATGTGGTTTTTGGCCTTATGGTCCTTGTTGAAGAGCTGCCGGTGCGAGGTGCAGTGCAAGAGCAGCGTGAAGCGATCCATCAGACCGCCGAACAGCAGCAGCCAATAGACGGGCGCCGCCCACCACACCGAGATGCCGAGCGAGCTCGGCCAGAAGAAGAGGGACACGCCGACCCCCACGAGCGCCGCGCACTGCAGCATCAGCCACAACATGTACGTGTCGCGCGTGTCGTTGAGCATGCGCGCGGCGCCTGCCATGAAAGCAGGCGCGTGCGCTTCGCGAGGATCGGTGAGTGTCATCTTGGGGTGGTTCGAAATTGTGGGATCGTGAATGCGAGTCGAGCCGCTCGCTACTTGTTGGTCAGCGCTGCGACGCCTGGGAGGACCTTGCCCTCGAGGAATTCGAGCGATGCGCCGCCGCCGGTCGAGACGTGCGAGACCTTGCTCTGCACGCCCGCCTTCTTGACCGCCGACGCCGAGTCTCCGCCGCCGATCACGGTGGTGGCGCCAGCCTCGGTGGCCTTGGCCAGCGCCGCGGCGACCGCGAGCGTGCCCTTGGCGGTCGCGTCGATCTCGAACACGCCCACGGGGCCGTTCCAGACCACGGTCT
>JBEHXA010000161.1:0-13005 GCA_048498935.1 Myxococcota bacterium
CACCAGCTGGGCGCCCAAGAGCTCGCTCGGCTGGTGCGCAGCGGTGAGCTCGACGAAGCGGATCTCGAACGCGTGCTGGAGAGCGGCTACCGCTCGGGCTGTCAGCTGGGCGAAAGCTTGGTGCGAGCCAACTTGCTCGCGGCCGAGCGCCTGGCGCAGGCCGTGACGGAGCAACGCATTCGTCGTCTGGGCGGCATCTGTCGGGCACAGAGCGGTGAGCTGTTCTTCATCGAAGGTGCACGGTCCGGCGATCAGGCGCTGGGCATGTCACGAAAGCCGCTCGGTACCTTGGTCGAAGCGCTGCGCGGCGCCTATCCCGAGGCCGAGCTTGGCGGGCTGCTGCGCGGGCTGGAGCGGACCTCCTTGCGGCCGTCAGCGACCTGCGCCGAGCTGCGCAGCGCGCTCTGTCTCTCGGCCGACGAGGCCTATGCGTTCGATTTGTGTCTGCGTGGCGTAAAGCTGGGGCTGGTGCTGCGTGAAGCGCAGGCGCGCGGGGCGGGGCAACTGCGTGCCGCTGCGTTCGCGGTTTTCATCGGTTTGTCGGCCGGCGCGTTCGTGGCAGCATGAGGCGTGGCTTCCAGTCTGGCGACGCTCTTGGTTTCCTGCCCGGATCGCCGCGGCATCGTGGCCGCATTGGCGCAGGTGCTCTACGGGCACGGCGCGAACATCCTCGATTCGGATCAGCACACCGACGCTGACGCGGGCTTGTTCTTTCAGCGCCTGCGCTTCGACCTGGCCGAGCTGATGACCGATCGCGTGGCGCTGGAGCGCTCGATCGCGGAGCTGGGCGAGCGCTTCGGCATGCAGTACCGGCTGCTCTATGCCGAGCGGCGCAAGCGCATGGCGATCTACGTCTCCAAGTACGATCACTGCCTCTACGACCTGCTGTTGCGCCAACGCGCCGGGGAGCTCAACGCCGACGTGGCAGCCGTGATCAGCAACCACCCGGACTTGGGCCACGTCGCGAGCCAGTTCGGCGTGCCGTTTCACGTGTTCGAGCGCGGGGCTCAGGACAAGCTGGCTCAGGAGCAAAAGGAGCGAGCCTTGCTGGCCGAGCTCGACGTCGATTTGGTGGTGCTCGCCCGCTACATGCAGATCATGAGCGCGGAGTTCTGTGAGGCTTTTGCTCAGCGGCTGATCAACATTCATCACTCGTTCTTGCCGGCCTTCGTGGGCGGCAAGCCGTACCATCAGGCCTACGCGCGCGGCGTGAAGCTGATCGGCGCGACGGCGCACTACGCGACGCCGGTGCTCGACGAAGGACCGATCATCGAGCAAGACGTGGTGCGCGCGACGCATCGCGACGACGTCGAAGACCTGGTGCGCAAGGGACGCGACTTGGAAAAGGTCGTGCTCGCCCGCGCCGTGCGCTCGCACCTCGACGACCGCATCCTGGTTTACGCCAACAAGACCGTCGTCTTCGAATAGTCGTCGCGCGTCGACTACAGGCCTTTGGCGGAGCGGGCCGAGGCGAGGGCTTGTTCGAGGGCGGCGGGGCTGAAGCCGACCTGGATTTGACCCATGATGTCGATCACCGGGATGGAGGCGCCACCGCGGCCGACTCGCGCGAGCTTTTTCTGCATCTCGTCGGCTGCGACTTCGTTTTGTTCGATGTTCTTCTTGATCACGGTCACGCCGCGCTGCTTCAAGTAACGCTCGGCGTCGTGGCACGGCTTGCACCAGTCGGCGCCGTAGATGATCGCGACCACGCCGCTGACCGGCGCTTTGGCGGCGTCAGCGCCCGGTTTCGCGTCGGGCTTGCTGCCCGGGCTGGAGCCAGGCGGAGGCTCGGCGCTCGGCAGCGCACTCGGGGCCAGCGCTTCGAGCCGAGCTTTGCGCTTGCTGGCGCCGAGCTCTTCCCATTCGGCGCGCGGCATCGTCTTCAAGCGGTAAGCGCCGGTGGCCGTCGTTTCGTCGAGGTTGGCGACGTAGACCAACTTGCCGGTGCCTTCTTCGCGGGTCGTGACCACCACGCGCACGGTGCCGCGCCCTTCGGTCGGAACGTCGGCAGGTTTTTGTGCGACGTGAAAGTCGCCCTTGTCGTCGATCCAAGTGAGCAGCAGGTTCGCCGTGTCGGCTTTTACCTCCAACGGAGGTAGCGCGTCGGCCTGCGGTTTCGTCCCGCTCGTGTCGGGCTTGTCCGCGCTCGGGCGCTTGCAAGCAGCGCTAGCGACGAGGACTACGCCGAGCGCGACGGTGCCGAGCCAGTGGTGGACTCTCACTGGCGCGCCCCGGTCTCGGCGTCGGCCAGCTTGCTCAGCTCCTCCGACAGGGTGACCCATTCCTTCATCGCTCGCTCCAAGAGCTCACTGTACTCGCGATCTTTGACGGCGAGGTCGTGCAGGCGCTCCCAATTGGCGCCGTCGGACGCCTTGAGCTCCTGCCGAAAGGCATCCAGCGTGGCCTCGAGCTCGGCGATTTGCTTTTCGAGCTCTTGCACGCGGCGCTGCTTGCGCTCGCGATCGCGCGAGGCAGCCTTCCGGGACTCGCGTGAATCGCCCGGGGCCGGGGCCGGCGCGGGCTTGGGCTGAGCCTTGGGCGGCGCCGGCTTGCTGGCTCGCGCAGCGCCGCGCTCTCGCAGCTCATCGTCGGCTTTGCGCTTTCGCTCCAGGGCATCGCCGTAATCCTTGAACCCGCCCTCGTAGATGTCCACCCCGTCCGGGGTGAAGCTCAGGGTGCGGGTGGTGACGGTCTCGAGAAAGCGCCGGTCGTGAGACACCAAGATTACGGTGCCTTCGAAGCCGATCAAGGCCTCTTCCAAGATTTCGGCGGCCGGGATGTCCAGGTGGTTGGTCGGCTCGTCCAAAAACAGCAAGTTGCGTGGCTCGAGCAGCAGCTTGGCCAGCGCCAGGCGCGTGCTCTCGCCACCGGACAGACTCCCGACCTTGCGCAGCGGGTCGTCGCCGTAGAAGCGGAAGCGCGCCAGGTACTGGCGCGCGCCGTCGACGTTGAGATCGCCACGCACGCTGCGGATCTCTTCGACGCCGCTGCGCGTCTTGTCGAGGGAGCCGAGCTGTTGATCGAAGTAGCCCTCGCGCAGGTTGGTGCCGCGGCGCACGTTGCCGGCGTCGTCGTCACCGCCGCGCTCGGCTAGCAGCTTGAGCAGCGTCGTCTTACCCGAGCCGTTGGGCCCAACGATGCCGATGCGATCGCCGCGGCGCACCAACAGATCGAAGGCGGAGAAGAGCTGCTTGCCGCCGCGCTCCGCCGCGAGCCCCTTCGCTTCGAGCACGATGTCGCCGCTGCGCGGTACTTCGGCGAAGCGAAAGCGCACGCGCTCGGCGCGCGCCCACACGTCCTCGGGGCGCTCGACCCGCTCCAGCTTTTCCAGCATTTTCTGGCGCGACTGGGCTTGCTTGGTCTTTTGACCCGCCATGTTGCGGCGGATGAAGTCCTGGGTCTTCTCGATGAACGCGGCTTGCTCCTCGGCTTGCCTGCGTTCGCGCTCTAGATCTTCGGCGCGCTCTTCGTGGTAGCGCGAGTAGGGCAGGGGATAGACCCGAAAGCTGGTGCGGCCGAGCTCCATCGTGATCGGGCACACCGCGTCGAGAAACGCGCGATCGTGCGACACCACGAGCACCGCGCCGCGCCAGGCGCGCAGGTGCTGCTCCAGCCAGCGGATCGTCTCGAGATCCAAGTGGTTGGTCGGCTCGTCGAGCATGAGCAGCTCTGGCTCGCTGGCGAGCACGACGCCCAGCGAGAGGCGACCCCGCTCGCCGCCGGACAAGGTGCTCACGTCGCGATCGAGATCGCGCTGACGAAAGCCCAGCTTCTCCGCGATGGTCTCGACGCGGCGCTCGAGCGCGTCGGCGCCGGCGCGGTGGTACTCCTCGTCCAGCTGCGACAGATGGGCGAGCGCGGCTTCTTCGCCGGAGGCGGCGGCGACCTGAGCGTCGGCCAGGGCTTGCCGCAGCGCTACCAGCTCACCGAAGCCGGAGAGCAGCGCGTTCATCACGCTGCCCTGAGCCTTTACCTCGTGGCTTTGCCGGTAGTAGCCCAGGCGCGCGCCCTTTTTCGGCACTACGAAGCCGCGATCGGCGTCGAGCTCGCCGGCCAGCACGCGCAGCAAGGTGCTCTTGCCCGCGCCGTTGGGGGCTACCAGCCCGGCGCGCTCGCCGGCCTCGAGCTTGAGCGCCACGCCCGTGAAGAGCGGCTCGCTCGTGTAGCCGAAGCTGAGATCGGAGACTTCCAGTAACGCCAAGAACGCTCGCTAAGCGACGGGCGGGACCGAGTCACGCGGCGGAGTCGTCAGGCGAATCAGCAGCGCGCGAACCGACTCGACGATGCCGATCAGGATGTACACGCTGAGCAGCCAGATCAGCACGAACTGGGGGCGAAAGCGCGACCACACGAACGCGCTGGACGAGATGGTGAAGAGCACGAACAGGACCGTGCCCGTGTTCAGCTTCAGCTCCTTGAACGAGCGGAAGTGCACGTTGGACACCATCAAGAACGACAAGCCGATCGTTACCGCGAACAGCAGCGCGGTGTACGGCTCGGTGCCGAGCACGCCGCCTGCGCCGTGATTGGCGATGATCAGCGACACCAAAATGCCGGTCGAGGGCGGAGTCGGGAGCCCGATGATGTACTTGCCCGGCTTGGTCGGAGCTCCACCTGGGCTCGACGACAGTACGTTGAAGCGAGCGAGCCTGACCGCCGCGCAGCCGACGAACAGGAAAGCGGTGAGGATGCCGGGCAACGGCATCCGGTAGAGCACCCACTTGTAGACGAGCAGCGCCGGGGCCACCCCGAACGACACGATGTCGGCCAGCGAGTCGAGTTGCAGCCCGAACGCGCTCTGCGTGCGCGTCATTCGCGCGACGCGGCCATCCATCAAGTCGAAGAACATCGCGAAGATGAGCAGCAGGGCGGCGCGGTAGACGTCGTCCGCGGTGGGCATGTCCTTCGAAACCAGCCGAATGGCATTGAAGCCGCAGAAGACTCCGCAGAGCGTGATCAGGTTCGGCAGCACGAACAGCGTCTTGCGGAGATCGAGGCGCGGCCTCGGTCGGGCATGCTGACGGCGGTAACGGCGGAGCGCCAAGGTGCCGGAAGGCTACGCATAACGCGCCGCTCCGTCCAGTTTCCAAAGGCGCGGTCGGGAGACCCCGCCGCATGGGACTAAATGCCAGCATTCGTTCGGCAATTTGCCGCGCTCGCGGGGGCGCGTTCGGCTTCGGCCCAGGCTGTTCGGAAGCCCGGAAGCGTCCGAAGTTTGGCCGCCGGGGCCTGCGGAATCTACGATCGGAGGGCCATGAAGCTATGCCGTCCGGTCGCGTGGTTGGTCGAGGCGCCCGCCTCGATCCGCAGCCTGCCCCTCGTCTGCTGCCTGGCTGCCGCTTGCCTCACCGGCTGCAGCAGCGGACTCGAAGGTGTCGAGAAGCGCCTTTCCTCGATGCAGGATGAGATCACGAAGCTGCAGAATCAGAACGATCGACTGGTCGAGCGCGTCGACGCCATGGAGGTGCGCGACGCCAAGGCCGCTCCCGCTCCCGCCAAAGGCGCAGCACCAGCCGCTGCGGTCACCGAGCGGCCCAACTTGAAGGTGGTGAAGGTGGTTCCCGACGATCCTTCGGGCATGCCGACGCCGCAGGTCGGCACGCAAGCTCCCGGTGACGCCGCCGACGATCCCACGCCGCGTCCGGTCATCCGTCTGCGCGGCAGCAGCGGTAAGGGCGACAGTAAGAGCGAAGGCAAGAGCGAGGGCTGATGCTGCGCTGGCTCTCCCTTGGTGCCTCGATTTTGGTGTGCCTCGCCGTGAGCGAGGGCGCGTTCGCTCAGGCGGGCCCGAGCGCGAGCCCCGCGCCCGCGTCCAACCCGGGCGAAGGCTCCGGCAGCGACAGCGGCGCCGCTTCTGGCTCGACCGGCACGACCGTCGTCGTTCAGCCATCGCAAAGCAACTACGGCTTTCCGGATGGTAACGCGGGCCTACCGTCGAGCGCGCAGCCCTTCATGGGGGCCAGCGGTCGTGACGGCTTCGACCTGAACCAGTCGAGCAGCGGCGGCCCTTCGATCGTTTATGGAGGCAAGGGAGCGGCGGCGGTAATGGACGCGCCGCGACCGGTGAGCACCCCGTCGATTCACGTCGTGCGCAAAGGCGACACGCTGTGGGACCTGTGCGGCACCTACTACCAGAACCCGTGGGGCTGGCCGAAGGTGTGGAGCTACAACCCGCAGATCGTCAATCCGCATTGGATTTACCCCGGCGACCAGCTGCGCCTCAAGGACCCGAACGATGGCGGGACCTCGGCACCGCGCCCGGGCACGCCTGCCGCGCGAGCCCTAGGCAAGGCGGGGACCGGCAAGGCCGTGCCGCCGAGCACCGTCTTCTTGCGTGACCTTGGCTATCTCGGCGACCCCCAGCGCGACGTGTGGGGCGAGCTGGTGGGAGCGGTGGAAGATCAGACGCTGCTGTCCGAAGGCAATCACGTCTATTTGGCGATGCGGCCCGGAGCGACGCTCCGCCCGGGGCAAACGTTGACGGTCTTCAACTCGGTGCGCACGCCCGAGAACGTCCCTGGGGCGCGCAAGCCGCCAGGCGAAATCGTGGCCGTGAAGGGCACGGTGAAGATCGATCAGTACAACGAGAAGACGCACATCGCGCGCGGGCAGCTGGTCGAGTCGCTCGACGTGATCGAGCGCGGGTTCAAGGTGGGCCCCGTGGGACGGCAATTCGAGGTAGTCCCGCCGCGAGCAGCCACGAAGAACGTCGAGGCGCGCGTGCTGACCAGCTTTTATCCGCACGAAGTACTTGGGCAGCATCAGCTGATCTTCTTGGATCGCGGCAGCGACGACGGCGTCGGGGTCGGCACGCGCATGTTCGTGATGCGACAAGGCGACACCTGGCGCAACAGCATCAGCGTCGCTTCGGGCATGCTCAAGGATCGAGTTCGGATCGACTCCTCCAAGCGCGTGGAGGTCGAGCGCACGCCGACCAACGGTGAGGACAAGGAATTCCCGAGCGAGGTCGTGGCGGAGATCCGCGTCCTTCGCGCCGAAAAGTTCAGCTCGTTGGCCATCGTGATCGAGGCCAAGCGCGAGCTCGCGGCGGGGGACGTCGCCCTCGCGGTCGCCGGAAAATGAGCGCTACGGCGGCTTGAGGCGGCTTCACCGCAGCGCCAGGCGCGCGGGCGTGGCCGCTACGAGCGTCCGGCTCACAAAACGGCTAGGGTAAGCGTCCTCATGGGCAAAAACCGCGTGTTCTTTCCGCAGGAGGCGCTCGACCGCTGGCTTGCCGAGGGACGCGTGGAGATTGCCGGCTCCGAGCTGACTATCCCAAACGAGCGCCGGCGCTACCGCTTGCTCGAAGGGGTACACGTGGTCTCCGAGGAGGCGGGCCATGCCGACCCCGACGAGCTGGTTGGCAAGGTGAAGACCATGCTCTACCTGGTGGAGCTCGGCGCCGAGCTGCTCGGCGACTCGATGGTGCTCGGCGACAACGCCTACCGCGTCGTAGCTGGCTGGCTCGGAACGCCGATCGGCACGCTCGCCGAGCACCGAGCCGAGCGCACCGAGCTGCGTCCGTCGCGCGCGCCGGCGCCCCTGCCCGGCAGTGATGAAGAACTGTTGGCGGTGTTCCTGGCGAGGAACTTGTGAGTATCGAAGATGGCTGAGCTTGCGTCGATTGCGTTTTACCTGGGCGTTATCGTCTATTCAGCGGCGACGACGGTCTTCTTTTTGGAGCTGGTGCGTCAGGGACAGGCCAAGCCTTCGAGCAGCTTCGGGCCTTGGCTGTTGGCTTTGGGCGCGTCGCTGCACGCAGCTCACGTGATTTTTGCCAGCTTGCTGACCAACATTTGCCCGGTTGAGTCGCTGCAGTCGGGGCTCAGCATGAGCGCGCTCGGGGCAGTCGTGACCTACCTGCTCCTGCGCGGGCGCTTTCGTGTGCACGCCATGGGAGCGATCGTCGGTCCGCTGGCGCTGACTTTCCTGATCGGCGCGCAGTTCGTGGCTGCGCCGCGTGGGGAGGCCGACTTGCCGCGCGGGCTCTTGGCGTTTCACATCGCTGCCAACTTGATCGGGCTCGGCGTGTTCTTGGTCGCCGGTGGCTCGTCGGCGCTCTACGTGCTGGTAGAGAGTCGCCTGCGCCACAAAAAGCTAGCGCTGTCCTCGGGGGCGGCGCGCTTGCCATCGCTCGACGCGCTCGATCGCGCGGCGCATCGCCTGCTGCTCGTGGGCTTTCCTCTGCTCACCTTCGGCGTCGTGTCGGGCGCTGTTTTTACGCATCGCCTGGCCGAAAGTGGCAGCACGGCGGTGCTGCGCAGCGTGCTCGGCTACGCCACTTGGGGCCTGCTCGCCACGGTGCTGCTGCTGCGCCAGATCATCGGCTTACGCGGTCGGCGGGCTGCGTACGGCACGCTCGCTGGCGTGGCTTGCGTGCTGCTCGTGCTGATCGTCTACGCGGTGCGAGGAGGCGCGGCGTGATCGTCGTCGTCGGATTGTCGCACCGCACCGCGCCGATCGAGGTGCGTGAAGCCATCGCGCTCCCGGCCGACGTCGTGCCCGAGCTACTGCGCGATCTGTGCTCCGACCCGGCCGTCGGCGAGGCGCTGATCGTTTCCACCTGCAACCGAGTCGAGCTGGTGGCAGCCGGAAAATCGCCCGACGCCGACCTCGAAGCATTGGCCGAACGCTGTGTCGACGCGCTGTGTCGACGCGCGCCCAGCATCCGTCCTCACCTTTATCGTCACGCAGCGGGCGCTGCCGTGCGCCACCTATTTCGGGTCGCTGCTTCGCTCGACTCGTTGGTGCTGGGCGAGCCGCAGATTTTGGGTCAGCTCAAGCAAGCCTTCGAGCTCTCGCGCGAGCAGCGCCTGCTGGGACCGATCCTCAACCGCACCTTGCCGCGCGCGATTCGGGTGGCCAAGCGCGTGCGCACCGAAACCAGCATCGGTAGCGGTCAGGTCAGCGTACCGAGCGTTGCGGTCGACCTGGCGCGGCAGATTTTCGGCGAGTTCAAGGGCCGCGTGGTCATGCTGGTCGGCTCGGGCGAGATGGCGGAGACCGCGGCAAAACAGCTGCGCGGCGCCGGTGCCCGGGTGATCGTGGTCGGGCGCAACGTGGAACGCGCTCGCGAGGTCGCGCGGGGCGTCGACGGTGAAGGGCGGGGCTGGCCAGAGCTCGGGAGCACGCTCGCCGAGGCCGACGTCGTCATCACCAGCACTAGCGCCAAAGGCTTCGTGATCGATTTGGACACCGTCGCATCTGCTCGCAAGCGGCGCCGCGGTGAGAGCCAGTTCTTGATCGACCTGGCCGTGCCGCGCGACATCGACCCGCGCGTGGAAAAGCTCGACGGCGTGTACCTTTACAACGTCGACGACCTCAGCGCGCAGGTGAAGGAGTCGCTGTCGGCGCGCTCGCGCGAAGCCGAACGGGCCGAAGCGATCGTGGTGAACGAAGCGCTCGGCTACGACCGCTGGGCCGATGCCGAGCAGGCCACACCGACTATCGTCGCGCTGCGCTCGCGACTGCGCGCGGCTCTGGAGTTCGAGCTGAATCGCAGCTTGAAGGGCAGGCTCAAGCACTTGCCCGAAGAAGACCGGAGCGCCATCGCCAAGATGCTCGACGCATCGCTCAACCGCGTGTTGCACGGCCCGACGCTGCGCCTGCGCCAGGCAGCGGTCGCGCGCAGCTCCGAAGCGCTGTCGCTCGAGCAGCTGACCGCCGCGCTGAGCGAGCTGTTCGAGCTTTCATACGGTGAGCGTTTGCCCGATGATGCCGAGATGGTTGCAGCACTGGAGCTCGGCTTGAGCAGCTCTCCCGACGCCACGGGGGGCGAATCGATTCCGCCCGAGGCACCCGCCGCCGAGCAAGAGCCCGGCCCCGTTTCCGGCAAGCGCCCGCACTCGGAGGCGCCTTGAGCCGAAGTAAGGTCGTGGTCGCCACGCGCAAGAGCGCGCTCGCGTTGGCTCAGTCGCGCGCCTTCATCGCGCGCCTGGCGGCGCTCCATCCGCACGTTACCTTCGAGGAGCTGCTCGTCACCACCACTGGCGACGTCGTGCAAGACCGCGCGCTCGCCGAAATCGGCGGCAAGGGTTTGTTCGTCAAGGAGATCGAGGAGGCGCTACTGGACCAGCGCGCCGATATCGCGATCCATTCGCTCAAGGACGTGCCGCCCCAGCTCTTACCTTCGCTCAGCATCGGCTGCGTGCCCGAGCGCGAGGATCCGCGCGACGTCTTGATCACCCGCGGCGGGCTGAAGCTCGCCGAGTTGCCGCGTGGCAGCCGAGTCGGCACGGGGTCGCTCCGCCGTCGCGTTCAGCTGCTGGCTCACCGCGACGATCTCGAGGTCGTGCCCATTCGCGGCAACGTGGACACGCGGCTCCGCAAGTGCGAGAGCGGTGAGGTCGATGCGGTGCTGCTCGCGCGCGCCGGGCTCAATCGCTTGGGCTTGTCGTCGCGCGCGACCGAGAACATCGAGCCCGAGGTGATGCTGCCTGCCGTTGGCCAGGGTGCGCTCGGCATCGAGCAGCGCGCGGGTGACCAGTTCGTGAGCGAGCTCCTCGCGCCGCTCTCTCACTCGGATACGAAAATTCTCGTGTCGGCCGAGCGCGGAGTCATGCACGCCATCAACGGCAACTGCACGACCCCGGTGGCCGCGTTCGGCCTGCGCCGCGGCTCGAGCCTGCACTTGCGCGCCTTCCTGGCCGAGCCGGACGGCTCACGCCCGCGGCGCGCCGAGGTCACGCTGCCGTTCCCGGCCACTGCCGAGCTCGCCGAGGAAATTGGCCGGGGCCTCGGAGCCGAGCTCGGCTGAGCCGCGCACTGCCTGCCCGATGAACGGACCGTCGAGCTCGGCTGAGCTGCTCGGCTTTGGCCCTTCCATTTTGGGCCCGAGCCCGTGATAGAGTCCGCGGCCATGGTGAGTCGCCGTCTGGTCACAGGCTCGTTCGGTTTGGCCCTCATGCTCGGGCTCAGCGTTGCGGTCGGGGCCTGCGGTCCCGGCTCGGAAGTGAAGCACGCCAAGGTATCGCCCGGACCGCTCCCCGAGGGCGGCGAGTGGAACGGCGTCTACTTCAGCACTCAGTTCGGCTACCTGCACCTGGTCTCCGACAACAAGTCGGCGACCGGCGCCTGGCGCACCGCCGCCGGCGACGCGTGGGGCGAGATGTCCGGAGAGGTCAACGGCGACCTGCTCCGCTACGAGTGGACCGAGCGCAAGATCGGAGCTATCGGCGCGGACGCGACCAAGAAGGGTCACGGCTACTTCCGCTACAAGATCCCGAACCCCGACGAGCCGCACAAGATCGTGGGCGAGTGGGGCCTAGGCGAAAGCGACGCGGGCAATCCGTGGGAAGCCGTCAAGCAGATTCGCATGGAGCCGAAGCCCGAATCGGTGAAGCCCGACGAGATCGAGGGGCGCACCAACGTCGGCGGCTGGGACGACGAAGAGGGCGAAAAGTCGAAGGATTCGTCGGGCGACTCGAAGCCGACCGACGGCGATCCGTCGCCTCCTTGAGGCTTTTCGCGCTGACGCGGCCGTGCCTAGAGTCCGGCCGCCAATGACAGCGAAGCTCACGACGGAAGCGACCCAAGGCCTGCAGTTCAAGGAGCCGCCGATCTTCGAGCGCGGCAGCAGCGGGCGTAGCGCCGCGTCCGTCGCGCGCCTGGACGTCCCCGAGGTCGATCTGAAGCAAGAGCTGGGTGGCTTGCTGCGCAAGGTGCCCGCCGGCTTGCCCGAGGTGAGCGAGCCCGAGGCGATTCGTCACTTCGTGCGCTTGAGCCAGTGGAACTTCAGCATCGACACGCAGTTCTACCCGCTCGGGTCGTGCACGATGAAGCACAACCCGAAGGTGAATGAGTGGGCTGCACGCTTGGAGGGTTTCGCCAACCTGCACCCCCTCACGCCGGACCACCTGGCGCAAGGCGCGCTCGAGCTGATGGTGCGGCTGTCCGCAATCCTGGCCGAGATCGTCGGGCTCGACGGGGTGAGCTTGCAGCCCGCCGCCGGAGCGCAGGGCGAGCTGACCGGCTTGATGATGATGCGCGCGTACCATCACAAGCAGGGCCGATCGCCGCGTAAGGTGTTCATTCCCGATAGCGCGCACGGCACCAACCCCGCCAGCTGCGCGCTCAACGGCTTCGAGGCCGTGCCGTTCGCTTCCGGCCCGCAAGGCGTGGTCGAGCCGGCCACGCTGGTCGCCGCCATCGAGGCCGCCGGCGGCGAAGTGGCGGGCCTGATGATGACCAACCCGAACACGCTCGGGCTCTACGAGAGCGCGATGCCCAAGATCTGCCAGCTGATCCACGATCGGGGCGGCTTGGTGTACGGCGACGGCGCCAACATGAACGCGGTGCTCGGCCGCGCGCGCCCGGGCGACGTCGGCGTGGACGTGATGCAGTACAACCTGCACAAGACCTTCACCACGCCGCACGGCGGTGGCGGCCCCGGCTCGGGCCCGGTCGCGTTCCGCAGCATCCTCGAGCCGTTCCAGCCGACGCCGGTCGTGCGCCGCAGCGGCGACGTCTACATGGTCGATCGTGACCGCCCCGACAGCGTCGGCGCGGTGCGCTCGTTCTTCGGCAACTTCGGCATGATGGTCCGCGCCTACACGTACATTCGCGAGCTCGGCGCCGAGGGGCTACGCGAGGTGAGCGACATGGCCGTGCTCAACGCCAACTACATCGCGGCGCGCCTGCGCGATCAGTTTCAGCTCGCCTACGACACACCGATGCTGCACGAGGCGGTGTTCACGGACCGCACCATCGAAGCCGAAACGACGGTCAAGACGCTCGACATCGCCAAGCGTTTGATCGACTACGGCTTTCACCCGCCGACCGTTTACTTTCCGCTCGTCGTGCGCGGCGCCTTGATGGTCGAGCCCACCGAGACCGAGACCAAGCAAACCATCGACGCCTTCTGCGACTCGGTGCTGGCTATCCTGGGTGAAGCTCGGGAAAATCCCGAGCTCTTGAAGACCGCGCCGCACCTCACGCGACTCGGCCGCCTCGACGAGGCTCGCGCCGCCCGTAAGCCGCGACTGCGCTGGACTCCCGAGGCGTAGC
>JBEHXA010000162.1:0-12956 GCA_048498935.1 Myxococcota bacterium
GGCGTGTTCACGTCCGCCGGGAAGTACGGCACTTGCTTCTGCGCGCAGAATCGCCGACTTCGGGTTGAAGTGGTGAATGTAATAGTGGGTGATGTCGTAAAACATGTACCCAATCACGTACCCGCAGTGGATGCCCCAGGCGTAGCGCGGGCCGAGCGTGAAGTAGAAGATCGAGCCGAAGATGAAGTAGAGCGAGATGCTCACGGCCGGCGGCATGACCAGCCGGTACTTGTCCTTCGGCCAGGTGTGATGAACGCCGTGCACCAAAAAGTGCATGCGCGCGCCCCACTTGCCCGGCGGCTCCCAGTGGAAGAACAGGCGGTGCAGCCAGTACTCGCTGAACGTCCAGAACACGAAGCCCGCCAGCGTCAGGCCGAGATTCGCGAGCACACCGAGACCGGAGTACTGCAGGCTGCCCCAAAAGGCGAAGGCCGCCCCGGGGACGAAAAGGATGGGAACGATGGTCCAGGGAGTGCGCGAGAAGAAGTCGACGAAGTCGCTCTCGAACATCCGCGGTGATTCAGGGGTAGCCCTCAACATGTGGCAAACTCGTCCGGCGGCCCAGACCATAGAAACCGAACCCGCCCGGCGCAAGGCGACGACGACAATTGACCGGTTCCGTCCAGGACGGAAAGGGTGCGCGCAGGCCAGCTGATCTGCAAATTCCCTGCGATCTCGCTGTCGTGGTCTTCGAGCGATGGGGATGACCCGGACATGCACTGCAGGCGGAAGGCCGCCGGGCCCGCCTCGGTGCCGCCGCGGCTTTCTCGAAGAGGTCTCAATGGTTGCGCTCTGACGCACCCGGCCAAAGCTCACGCGCGCTCGTGGGTCCGAAGCTGCGGAATGGAACGTGCATCAGATCAGTTCGAAAGACGGAGCACCCGTCGGAGTGAAAGCACGAAGAGCGAGAAGCTCCCCATGGCCAGCAATAGACCTGACGTCACCGACCACTTGAGCGCACCTCGCGACGACGAGGGCTCGGTCGTTCGTTCGCGCGACGGACAGCCCGCCTCCAAGAGCGTGCGTCCGCCGCTGGAGTCATCACCCGAGCTGCGCCGTGACGCGGCCCCGAAGCGCACACAATCGAGCATACGCCCCGCAGCGCCCGGCTCGCTCGACGACCGCATCGAGCAAAAGCTGCGCCTTGCCACGTCGCTGATGCGCGACCTGCCTCTGAGCGACACACGCGTCCGCTTGCTGCACATCGCTATGATGCGGCGCGACGAGGCACTGCTCGACGGCGTGCTCGCAGAGCTGAACAGGCCAGCGTAACGAGACTGAACACCTGCGCGCACGTGACGTCACTGAAACGCACGTTGCAGGCGTTTCCACAGCTTCTTCGCAGCCACCGTGTCGGCCTGTGTAGGGATCACGAATCGCTAAAGCCACCTGAACGATGCGCCGTTAACAGCTGGCATGTCGAACCGAGGGATCCTGATGGTCGCGCTGGCGTGCTGTGCGGCGCCGAGCGCCCACGCCGCTAGTAGTTCCGCCGCCAAGACCGCCGTGGTCGGCACCCGCACGCTGCCCGGCGGCGCCGTGCTCGAGTTGTCGAGCGACGCCAAATACGAGCTGGGGCGTCCAATCAAGCTGCAACTGAACCCGACTGGCAGCGAAAAAACTGCCGTTCAGGTCATCAAGCTCAGCGCCGGGCGCGTCCGCGTACGCATCCCGGAAGCCAAGAGCCCCAAGACCGCCGTACTGATTCAGGCCCCGCGCAAAGTCAGCGCGGTCGCCAAGGGTGGTGAGAGCTGGGTGATCACCACGAGTGATCGCGTGACCGTGGCGGCCGTCCAGGGCGAGATGCTCGCCGCGCTGGGCAACGACTGGAAACCGCTCCCGAGCGGCCTCGTGCGCTCGTTCGCGGCGGGTGTCGCGGTCGAGCAACCCGTGCCGGCGCCTCCGCAGCTGACCGCCGCCAACACCATGCTGCTCGCCCTGGAAGGCGGCGCGAGCGCGAGCGTGAAAGCGGTGCCGAGCCCGAACGTGGCGCGCCGGAACTTGTCGCTGTTCCAGGTGGATGGGACCAAGCGAGCCCTGCTGAGCGAAGGCGAATGGCTCGCTGAAACGCAGCAGCTGCCGCAGCTCTCGCCGGGCCGCTACGAGGTCGTGGCGCGCTCTATCGACGCTTTCGGGGTGCAGAGCGCTCCGTCCACGCCGCTACAGCTCCGCGTGGTCGGCGTGACGTTGCCGGAAGGCGCACGCATACAAGGGGACGCCATCTTGCTCGGCCGCAATGGCCGTGTCGGGCTGATCGGTGCCGAAGGGCTCGAGACCAGCTACGGGCGCGCGAGTGTGTTCGTGCCGGCACCCAAGGACGTGGGTTTGGCGCGCGGTGAGAGCACGCTACTGCGCCTGCGTGAGCCAGGCTCCCCGCGCGAGCTCGCGGTCAAGCTCGAACCGCGCACGCTGCGCGCCGACGTCGCGATCGGACCGAAGAGCGCGCGCTGGCCCGGCGAGGCTCTGCAAGTTCAGGTGAAGCTGTTCGATCACCAAGGCAAGCCCGTCACCGAAGCGCTCAAGACGACGCCGCGCGTATTCGTGAACGTCGAAGCGGTGGAGCCGACCTGGACGCACTCCGGCAACACGTACACGGCCAAGGTTGCGCCGCGCTCCGGCAGCGGCCCGTGGGTGGTGCGGGTCGAGGTGAGCGACGACTTCGGCGACCCGGTGGGGCGCGACTTTCTCGAGCTCGGCGGCGGCTGAGCTAGCGGCTCGCGACGTCGAGCCAGCTGAAAAACTCGGCCAGCCGTGCGCGCTGACCGGGCGGCATGTACTCGAAATTACGGCCGCGATCGATGATTTCCCAGAAGTCTTTGCTGGTCACGTTCTCGAGCGCGCGGCGGATGGAGAGCAGCCGCTCCGGCGGTTCGCTGGCCATGTCCTTCGAGATGAGGCGCGCCTTCTCTTCCATGCCCTGCGACAGGTAATACGCCGCCAGCTTGACCTGCGCCTTGCGCACGCCGAGCAGCGCGGTTTCCTGGCTGGAGACGCGGAGCGGCCGATCCAGCTCCAAAAACTGGCGCAAGATTTCGTCTTCTTCCGGGCGACTCAGCTCGCTCGCGACCTGGCACAACGCGGACACGTCGTACGCGACCGTCTCGGTGACGAAGGTCAGCTTGAGGTCGAAGCTGACGTGCCCGTAGTAGAACATGTGCCGCACGCCCTCGACCGCCGCGCTACCGCTACCTTGTCGCAGCATGGCTTCGACCAAGAGCCGGTACTGGTTGAGGATATTGTAGGCGGTGCGCACGTCGCGCGCGTTGAGCGCGGCGCGCAGGTAAGAGTTCATGAAGCGATAGACGAGGTGAATCAGCTCCTCATCCTTCGCGACGGCCGCCGCCTCGCCGATGTAGCGCGTGTCGATCGCAACCAGGTAGTTGATGTCGCGCATGGTCGCGAGCGCCTCGTTGTAGATGCCGAGGTATTGGCGCATCACCTTCCACTCGACCCAGGTTCGGCGGTGCTCGAGGTCCTGCAATGATTCCGGATCCATCGCCACGAAATCGGGATTTTCGCGGATACCGGGGCCGATATCGAACCAGGCCGGAGCCGCTCGCGGCTTGTGCTTGAGGTACTCGAGCGTGAAATCCTTCAGGGCGTCGACGGCGCCGCTGGCGATGATCTTGTCCTTGCCGGAGATCGAGTTGCTGGTGATGTCGGTGAGCTCTTCCATCGCTCCCAGCGTCGCGGCCTGAGCGCGCGCGGTAGTCTCGGCGCTGTCGCTGGAGCCGAAGGCGTGGAGCGTGCTGCGGATGGCTTCGGTGCGGATCTTCGCGACGATGTTCATCGGCTCGACGAACCAGAACACGTAACGAAAGTAAGGCCCCATCAGCACCATGCCGAGCGTGGTCGCGATGATCATGCTGAGCAGTGCGGCACGCGGCACGAATCCCTGATGGACCGAGACGCTGAGCCAGACGCCGCACACGCAGGCGATCACGTAGTAGCCCATCACGGCCAGGTTGATGCGATCGCTCAAGAACATGCGCGCCACGCCGGTGTAGCGATCGGCCGACAACTGCACGATGATGCTGACGACCGTGATCACGATACCGAACACCGCCGCGATCATGCCCGCGAGCGAGCTCACGGCGTCGGTGATGCTGGCAGAGTCGAACGACCAGTAGCTCCAGAACAGCCCGTCGGTCGGGCGTGGACCGGGCCCCCCGGTGAAATAATGGTCGAGGCCGTAGAACAGCCAGAAGATCGTGAGCGCCGCCCCAGTCAGGAAGACGATCGGAACCAGCCATTGCCGACGAAAGCTCTGCATCACTTCCGCCCGACAATTCCAGCCTATCGAGCGTCTTTCAACCGGCAGCGCGCAAGCGGCGCTTTCGACGCCGGATCGGCAGCACTAGCGCGGCCAGCGCGACCGACCAGAGGCTGGTCTTGAGCCGCCGGGGTCTCGCGGCGAGCTCGTCCCTACCCTCGGTCTTGGTCTCACTGCCCGCCGAATCGCCCGAGCAGCTGTCGCCGTCCGAGCTGCTGCTCGAGTCCGAAGAGCAGTCGGCATCGTCACTTTGACTCGAGTCTGAGGAGCAATCCGCCTCTTCGCTCTGACTGCTGCTCGAGTCCGAGGAGCAGTCGGCATCGTCACCCTGACTACCGCTGGAGTCCGACGAACAATCCGCGTCGTCACTTTGACTGCTGCTCGAGTCCGCAGAGCAATCGGCGTCGCTGCTCTGACTGCCGCTCGAGTCCGAGGAGCAATCGGTATCGTCACTTTCAGCGGTACGGCCGGGCTGGGAGGAGCAGTCGACCTCGTCGTCCCGGTAGTGGGTGTGGTCGGGCGACCCGCTGCAGTCGATCTCGGCCGGCCGATGCTCGACGACCACGACCTCGCGCTCTGGTTCGACTTCGTCGCGCACGACCGCAGGCGCGGTGGGGCGGGCCGCGCCCGACGGTTGTTGCGCTCCCGCACCCGCAGGTGCGGGCGCGGTAACGCAGTGTGAGATATCGAGCTCGTGCGCGTGCAGTAGCGGCGACCGAGGCTGGCCTCCGGGCTCGAAGGCGCGCCAGGACACTACGGCGCGACTGCTGGCGATCAAGCGCTCGAGCGTCGTCACATCGGAGTCGACGGCAGCCAAGGCGAGCTCGGCGTCGATCGCGTCGTCGCATCCAGGCGTATCGCCGGGCGCGCCTGGCGGCTGGCGCCAAGCGTCGAGGTGCTCGCGGCACGCAGCAGCGTCGATCTTGGGCAGCTCGAGCGCCGCGGCATCAGCATAGGTTCCGATCAGGGGCGGGACGGTGACGTCGTCGTAAATGGTCCAGTCGAAGATCGGACCGCGCGCGCGCAGCTCGAGCAGCGCGTCGCTGTGCGAGTCGAGCCAGCTCAGCGCGCGTTGGCGGTAGTCGTGCGAGACCGGCTTACCGACCGTCAAGGTCACGGGCAGCTCGCTGCTGAGCTCTCCGCGGTACGTCATGGCGCCCCGCGTGAGCGCGCTCAAGAGCACCGGAACCATGCCATGCGACATCAGCTCCAGCGGGTCGGCTTGGCCGCGGATGCGCAACGTTCGGGTGGTGAACGCAGCGTCACTCGCCGGCCACGACCAGACCAGGTAGCGCGAAGCTTCCGGGACCTGGCTGGGCGCACTGAACCCTTCAGCCTCGAGCAGAGCGCTCACGTCGCTAGCGCTTTGAAGCTCGACCACCGAAGGGGCGCGGCTCGCCGAGCGGGGCCAAGCGACGAGCAGCGGTGTCAATGACAAGCCACAGCTAGTCGTCACGCCGCTCGGTGGCAGCACGCGCGGGCTGCCGACCTCCTCCAGCGCAGCGAACCAGCCATCGAGCCCCTCCTCGGCGCGCGCGTCCGCTTCGAGCGCAGCCACGAGCGCGACCGGACCGCGCTCGGCTCGCAGGGAGACCCACGTCACGGGTCCTCCTGCCCCGAAAGCGTACGCCAGCTCCACATGTTGCACCGTAGAAGCGTCTTCCGACGGCTCGACGATCAGCAGCTGCGCTGAAGCCGACCCGCTCGTGAGCAAGCCAACCCAACATCCCAACAAAGCACGGACGAATCCGCGCGGTTCGCGCATGCTTCGCCCAGTTTGCAACGCTCATGCCCGCATGATTGCGAGCCAAAAGGTTCACGCCCTAGCGTCGGCCGTGAACGTCCCTTCCGCCCAGTGACGCAACGGAGCAACAGCCTGGCCGCCGGTTCGCGTTTCTTCATACCCCGGGTTGTGAAAAATGAACGAAACTTCAGACAATGCCCGCGACCCCCGAATGCAAAGAGCCTGGCCGGCTCGTCCCCGTCATCGATACTAGCCGCTGTGAAGCCAAGGCCGATTGCGTGCGGGTCTGCCCGTATCACGTGTTCACCGTGCGCAAGCTGACCGACTCGGAGAAGGCAGCGCTGGGTCTGAGGGCTCGCCTGAAGGTGTTCGTGCACGGCGGCAAGCAGGCGTTCGTGACGGCGCCCGCCGACTGCCACGCATGCGGCGAGTGCGTAAAGGCGTGTCCCGAGGACGCGATCAAGCTGCGCGCCGCCGGCTGAGCCGACGAGCGGGCGCGGGCACCGGCCGAGGTGATATGGTCGCGCCGGCATGAGCGACGTTGGCGAACGCACGACGGCCCCCGACTGGAGCGCCGTACCGCTCGACTCGAAGAGCGGGCACGAGCTGATCCGTGCGCGCGTCGCCACCTACGGCAGCGCGATGGCGCTGGCGGGCGCGTTCTTCTTGCTAGCCAACACGCAGGTGGGCTTCCTGCTCATGGGCGTGCCCATCAACGTGTACCTGGGCCTCCTCTCGGTCAAGCTGCACGGCGTGGTCGTAACCCTGTTCGCAGTCGAATGGTGGCTGTGTAAGCGGGGCAAGCTCAGCACACATGCCTACCACTGGCTCGATGCCATCACGCTGGTGACGGCGATGAGCCTGTACGCGGTCGTGCTTTCGCTCAACTCTCACGGCTACGAGTCGGGCCTGGTGCTGGCGCTGATCACCGTCTCGCACGTCGTGTCGCACGCCGTCATCGTTCCGGGTAGCGCTCGACGCGCGTTTTGGCTGAGCAGCCTGGCTTGCACGCCGATGGTCGTAGCCGGCTACTTCATCGCTGCAGCCATGCCGGCGGCAGCGCTGGCGAAGCTGCCGTTCTTGCCCTGGTTCTGCGCGCTGTACCTGGGCCTGTGGGGAGTCGTCACCGTGGCCATCGCGCGACTCACGGCGCGTGTCATCTACGGACTCGCGCAGAAGCTCAAGGACGCGACCCAGCTCGGCCAGTACACGATCGAAGAAAAGATCGGCGAAGGCGGGATGGGCATCGTTTACCGCGCCAGACACGCGCTTTTGCGCCGACCCACCGCGATCAAGCTGCTGCCGAAGGCACGTGCCGGCGAGCAGAGCCTGCAGCGCTTCGAGCGCGAGGTGCAGCTGACGAGCCAGCTGTCGCATCCCAACACGATCGCGATCTACGACTACGGGCACACTCCGGACGGCGTCTTTTACTACGCCATGGAGTACCTCGACGGAGTCACGCTCGACGAGCTCATCGCCCACGACGGCCCGCAGCCGGCTGAGCGCGTGATCCACATCCTGAAGCAACTCAGCAGCGCGCTACACGAAGCGCACGGCCTCGGCCTCATCCACCGCGACGTCAAGCCGGCCAACATCATGCTGTGCGCCCGGGGCGGGCAACAAGATCAAGTCAAGGTGCTCGACTTCGGCCTCGTCAAAGAATTCAAGAACGACCAGGTCAAACTTTCGGGCGAGAGCACGCTGCTCGGCACTCCGCTCTACCTCGCACCCGAGGCGATCACCGCGCCAGATACGGTCGATCGCCGGGCGGATCTGTACGCGCTCGGCGCTGTTGGGTACGAGCTGCTCGCCGGCACCAGCGTGTTCGCGGGCGCGACCGTCGTCGAGATTTGCATCAAGCACCTGCAAGAGCAGCCCCTGCCGCTCTCGCAGCGGCAGGTCGCAGTCCCGGCGGCGCTCGAGCAGTTGCTGCTGGCGTGCCTGAGCAAGGATCCTGCGAAACGGCCACAAACTGCGCGCGAGGTCGAGCACGCGCTCGGCGCGATCACGGACGTGCCGGTTTGGTCCGAGGCGCGCGCAGAAGCGTGGTGGGAAGAGAAGGGGCGAAGCATCCGTGACCAGGCCAAGCGCCGACGGAGCGGTGGCAGCGCGAAGCTCACATTGGCTGTCGACTTCAGCTCACGCGCCGGGATAGCGAGCGGCGTGCGCGAGAGCACGCCGAGCTCGCTGAGTCACGGCGCGGCCGGCTCGAGCTTGAGAGGATAGTTGATGAAGACGCGGCCGCCGCTGGGCTGCGGGAAGTCCAGCTTGCGCACTTCGGCGAGAATGCACTCGACGGTCGGCGCATCGGTGAGCTCGTCCTCCACGTCCACCGCTTCGGCGTGTGCCACCTTGCCGTCTGGGGCGACGACGAAGTTGATGCTCAGGTTGCCGCGCAGCTTGGGCTGGGTCACGAGCGCGCGCTGGTAACAAGCTTGGATGGCGGGGCGCGCCGCCGTGAGCTTCTCCTCGATCACGGCCTTGGGCAGCTTGCCCCGCGTAGGGGCGCCGGTCGGGGCGATGCCGGGCTCGACCGGCTTGGCTTCGCTCGCAGCAGGCGCCGGTGCCGGCTCGCTTTCGGGGGGAGTTTCGGGCTCGGTGAAGACCGAAGGTGCCGAACCCTCCGGGCTCGGCGTGGCGGTCGCTTCGGCCGCAGGTGTGGCGGGTGGCGGCGGTTGGCAGGCGAAAAGGCACCCAGCGATGAAGCAGAAGCGAAAGCCGTGCATGGGCAGCAGCATAGCCCCATCGCGCCAGCTTGCCGTGGTGGTGGCGCGAAAAGGGCCGGTGCTTGACGCCTGTTTCCCATTGTCGCTAGCGTGCTCGATGGAGATGACGTGCCAGAATCGCTCACTCTACAGCCGGGGGCGCGCGCGATGAGTCGCTGGGCACATTCGGCCGTGGTGGTTTCAATCACCTGCCTCGCGTCGTGCAATCTGATCCTGGGCAACGAGGAAGGCACGTTGGATCCCGACGCCGCGAGCGGCGGGAAGAACACGACCGGAAGCGGGGGGAGCCATGCGGGCCGCGGCGGAACCTCGTCCAAAGGTGGCAGCAGCTCCAAAGCCGGCACCGGCTCTGGCGCCGAAGCGGGTGACCCTGGCACCTCCGGTACCGGCAACGTGCCCGTGGGAGGCAGCACCAAGCTCGGTGCGGCGTGCACCAAGAAGGCGGACTGCAGCGATCCCGACGCGCCCGGCTTGATCTGCATCACGCCAACGCAAACGCTCCTCGGCGGAGGCGCTCCGCCAAGCGGACTATGCACTGCTCCCTGCGATCCCTCCGAGCTCGATTCGTGCGCCGCCTTCGGGAACGCGCTCTGCCGAGCCTTCGACGTCAACGAACCGGCGGTCGGCTATTGCGTGGAAGGCTGCACCTTCGGCGCGCCGGTCGGCGACGAGGTGAAGTGTCACGATCGCGCTGAATTCGCCTGCAATCCGGCGCTCACCAACGACGATGGCGTCACGTGCTCGACCAATTTCGACTGCAACGACGACGAGACGTGCCTCGGCGGTGTCTGCACGCTCGTCACCGGCGCCTGCCTCCCGACGTGTGGCGGCGATCCTGATTGCGCGCCGGGGATGTATTGCGATCAAGCATTCTTGAGCGGCGTCTGCGTAGAAACTCCGCCGATTGGCTTGCCGCTCGGCGCTCCCTGTACCGTGCAAGACGAGCCCGACGACTGCATCGGTACCTGCCAGCGCGACGCAACTGGCTCCAACGCCGGTCATTGCGCTACCAACTGCGCGTTCGGGAGCCCGTGCGGCTACAACACGGAAACGGGTCTGTACGACGGCTATTGCCTCACCATCTCGACCATCCGCAACGCCAACGAGTCGGGCGACTTCGCGCTCTGCACGCCTGCCTGCGGCTGCACCGACGAGTGCTACGACGTGGACCTCACCTGTCAGGTCCCCATCAGCGAGCTCGATCCGAGCACCTACAGTAACCCTGGGCTTTGCCTGGATCCCCTGCTCGGCCTCGACGAGATCTACGTCTGCGGTGGTGACGGCGCCTAGCAACCGCGCGGTGCCGACGGATGCTCTACCCGCAAGAATCGCTGACGCGCGAGCTCAAGTCGCTCGATGAGATTTGGCGACTGTGCTTCGACTCGGAGCGGGCGGGCGTAGAGCGGCGCTATTTTCAGGGGCTGCCGGCGGCGGGAGCGCTCGAAATCGCCGTACCTGGTTCGATCAACGAGCAGCTCACCGAGCGTGAGCAGTACCTGAACCTGGACTGGGTTTGGTACGAGACGTCGTTCTTCGTGCCGAGCAGCTGGGCGGGCAAGCGGCTGTTTTTGCGCATCGGCGCCGCGTGCCATCGCAGCGACGTGTACGTCAACGGCCAGCTGTTGGGCAGCCACGAAGGTGGCTACACACCGCTGGAGCTCGAGCTTACGGGCGTCGCCCGACCGGGTGAAACGAACCTGCTGGTGCTGCGGCTCGACAGCCTGCTCAGCGCCACCACCGTGCCGCAAGGCAACCTCGACGCCGCGCTTGGGGGCGTGGCGGCGTGGCGAGTCGGCAACAACCCCAACGTGCATTGGGACGCCTTCCCGTTCATGGGCGTGCACCGCCCTGTCGTGCTCTACGCGACCGGGACGACGCGCCTGCGCTCTCTTCGCGTGGAAACGCTGCGCTTGGACCAAGGCTCGGCAACGCTCCGCGTGCGCGGGCAGAGTGATGGACCGGCGGAGCGCCTGAGGCTCCGCATCGCCGAGCTGGGGGTGGACGCGCAAGCCGCCGTGAACGGCGATGGCACGGTAGCGTTCGATGTAACGCTGACGGGGGTGACTCCTTGGAGCCCCGAGCAGCCGCAGCTGTATGGGCTCGAATTTTCACTCGAAAGTGGGCGACTGCGGCTCGACCGGTACCGTCTAGATTTCGGGGTACGCACGGTACGGGTCGAGGGCGGACAGCTGCTGCTCAACGACCGCCCGGTATTCTTGCGCGGTTTCGGCAAGCACGAGGATGCTGCGGTCGTCGGCCGCGGCGTCAGCGCTCCTCAACTGGTGCGGGACCTGGGCCTGCTACGCTGGGTAGGCGCCAACTCGTTTCGGACCGCACACTACCCGCACTCCGAAGAGGCGATGCGCCAGGCCGATCGCCACGGCATCCTGGTGATCGACGAGGTCGCGGCCAATACACTTTCGATGCGCGCGGTGAGCGCTCCTGAAGGTCGCGAGCAGCTGGCGCGCGGTGAGCGCTCCTGAAGGTCGCGAGCAGCTGGCGCGCGAACACCGCACGCAGATCGACGAGCTGATCGAGCGCGACTTCAACCACGCCTGCGTGATCGCTTGGAGCCTGGGCAACGAGTGCGAAACTCAGCTCGAGAGCGGGGACTACTTCGGCAGCATGGTGCGCCACGCGAAGAGCCTCGACTCGACGCGGCCCGTGCTGTTCGTGGTCAACACGGATCCGCAGGTCGAGCTGGCCGCGGCCGACTTCGACCTGATCTGCGTCAACGTTTACCCGTCTTGGTACAGCGAATGCGGCGATTTGGACGCCATTGCGCCCGCGTTGGAGCGAGTCGTCGACGGCTATTTTGCCCGCTTCGGCAAGCCGATCGTGTTCAGCGAGCTCGGCGCCGACGCCGTCGCGGGCATGCACAGCGAGCTGCCGCTGATGTGGAGCGAGGAATATCAGGCTGAGATGCTCACGCGCGTGCTCGAGGTAGCAGAGCGCGACCCACGTGTGGTCGGGGCTCACGTGTGGACCTTCAGCGACTTCAAGGTCGGCCAACATCCGGGCCGCGCGCTCTTGAACCACAAGGGCGTCTTCACGCGCGATCGGCAGCCCAAGCTCGCCGCGCACACGCTGCGGCGACTGTGGAAGCAGGCACGCTGAGCTGAAGCGCGCGTTCAACCTGCCCGAGCGCGCAACCGCTCGACGGGATCGAAGCGAAAGAACGCGGCCAGCTCGCGGTAGAGCTCGGGGTGCTTGCCGGCGAGATCGCTGGGGCGCTCGAAGAAATGCTCGACCAGCACGGCGAAGAATTCGGGTGCGTTGGTCGCGCCGTAGGGGTCGAGCGTCGTCTTTTCGTGGCGCTCGACGGCCTCGTAGAGCGCCACGTATTCAGAGCCGGCGATGCGCGACCACGCGCCGTAGCGAGCCAAAGCGCCGAGCTCTGGGGTGCCGTCCATGGCGCCGTCTTCGGCATCGAGCTGATGAGCAAACTCGTGAAGGACGACGTCGTGTGCGTCCCGCGGGTTGGCACCGCCGGCTTGAACCGCATCCCACGAGAGGACGATCATGCCGCGCGTCCACGACTCGCCGAGACGAGCCTGCTCGTCGTCCACTACCACGTAGCCTTCCTGGCGTTGGTGACGCGCCCGGTAGGTGGAAGGGTAAACGATGATCGTATCCAGCTCGGGATACAGCGGTTCATCGAGCTCGATCCGGTGCAGCACCAACAGGCATGCGCGCGCCGCGATCGTGACGCACATCTCTTCCGTCACTTCGAGCCCGCCCGCTCCTTCGAACGTCTTCTCCGACATCAAGACGCGCACCAGCGCCTCGAGCTTCTCGAGCTCCTGCTCGTCGAGCAGCTCGACCAGCGGCACACCCTTCCGAATCAGCTCACGGTACTCGGCCGGAAACGCCTGCCCGATCGCCTCCGCACGGCTCAAGCGTCGCCACCAATCGAACATGGCGCCAGCATGCCAGGATCGGCGCGGCACCGCGCATCGGCGGGACCATCTGTCTACGAACCGGCCGGCGTGCTCTAGGCCGTCCATGTGATGCGTCGATCATGGCATCAAGCTGCTGGCCCAAGCTGGCACACGCAAATGCCCGCTTTTCGCCGAGCTTGGCCGGCATTCAGCTTGCAATGCATGGCGACATGGACGGACGGAAGGTTGGGCTGCTCTGGCTCGTAGCCGTGGTGGTTGGGGTGTCGGGGTGTGCGGGCAAAAGCATGGCCGGGTCGGAAGCGGGGCGTGAT
>JBEHXA010000163.1:0-12937 GCA_048498935.1 Myxococcota bacterium
GCGCTACCGGCTTCGACGACGGCAACCGTGCCACCATCTTCCTGAACCAATCAGTTAAGCTGATGAACTCACCCGTGCTCGGAGCAGGGCTGTTCCACCGTGGCGGCGCCTCGGGTCTGTACACCACCGGCAGCCACAACTTCTTTCTGCAGATGTTTCTGGAGACGGGGATTGTCGGCGGAGGACTCATCCTGCTGTGCTTCCGCCGCCTCTGGCAGATGAGCAACGCCAGCGTCGGCGCCGAGCGTGCTCACCTGGGATCCCGCGCGGCCCTGATTGCCGCGATCGGCGGCGGCTTGACCGGTGAGTACTTCTATGGCGGTCCAGGCCTCCTGATGTTGCTAGTGGTGACGGCCCCGACGCTGATCACCATGGATAGCAGCGGCTTGCTGCAGCCCGACCCACTCACCGCGCCTCGTACGCCGAACCTAGGACTAGAGCCGCATGCGTAACATGCCGTCCGTCACCGAGTTCAGCCCCGCGCAGCTCGAAACGCTCCACGACTGTCCGTTCTGTGGCAGCCCGAATCCGAAGTACATGTTCGTCGAGCGAGGGTTCAGCTACCAAGAGTGCCGCAGCTGCGGGCTCATCTTCCTAGGCACGAGGGTGCGCGAAAGCTTCATCGGTTCCATCTACGATGGCGACGGGTATCACTCGGCCGAGCCGAGCTCGGCCACGCGACGCACCGCCGAAAAGCGGGTGAAGCTGCTTGGCCCTCTTCCGTCGGGCGCCACGGTCCTCGAAGATGGCGCAGGAGACGGGCTATTCGTGGCTGCGTGCCTGAAGGGCGGCTACGACGCAACGGGCTGCGACCTGGGCGCGGACGCCGTTGCGAAAGCAGCTCGCGTCGCAGGCGTAGCGCTACGCCACTCGTCGCTCGAAGGCCTCGAACAAGCGAGCTCGTCACTCGACGCCGTGGCGTCTTTCAATCTGCTGAGCCACCTCTATCGACCCTGGGAGTACATGCGCGAAGTTTCGCGTCTCCTGCGCCCGGGCGGAGTCTGGTTGACCCGCGTCGGTGACAAGAGCGGGTGGAAGAAACGACTGGCACGCGGTCGCTGGAGCGCGCCTGAGCACGTGTATCACTTCCCAATCCGACTCGTGGTCGAGATGGCCTCGCAGGCGAACTTGCGCGTGGTATCAACCACGCCAGCCTTCGACTCGGATTTTCCACAGCTCCTGAGCAGTCTAGGGCGTGGCCAAACCGGGCCCCTGGGCAGCCTGGCACGCCACGCAGGTCAAGCGTCTCTCCTAACCTGGATAGCGTTGGGCCTGCCGCGGGACGACTACTACGTCTTGTTCCGCAAGCCAGGCTAGGCCCGGCGTAGTGACCCGCATCGCAAAACGCCGAATTCGCTGAACTTAAGGTAATAATCCCGTGGCAGTGCCGACCGAACGCCAATCCGAAGGTTACGTAGTGTGGCTCACGGGTCTGCCGTGCGCAGGGAAGTCCACCTTGGCGAGTGGCCTGGCCGAACGACTCGCCGCCCAAGGCTTAGCTTGTGAAGTCTTGGACGGCGACGTGATTCGTCGGCACCTATCACAGGGCCTCAGCTTCAGTCGCGAGGACCGCGACACCAACGTGCGCCGCATCGGCTTCGTAGCCTCGTTACTCGCTCGCAACGGTGTGCCCGTGATCGTCGCCGCGGTGAGCCCGTACCGCAGCACGCGCGACGAGGTTCGCCGCGAGATCCCGAATTTTCTCGAAGTCTATGTGCGCTGCCCCTCGGAAATTTGCGAACGTCGCGACGTCAAGGGCATGTATGCCCAAGCGCGCGCGGGCAAAATCGCTCACTTCACCGGCGTCGACGACCCCTACGAAGCGCCGACATCGAGCGAGGTCACGATCGCGACCGATCAGGAACCCGTGAGCGAGAGCCTGAATAGGATCGTGCAGGCGCTCGAGGCTCGCGGGTGGCTGGCTCCCGCCTCGAAAACCTAGACGCGATTGGGGTCCAACGCCTGGTGCAGTCGCCAGGCAAGCAACCGGGCATACGGCTCGAAAGCGAAATGGTGGTCGGCTGGATCGGAGTTCAAGAGGGAGCGCTTCACGAGCCCTTCGGCCCCAAGACTTGCACCGTCCAGGTCGACGAAGCCAAAACCAAGCTTTCGGCAACGCTCGGCGAGCGCGCGGTTGAATTGCAACGTGAGGTCGGTGCGCTGACGTTGGCTGGCGCGTACGTCACGTCGGTTCTCCGCCACCTCACCACGCGGAGCGCCATCCCCAATGCTCGGCAGCGGAGCGCTGACCACGGTGATCGAACGAGCTACGCCGGCTGCTTCGGCCAGGAAGGTGCAGTACGTGTCGATGGCCTGATGAAGCATGTCCTCGACGCGAGCGCCGTGGCGCTCCGCTCGCAGCCAGATCACGAAGCCCGTATCGACCTCTCCCAACAGGCAAACGACGTGCTTCCCGCTCGCGCTCCGTACCGCCTCGCGAAAGTGGGCGTATGCTTGCGTCTTGGAGTTGGGATTCTGCAGCCCCGAAGCCGTCGCCCCGCCCACGATACAAAGTCGAAAGCGTGAGCTCGGAAACATGACGTCGAACCACCAGTGCCGAAAGACGCGCGCGTGAGAATCCCCGATCACCACGATCTCGTGCCGCACCAACCGACGGCGTAGGCGACGCAAGCGCTTAGCTAGGCCACGAAGCATTGGAGCAACCCCTCGTAGTTGGTTTGGACCGGCGGCTCAAGCACGGCGGCGCTTCGCCATTCGCTCGCGCATGATCTCCAGAACATCGTCGAAGGCGGCGACGCGAAACACGCGGAGAAGGGCGAAATATACCAGCGCCCCCAGGAGCACGAGCGCAGCCAGGCGCAGCGGCAACCATTGAGCCTGGAGAACGAAGCGATCGACGGCAAAGACCAGCCCCGCCATGGCGCATGCACACGCAAGCGGCCCAGCGACCGCGCGAGCCACCTCGCTCACGCGCATATCGATCAGCTTTCCAGGATAATAGTAGGTGAAGTACAGCGTGCAGTAGACGCGAATCGCATAGGCGGTGGTGATGCCCATCAAGCCCCATTGCAGACCGATCGCAAAGGCCGCGTAGGTCGCGATGGCGCCGACCAGCACGAAGCGAAACTGCCAATCGGTGCGTCCCTGCGAGGTATAGATCCAACCTACGGTAGCGTTCAGAGACTGCACCAAGCCGACGAGCGACAGCAACCGCAGGAGCGGTATCACCTCTCGCCAGCGCCCACCGAACACGGTGAGCACGAAGGGCTCGGCTGTAACGAATAGGCCCAGCATGGTCGGAGCGCTGAGAAGCGCGATAGCTGCCAGCGCTCTCAGATAGATGCGCTTCACACGCTGCTTGTCCCCCTGAACCGCGGCCATTGCCGGGAACATGACCAGACCAGTGACCTGCGTCACTTGATTGATCGGTAGCAACATCAAACCGTAAGCACGTTGGTAAATGCCGAGCGCCGACGAACCCAGGAACTTGCCAACCAGCAAGTTATCCAGGTTCCGGATCCAGTAGTTGAGCATGTTGCCGCCCAACAGGTTGCCGCTAAAACCCCACAGCTCGCGGAGCGCGGACGCTCGAAACTGGAGGCTCGGTCGAAAGGACGAGCGATACCAGAGCACTCCAGAGACGCACAGGCTCGCGGTGAGAGACTGCACGACGATGGACTGGACCCCATAGCCCGCCAGCGCGAGTAGCACCGCAATCGCACCCGACATCAGCGCTCCGACGTTGTCGGCCACCGCCAATGAACGAAAGTCCATGGCCTTGCGCAGAAGCGAACGCTGCAGCGTAGAGAGCGCGGTGATGGTCACGCCAAACGACAAGACCTTCAGCAACGGCACCAGCGCGGGATCGCCGTAGAAGCGGCCGATGGCTGGGGCACCGAACCAGAGCAAGGCGTTGAGCATCAAGCCGATCGCCAGGTTCAGCCAGAACACCGATACCGTCTTCAGGTGATCGGCCGCTTTGTCGTGAATGAGCGCAGCTCCGAAACCGAAGTCCCCCAACAGGCGAGCAAAGCCCACGAACACCATCACCTTGCCGATCAGTCCGAAGTCGCTGGGAACGAGCAGCCGCGAGAGTGCGACCGAGACTCCGAAGCTCAGCACTTGCTGACCGGCCTGTGACGAAAGCGTCCAGAACAGACCGACAAGCGTCTTGCCGCGCAGATCCTTCACAGCTCACCTCGTCGGCGCACGCTTCACGCTCCCGAGCAGGCACTCATGCTGGTGCCCCGTAAAAGGGCGCAAAGCGACTCATGAGCGGGCTGTCCGCGACCATCAGCTGGGTCGCCTCACGCAGCTCGGTTGAGACCTTCTTCTCCCACGCCCGATAGTGCGTCGCGGAATCACGCAAGGTCGTGATCAAGCCTCCACCCGTCAGAGGCGTCGTCGACGACTCTCGCACGTAGCGGACGACGGCTTCGGACGACGGCAAGCCACAAAAATCCAGGATGCGCGAGACAGTAGGCAGCGGCGCGCTGGCCAACTCTTCGTAAGTCACGATCAGGGCGTTCGGCAAACCTACCAGCGCATCCACCAGCGCCTCGTTGTGCACTCGCCAGTAGAGGGCGATGCGATGCAGCTCGCTGCCGGAGCGGCACGCTGCCAACTGGTCGCCATAGCGCTCGCCTACGCGCTGCGCCGAAATTTTGGGCACGAACGTGTCCAAGTCTTTGCGCAGCTCACGCAGCCGCCCGCGCTCGAACCAGGACGCGATGGCCTGGACGTTCGCGCATGGGTGCCGGACGAGCGCAACAAACCGCGCTTCGGGAAAGGCATGGTTGAGCAAGCGCACCTTGCCCGCCAGCCGCAGCTCCTTGATGACCCAAGCGTCGGGCCGAGCAACCTTGTCCACCAGGGGAGCGCTTTCGTCCATCCGATTCAGATTCAACAGCTCGGTCTTGCGCACGCGACCCACAACCGATGCCGGCAACCAGCGACGACGCGATAGCGCCAACTTGACCAAGCTGCGCTCAGCGCGAAACCAACGCGCGTTTTCGACGCTACGCTGACTGAGCAGCTTCTTGAAATGCACCAAGCGCTTGGGCATCAGCTCGCGCAGCACGCGCTCGAGCCCGGGCGACGATTCGTCGAGGAAGAAGTTGGTTTCGGGAAACTCGGGAAAGATGCCGTAATCCGGCGCGAATGGTTCCATGAACACCCACGACCGCTCGTGCGCATCGAAGATGTTCGTAAGCCAAGTCGAGCCCGAGCGCTGTAACCCGAGCAAGAACACGAGCTGGGGCGTCTTCAGGCGCGCCTCCGGGCGACCAGCGCGTAGATCGAAGTGAAGCCGCGGCTGTTGTCGTAGTCATTGAGCTTCGCGGCCGCCAGTTGAGCCAACCAGAACGGCCCGCGCAGGAGCCGGCGCGCGCGAGGGAATGCCGTCCGCGCGTAGTAGATGCCGAGCTGAGCGAACGTGACGACGAAGCCAGTGAGTGGCCGAATCGTCACCACCTCGAAGCCTGCATTTTGGAACAGGTGCCGCAAGCCGTACTCGCTGTACCGGAAGAAATCGCGGGGCGCCTCGTGCACGTGCCAAAAGAATGGCACCGTTAAGATCACGTGCCCATCCGCCTTCAGGATGCGCCGCATCTCGGCGAGAGCGCGCGCGGGCTCTTCCAGATGCTCGAGCACCTCGGTGCAAAGCAGTGTATCGCACGCTCCATCCGGCAGGTTGGTCGAGTAGGCATCGCCGACGACGTCGACCGCACCGCTCGTGCCCGGCCTGATATCGATGCCCAGGTGGCGCGTGACGTGCGGCGCAAAAATTCGCTTGTACGGCTTTTCCCCGCAGCCGACGTCGACCAGCACGCCTCGCGCGAAGCGCGGCGCGACCTGCGACAAGAAGTCGACGATGATGCCGTTGATGAGAAAGTTGTGCTCTGCGATGTTCGAAACATCACGCAGCCGCTCGGGTATGAGGCGCGTGCTCATGGCCCTTGCCCCTGCTCTACCGCCGTGCACAGCATGAGCTTCAGTGGAGAGGCCGGTGGATGCTCGACGCTGGCCGCGTCGACCGCGCGGCGAGCACACACGCCGAGTCCCCATTTGGCGGCTAGTCCGAGGTGCCGCAGGGCGCTTCCGCGAGCCAGGATGCGCGTCAGCAACTGGCGCTGGTAGCGCGCGAAGCCAGGTGCAGGGGCGTGGACGGGATGAAACATCGGCCACCAAGCATCGAGGTGCCAGCCAGCTCGCTCCAAGCTGGCTCGCCAAACGGGCAGCGAACGATAGGCCTGGTGGGGAGCGGGGGACGGCTGGTCCATGTCCGGCGCGTACTCGAGTGCCAACAGCCTGCCCCGCGTCGAGGTGACCTGCCGGAGCCGACGCAGCGTCGCGTCGAACTCGAATGGGTCGAGCACGTGATCGAGGACCGTGACACTGACCACCAGCCCGATGCTAGCGCTGTCGACGCGCGCCAGGGCCTCATGCGAGCCGAGATGCTCCAAGCGAGGGTGCTGGAACGACGGGGTCAGGTACGGATCGTATGCGATCACGCGCATGCCGAGCTGCAACAGTGAGCGGCTGAAATCACCCGTTCCACAGCCAAAGTCGAGCGCGGTCGTGCTTGTCGGCAGTCCCAGCTCCCGCAAGCGATGCTCGATCGAACGCAAACGTTGCCGCTGGTCGAACGCGTAGGTCACGGGCTCTTTCCAGCCCGGGTGCCCGACCTTTCGCGTGCGCTGCCGCCAGTATTCTGCTGACTGTGCTGGCGAAGATTGAGTTGTCGACACGTCCATGCCGCGAGCCCGGAGCACCGTAGCCCAAGCGCCTGGACCAGGTCCAGCCATAGCGCCTCGCAGAGCTACGGCGACGCCTGCGCGCCCTCGACCTCGAGCTGGCCATCCTGGCCGCGCCCAAAGGTCAGCGTTTGCCCCACCTCATTCGTGCGAAGCTCCAGCGTGAGCTCCGCCGCATCCCAGGTGGCGTCGGGGGGCGCGCCGCCAGCTGGCAATGGCACGAGCAGCACCACGAAGCGGGGAGCGGTGGCGCGCGCCTTGACCACCAAGGCTGGGTTGTCGGCGATACCGCCGCTTGCCAGCGGGCTCTGTAGCGTTTCGAGCTCTGGCGCGGCCCCCGCTGGGGACAGGACCTTAGCCCAAAGCCGCGGCGCAGACCGCGCATCATCCTCCGCGTAGCGCAACATCAAGCCGCCGTCCTGCGGCTCGGCCGCGATCCCCGCGGCGAGCGGTGCCCGCCACGAGTAGTCATGCTCGGCGCCGTCCGAATCAAGTTCGTCGATAGCCACCACGAAGGGCCGCGGCAGCCTTCCGAACGCCACTGTGCGCCGGGCAACGGCTACCGGCAGATGCCGCGCTTGCGCGCGGATCGCGTGGGTTCGCCACTCTTCGACGCTCGGGGGGTGATAACGAAAATCTTGCCACACGAAGCCCGTGAGGAGCTTGCCGGCGTTACTGACGCGATCGAATTCGTACGCGGCGCTGATGTCCCCCGTCATGAAGCTGAACAACTCGCTGCTGCCGAAACCGCGCACGAGCCCGGGCATGCGCGGCGCGTCCGAGGGGCCAACTCCGTCGATCGAGACCGACGCGTGCCAGATACTCGCGCTCTGCTGCGCTCCGCCATCGACGATCCAAGCTCGTTCGAGTGCGTGCAGCGTGAAGTTGTTGCGGTCAGCCTGAACCTGCTCAAGGTCCCAGGTATCCATGCGACAGTCGAAACTGACGACGGTGGCATCTCGCGCAAAGCTCGAGCGAGCGCTCAGAATGCCGCGATCTCCGTCGAAAAAGGTTTGAGGCAACCGCAACGCGCGTGCGACGGTCGACGCGGTCAGCTCCGGATCGAACGCGTTGCCGAAAATCGCCTCCGGCAGCGCCGCGTCGCCTTGCCGCGCATCCCCGTCAGCAGCATGAGTCTGTCGCATCAAGAACGCTACCAACGGATCGTCTGGATACAGGTAGCTGAGGACGG
Organism: Myxococcota bacterium; assembly: GCA_048498935.1. Taxonomy (GTDB): domain Bacteria; phylum Myxococcota_A; class Polyangia; order Polyangiales; family Polyangiaceae; genus PMG-095. Next base: position 7,909 of record JBEHXA010000163.1, read on the forward strand.
GATACAGCGCGCTGGCCCCTGTGCCCACGTCGAACGATGGCCCGACGCCATGCCCTGCGAGCTTGCCGGGATGCCACGGAACGGCTTCGTAGAAAGGTTGGAGTAGGGCTTGATACAGGCGACCCGTCTCGAAAAAGTCGCGACTCCGCCGCGCCGCTGCGAGCAACATGAGGGCGCCCTGGTGCATGCCCTGCGCGAAGTGACCCCAATCCTCGTGAACGTAGCCTCCAGCGTGAATGCCGTAGCGCGAGCTGAAGCTCTCCAGCTTGGGCAGGTTGTCGTTGAAAAGGCTCGAATCGTAGCCGGGCTCGCCTTCGATCGCCAAGGCAGCGAGCACGAGCGAATCGAATTGAACGACATCTCCCGTGGACTGCTGCTGCGGCGCGAGCGGCACGCCGAACGGCACGCGACCCTTCGTCATCTTGCTGAGTAGTTGACGCACCGTCTCCTGCTCCGATGGCGCGAGACACCCGAACAGCAGATCATAGGCGAAAGCCAAGTCCAGATTGGCGTCACCGCCAGTCGCGTCGGCCAAGTTCGGCGCGTAGCTCTTGCCGTGCAACGCAGCCGCGCCGGCGAGCACATGGCAGAGTTCGGCCTGCCGCGAAGCATCCTCGTCCAGCAGCGCCACGTAAGCGCTGCCGGCGAGCTGGCCGTAAAACCCGCCGTCAGCGGTGCCGAGCATCATGCGCGTGGGGTCCTCGACCAGTTGGGCTTGGAGCTGGTCGAAAATCACAGGCTCGTCTGCGCTGAATGCCGCGTACAGCGGGCTCGACTCGAGCTCCGTCGCCGCCTCGTACAAGCGCTCGACAGCCGCGATCGCAGCTGGAACAGTGCGAGCCCGACGTCGCAGCTCCGGTAGGTCATCGGCGGTGAAGAACAACCGAGGATGCACGCCCGCAGCGGGATTCTCACTCAATGCAACGTGCTTCGGGGGTACGAGCCGGACCGGTACGGGCAACGGCTCATACGGCTGCTCCGGTGTACCAGCTTGGCCGACGCCGCCGCGCCCGCCGGCTTCCCCGCCGGACGCGGCTTCTCCGGCGGATGCGGTTTCGCCGCCCCGACCAGCTGTCGGCGCGCCGCCGGGCGGTGTGCCCCCCTCACCTCCGGCAGCGCGGCCACCAAGTCCGGCCACGGGGGGCGAAAGCGCCGAATCCGGCGCGCCAGAGTCCCCGCACGAAAGCGCCGGCCCTACCAGCGCTGCCAGCAGCAGGCCGACTCGAAGCGCTCGGTGCGGCGCCTTCATCAGCGGCAGTCTGGGCTAGTTCTAACGACGCCGCCAACCAAAAGCGCGCCCCAGCCAGCTCCCTGACGTAGGTCGGGCGCGCACCTCGGCGGCAACTTCACGGTACAGCTCGGCCAAACGTCGGCCTTGCTCGGTCGCGTCGAAGCGCGCTTCGATCTCCTTGCGCACGAAGCCCGTGATGCTCGCCCACTCGTCGCGATGATCGACGAGCCACAAGAGCCGCTCGGCGAGCCCCGCCGGGTCGCGCTCTGGAGCCAGCAGGCGCGCTGCCGGGCCGCGCAACACGTTCGGAATGTCGCAGTGCGTGGTGCTGATCACGGGTAGGCCCGTAGCCGCGAGCTCGATCAGCGTGACCGGCGCGCCGCCTTCGGTATCGCCGTCAGCAGCCTTGACGCTGGGTGACATGAACACGTCGTGATCGGCAGCGAGGGAAAGCAGCTCGGCGTGCGGCCGAAAGCCCATGAAGATGACGCGTTCGGCGCCCAGGCTACCGGCCAGCTGTTGCAGCTGCTGCTTCCGGCGCTGCGAGTCGGGCTCGTCGGAAGCGTCGCCGACCACGCTCACCGAAAATGCGAGCGCCGGGCGCCGCCGCACGGCCTCGATCACACCACGCAGTGCAAAGTCGAGCCCTTTTTTCTCATTGAACGAGGCCGCCAACAAGATACGCAGCGGATCCGTGGCGCTGCGTGTGCGCTGCACGAAGTGGAATCGATCCAAGTCGATGCCCAGGTGCTGCACGCGCGTTCGACGCGGATCAGCGCCGAGCGCCAGCAACTCGCTTCGCATGTGCGGACCTTCACACAGAACAAGCGCGGCCGAGGCGAACAGCTGCAAGTAGCGACGACGCCACTCCGGCGAGGAAGCGGGTGTACGCGTGACGTCGTAACCATAGAAGGTAACGACTTGTCCAAGATTCGCGGCAAAAGCGACGCCGCGCTCCCGCCATGCCTCCGGGCCGAAATGGCTGTGCAGCAGCTGCGCCCGCACTTTGGTGGCCACGCGCGTCGCGAAGCGCAGCTCCGGGACGCGCAAACGCCGCGCCAAATGCTCGAGCCGTCGCTCCGCCGCGGAGCGCGCCGAAAGAAAGTGCAGCCGAGCGAACGGAAACTGTGCAAAATTCTCGGTCGAGTCACATACGACGTGCGCTTCGACAGCGGCTGGCAGCGCCTGTACCTGCTGAAAAATCCAGGTCTTGGTGCGCGGCAACCAGACCCGGGCACTGTGCAGCACCTTAAGCGTTTCGACCTGATCCATCGCGCGGACCGCGCCGACCGTAGTCAAGCGCTTCGAGTCTGGCAAGCTCCGCACAATGCGCGCTTTGTGGATTAAGCTGCAACGGAACCGTGACGCTTCCAGTCGTACTTTGTTGGACCTCGCCTAGCGATGCGGAGATGCCGAACGAGCTGGCGACGTGCACAGACTGGTCGCTCCATCGCGTCGACGTCCCGTTACGTGGCTGTGGCGACTGGGGCGCAGCTCTGCTCGCTTTGCTTCGGGAATGCCTGCAGCTCCGCCCCCTGGCTCTCGTTTGCAGCGAAGCTCGGCAGTTCGAGCTAGCGCGTCTCGCTTGCTGGGTCTGCGGCATCCCACTGTGCGAGCGCTGGGTCATGTTCGATACGACCCGCCTTCTGCGGAGGCAGCTCCCCCGCGCGTCCCGCCAGGTGGGGCTCCCGCTAACGCTCAAGCGCGGGTTCGACATCGCGGTGGCAGCGGGTGCGCTCGGAGCATTCGCGCCAGCCGCGCTGCTCACGGCTTTGGCGATTCGCCTGAGCCTGGGGTCACCTGTCCTGTTCAGTCAGGAGCGTCCCGGTCGGTACGGGCGTCCATTCCGAATCTACAAGTTCCGCACCATGACCTCGGCTCGCGCAGCCGATGGCAGCTTGCTACCCGATGCTCAGCGTTTGACCCACGTGGGGCGCATCGTGCGCGCCGCCAGCCTCGACGAGTTGCCGCAGCTCTGGAACGTGCTCTGGGGTGACATGAGCCTGATTGGACCACGACCGCTGCTGATGCAGTACCTCACACGCTACGATGCAGAGCAGGCACGGCGGCACAACGTGCTACCCGGCATCACCGGCCTTGCGCAGGTGAACGGGCGTAACGCCACCACCTGGACGGAACGGCTGCGCTGGGACGTGAAGTACGTCGAGCTCTGGTCCCTCACTCTCGATGCCCGCGTCCTCCTCGACACGCTCACGACGGTGTTGAAGCGCGAAGGCATCTCACAGCCGGGCCACGCGACCATGCCCGAATTTCAGGCTGCGCCGGCCGAGCTCACCGGGTACTAGCGCGAGCGGCGGACTCGGGCAGGCACGCCAAACGCAACGACTGACTCGGGCACGTCGCGCACCACGACGCTGCCGGCACCGATCACCGCGCGCGCACCGATCCTGATGCCCTGGATCACGCTGCCACCGATGCCGACCCACGCGCCCGCTCCGACGGTGACGTTACCGCCCAAGCGCACCCCGGGCGACAGGTGCACGCCGTCGTCAACGCAACAATCATGATCCACGGAACACGCCGTATTGAGGATGACCGCGCGGCCGAGCGTTGCACCTGGATTCACGATGACACCAGCCGCTGCCAGCGTACCGGCACCGAGCACTACGTCCGGCGCCAGCACGGCGGTGGGGTGCGTGACCGTCAACAGCTGAAAGCCCTGCTCTTCTGCGCGCTGCGCGATGCGCAGCCGCGCTTCGCAGTCGCCCACCCCCAAGGCGACGTGCGTAACACCGTCGCGCCGCAAGATCTCGAGCTGCTCGCTCCCACCCAGGATTCGTAGCCCGAGCAGCGCTTCGCCTCGGCGCTCCGGGCGCAGTTCATCTACGTAGCCAACCAGCTCACAGCGCCCCTCGCGCGTGGCAGCATCGACGACGACCTTGGCGTGACCCGAAGCGCCCCAGACGAAGGCTCGCGGCTTGCTCACGCTCGCATCCTACAGTCCTGGTCCATCCGCGGGGACCTCAAATTGACTAAGGACACGTCCTGAGCCCAGCGGCGTGCATGCAATGGCGCAGGTCGCGAGCCACGTTGTGAACGTGATACCCGCGACAACACAGCTGGGCCTCGCTGAACGCTTCGCACGTAGCCAAGCACGCCGCCGTGTCCGGATACACCGTAGCCGTCGGCGGATTCATGCTGCACAACGGAAACCAGGCTGCGCAGAAGTCCGGGCACGTGGCACCATCCCCGAGGCTGCCATCCCGGCACACGCGTGGCTCGTTCTGGTTGCCCGCGTCCCCGCCCGCGTCGCCTCCTGTAGCGCCGCCCTGGCCGCCAACGCTGCTTGCAGCGCCCGCCCCTGCGTCCGACGTTCCGTCGCCTCCACCCGCTATCGACGACGGCGCCAATCCGCCGATGCCGCCGAACTCACCCGATGAGGAGCCACCGGCACCAAGGTCCGTCGGCTCGCCCGCTACATTGCCTTCGCCTTGGCCGGCGGCCCCGGCCGCCTGGTGCGGGGCGTCGTCGGCACCGGAGCCACCAGCGCACGCTTTGACGCAGGAAAGCGTCAGTAGCAGCGCGCAAGTCCGACGTCGCAGCACACCTCAGCTTCGCATCGATTCCGAGCCAGGTCGAGCGGCGACTGCTTCCGCGATCAGGCGTCGATATTCGGCCTCGAGCGCCCCCCAAACGAGCTCGCGTTTGAACGTCGACGCGACGCGAGCGCTACCCGCCAGCCCGTGAGCGCGTCTGAGCTGGCTATCGCGCGCGTAGCTCAACAGGCCGGCGCCGAGCTGTGCTTCGTCGCCCGCGGCAACCAGCGTGCCGGTTTGC
>JBEHXA010000164.1:0-12901 GCA_048498935.1 Myxococcota bacterium
GCCGCATTGCCGGCGTTCTGCGCCGCACCGGCACCCGGCGTCGCGCCGGCACCCGGCGTCGCGCCGGCAGCATTGCTGGAACGGCGCCGCGCCATGTCACCTCCCTAGCGCCACGCTCGGGCTCGGTAAAGCAGAGCGCTGGAGTCCAGGCGAAACCCGGGGCAGTAGGTCAGCTTCTGCGAGGTGCAGCTGCAGCTTGGCAGCCTAGTCTTCGGCAGCGCGCGCTTCTGAATTTCGGAGTCAGATTTTCGAAAGCACGAATTCGTACGGGCCTTGGCGCGCGAATTCGCGGGCGGCTGCGCGCGTTGGCGGAGGCACGGCATTTGCTGTGCAAGCGCTCAGCGGAGAATGCAAAGCGTGCAAAGCCAACTCATGATCGCGGGCGCGGCGTCGCTGCTGGCGCTCGCCGGGTGCGGTGAAGCGAGTGCGGGCGCGGGACCTGCGGGTGGTTCGCTCGGTCAAGGGCTGCAAGTGTCGCCGACCGCCGAGGTCACCCTGGCGACGTACACGGTGTCCGGTCCCAACGGGTTTGCGAGCGCTGGCACGGTCCCGGTCGGCGAGAGCCCCGACGTGCCGATCACGCTGAGCCACCTGCCCATCGGGCTGGGCTACGAGCTCGAGCTCAGTGCGCTCGCGAGCGACGGGGTCACCGAGTGTGACGGGAACGCGACATTCGACGTAACGGACAGCAACACGCCCATCAACTTGATCGTGCACCTGGTCTGCGCGGTTCCGACCGGCGACGTTGCGGTGGAGGCCACGCTCAATATTTGCCCGGTTTTGGACGGTCTGAGCGCGAGCCCGCTCGCGGTGAGCCTGGGCGGGGTTTCGAGCCTGTTCGCGGAGGCCCACGACGCGGACAATGGGCCTGCCACACTCAGTTACGCTTGGCGCGTCAACGGCATCAAGCTGTCACGACAGACCACCCCCAACCTGACCTTCGCCTGTAGCTCGCTCGGAGAAGTCACCATAATGGCAACTGTCAGCGATGGGGACCCGGCACCTAACTGTGCTAGCAGCTCTAGCGTGAAGGTGAGCTGCGAATGAACCGGTCGCTCAGCACGCGCGCTCGTTTGCTCCCGCTCATGGGGTGGCTGCTGGTCGCCGGCGCGGCGCTCGCTGGCGTCGGCTGCGCTGACGGCAATGGCGGCGATGCACACCCGGCCCATCCCCGCGGGCAAGACAGCGCGGAAGAGCCGCAAGCGCCGAACGAGGAAAAGGTGGGCTCGCTTTGGCTTGCACTCACGACGCAGGCGGGCGTCAGCTTCACCAGCTTCAGCTACGCCATCACGGGTCCCAATTTCGCCAAGCCCGGTAGCATCGACGTGTCGGACAGCACGACCGTGTCGGCGTTGGTCGACGGCATCCCGGTCGGGAACGGGTATTCGATCACGATCACGGGCGAGAGCGTGCCTAAGGAAGGCTCGAGCTTGGCTGCTCAGTGCAGCGGCTCGGCGAATTTCGACGTCGCGGGCGGCGCCGTAACCGAGGTGCCGGTTTCGATTGGGTGCCACCTAACCGGTGAGCCGGAAGGGCCCCCGACCGTGGCTGCCGTTCCAATTCCGCCGGTCGCACCGTTCGCGCTCGGCTTGCTCCTGCTCGCGGGTGGCAGCGTCGCAGCGGGCAGGCGTCGAGAGCGCGCGGCGTAGCTCACTCCTCAGGCACGTCTTGCGCTCGGAGCATGACGTTGTCGAAGTAGACGGTGAGATCAGCGGGCGGGCGGGGGTTCACGCCGACCAGCCCGACCGACACCGATGCCGTGTTGGGCCCCGACACCCCACCGGCTTGCACGGTCGTCCACGCATCGCTCTCGGAGCTGGGAGGAGTCTCGAAGAAGCCGTCGCGCTTACCGGTGCAGTCGACCGTGCTGAAAAATGAGACTTCGAGCAAGCCTTCTGTGATTGCCTCATCGCTGCTCGCCGCGAAGGTGCTCGCGTAGGCGATGACGAGGTGCTGGCCGCTGAGCTTCACGCACTGAATGGCGGTCGCGCGCGGCCCATTGGTCCTCAATTTGGCCGAGCCAGAGGGCGAGTCCGCGAGCGCGTTGCTCTCGTCCCAGATGAGCGCGGCGTCGCCCACAGCGACCCAAGGCACGACGTCCTCCGTGAAGCTCGGAGTTTCGACCAACGTGGACTCGCAATCAGCGACGCCGTCGGTGTCCAGATCGGCGCAGCCATCGACCAAGCCCTGCCCGGAGCCCCCGCTTCCGCCACTCGGCAACTCCATGCCCCCAGTGCCGGAGCTGCCTGCATGTTCGCTGCCGCCGTTGCTCGGAGCCCCCGCTGTATCGTCTTCACCCAAATGCAGCTTGCGCTGATCGAGTGAACACGAGCAAACACCGAGTAAGAGCGCGAGAATTGCCGCATCGTCACGCATGCGTGACCCCAGTATGGTTCGCTCGGGCTGCATGGTCAGCCAAAGGGTTGCAGGGTGCGCATCGCGAGCCGTTCGATCGCCGAGCTGGGTGGCCGTGGCGGCAGTGCTCTTGCTCGCTCCGGCGGTGGCGCACGCCCAGGCGGTGCAAGATTGCCAGCCGACTCAGTTCCAAGATCGCACCATGGCTGAGGAGAAAGATCGCTCGCTGAGCTGGGACTTCAGCATCACGACGACCCCCGAGCGCTGCATGCAGATCCAAGTCGGCCAAAGCGTGCAATGGAACGGCGACTTCGACAATCACCCTCTGGCCGGTAGCGGTGGCGATACGCCCAACCCCATCACCTTGCACCAGGACGGAAAGGTGACGTTCAATCAGGTCGGCACCTTTGGCTACGTGTGCCTGGCTCATTCGCCGATGAAGGGCGCCATCAAGGTGGTGGCAGCCGCGGTTCCCAAGGCAACCGCTGCCCCGGCCGTTTCGCCGTGGCTGGCGGGTCTCCTCACCTTCATGCTGCTGAGCAGCGGCTGGCTGCTGCTCAGAGCACGGCTGGCGCGCGGCACGGCGCCTTAGCGCGCGCACCGGCCCCGAGCGAGTTGCTCGGAACCTAGTCACGCCAAGATCGCTGCCACGCGCAACCATGACCAGTACGCGGCTACGGCGCCGACCGCGTACAAGGCCGGTCGGCGCGCGCGCCCCAAGTAGCGCTCGGTGATTGGAAGCTTTACGAGACCGAACACCACCGCCACCATCAGCAGCTGTCCGAGCTCCACGCCCACGTTGAAGCAGAGCAGCGCGAGCGGCAGATGCTTCTGCGGTAGTCCAATGTCCTTGAGCGCGCCGGCAAAGCCGAGGCCGTGCACGAGGCCGAAAAGAAACGAGACCAGCGCCGGCAGCCTCCGAGCCAGCGTTTCGCGGTGGCGTAGCGATTCGCTCGCGACCAGCACGATCGAGAGCGCGATGGAGGCCTCGACCGGGGGCGAGCGCAGCGTGATCAAGCCAAAAACGCTGCAAGCCAGCGTGAGGCTATGAGCCACCGTGAAAGCCGTGATGGTGCCGATCAGCTTGCGCCGGAAGCCGACCAGGAAGAGCAGCGAGGCAACGAACAACAGATGGTCGATGCCGCCTAGAATGTGCTCCACGCCCAGCACGATGTAGGCTTTGGCGATCTCACCCATGCCGCGGCGATCGTCGGCCGAGCCGTAAAGCTGCACGGTGGGTTGAGCACTGGTGAGCGTGTAGACGCGGGTCTGGCCGTCGAGCCAGATCACCTTGACCATCGCGGCCGAGTAGCGCTCGCCGACTCCGTCGATGCTCAGCGTCCCTTTTAGGCCTTCGGGACCGCAGTGGAGCGAGCTCGGTCCGGCTTCGCAGCTATCCGGCCAGCGCGGTGTGAGGTCGTCGCCCATCGGGCGCTTGTCGTTTGCGGCCGACCAGAGCCAGATGAAGTCGCCGGGCGCCGTCTCGCGCACCTCCATCTCGGCCATGCTCATCTCGTGCGCGCGAGCGGGAGCGGAGAAGCCGAGCAGGGCTAACGCGGCGAGCAAGAGCGGCGCGAGGGTTCGCCAGGCTCGCAAGCTACTTTGCGTCGCCATGAATCACCTTGTACTTCTTGGTGAGCGCCCGAACGGCTGCGGTGCGCTGCTCTGCGGCAGTAGCGTCGGTCCAGTCGTGCATGACTACGCCGCGCACGACCTCGAAACTGGCGGGCTTGGCCGGAGTCAGCGCGTTCAGGCGCATGGCGCGCCAGCCGACTTTGGTGTGCGCCGCTTGCCAGACACCGGGCTGCCCTTCCTCGAGCGCCTTGGCGAGTTCGGGCCCGTAGCTGTCGACCAGGTTGGAGCGCGGGCGGCCTTTGAAGACGCGCAGCCCTGCCTTGGCGTCGCCGGGCGTGCCTCCGTTGAGCGCGGTCACGAACTCACGCACTTGAGCTTCCGTGGCCTCGCCAGTGAGGGCGGCTTCATCGAAGTCGAAGCGCGGCGGCTCGTCGTACTTTTCGCGATGGCCTTCGAACCAGGCGCGGAGGGTCTTGTCGTCGGGCGGTGGTAGCTTGACGTTGCTGTCGACCACGCTCAGCGCCTTGAAGATGACGCGCTCGCGAATGGCCGGGTCGCCCTTGTCGACCTGCAGAGCCAGGCCTTCACGGTAGAGCACTTCGTTGTCGAGCCACACCTGCCGCAATGCCTTGAGCTCTTCAGAGCTCGGGTCGTGACCGCGGCCCGCCTTGAAAGTCTCCCGGGCCTCCCTATCCACCTCGGCGCCCATGACGATTTGGTGCGGATCGTCGCCTTTGCTGACGAGGAAGCGATCGACCGCGAACAGCAGCCCGCCGAGCACGATGAAGTGCAACAGCGGTTCGCGCAGCCAGTCGCGCCACGGCGGGATGGGACGCGGCGGAGCGGCGGATTCGGCTCGGTAGCTATTGGAGAGGGGCGTATCGACGAGCGGTGTGGACATGGTGGGTCCTGTGAAATGAGAAACGGCGCCGCACGGGTTTACCGCGCGGCGCCGCTCCTGACGTGACAGTTACGTTACGTGCGTCGGATCACTGCACGCCGGCCACGGCCGTGGAACCCGCAACCTCGATGTAGATCGGGTTGCCGTAGAACCAGAGGTCGGACCAGGCGGCCACGTCGAACGAAACCGCCTTCTGGCCGACGATCGGGTTGCTCGCGCCGGTGGCCGTAGCCATGTGGGGCGGGCAGCCGTCGAAGGCATCGGGCGCGCTGGGCGTCACGCTGCACGGGATGCGCAGACGCGAGGTGTCGTTGGCGTTGGTGTAGACGTCGGCGAGCGGGTTGCCGCTCGGATCGGTCTCGAACGGCACGGCTGCCGGCATGTTGGTACCGCGGAGGCGGAGGTACTGCGACGCGCTGGCCGAGACGTGGAACGTCATGACCAGGAACGCCGAGCCGTCGACCGCCGAGGTCACGCTCTGCCAAGCCGAGGCACCGCTGCCGCTGAACGTCTTCAGCACTGCGGCGCTGGTGTTCTTGGCGGCCGCGGGCACCACCGAGAGATCCGCCGTCGTACCGTCGGCCTTCAGCCAGTTCGTGTTGCGAGGCCACTCACCCGAGTAGTCGGCCGAGCCGGGCGTCTTGTAGCCCGTGACCAGACCGCCGATCAGGTCGACGTGGTCGAGCACCGGGCGATTGATGGGCTGCGACACGCCGATCTGAGCCAGCGACGGGTTGTTGAAAGTGTACGGCGCGTAGTTGGCACCGGCCGGGTCGCGCAGCACGATGGCGACCGTGATGTCCGTACCGGCAGCGACCTGGAGCTTTTCGCCCATGGTCGAGCAACCCGGCACGTTCGCTACCGCGGCATTGCCCACGGCGGCGGCTAGGGCGAGGTCCTTGACCTGGCTCTCGGCGTGGCCAGAGCAAGCTACGAACGACAGACGGTCGATGATCTGGCCGCTGGAGGCAAAGTTGTTGCCGCTGCGGAGGCCGTCGACGATCGTTTGCGGGCGGAGCTTGTCAGCACCGTTGCGCACCATCGTGTAGTTGCGCTGGTACTCACCGGGGTAAAAGTCCTGCGTGGTCTTGCGGTCATCCGGGCTGAAGCTGCCGCGGTTGTGCCAATCGGAGCTGGCGAAGAACCACCAGTTACGACCTTCACCGAGCAGCGCGTCCCACACGCCGCCGACGTAGCCGGCGTAAACGCCGGTGCCGCCGTAGGTCGTGCCACCGACGCTGTCCGTCTGGACGCCGCCGATGTTGTTGCGCAGAACCTGGTACTCGCCGCGGTTCGACGAAGCACCGTGACCGGGCTGCGACTCGAAGCCGAACGCGACCGTGGGCGCCGCGTTGTTGAAGTTACGCAGGTGCTCGACGTTGAACCCGTTGTTGCCGTCCGGGTTGAACTGACCGGCGCGCTCGAGATGCGCCGGAACGTAGTAGGCCTCTTGCTTGTGGTTGGCGGCCATGTACTTGAGGGCCTGGACGGTCTTGCTGTGACCCTTCGTACCGGTGCCGGCGCCGCCCGCGGGGACGATCTTCTTGGCGGTGTTGTTCCAGCTCGGGTCGGTGTCGTTCGTGCCACCCGTGAACGAGCAATCCCAAGCGTTGGCTGCGCCGCGGCTGGTGTCCGTGTCCGAGCGGTCGAAGCAGTACTCCCACTTCGCCAGCGCAGTGCCCGAGCCGACGGGCGTGTAGCCCGGGGTCGTCGGCAGCGTGGCCGTGTCGAGCGCCGCCGGGATCTGCCCGCTGATGACCGACATCGAGACGTGCTCGTGACCGGGGGCGTTGGTCTCGATACCGAGGAAAAGCGGCAGGTTCTTGTAAGCGTTCAGGTACTCGATGAGCGGGTACTGGAACTCTTGCACCGACTGCCAGCGCCACATGTTCTTGTTGGGGCTGGTGCCGCTAGCATCACCCTTCGGGGTAACTCCGCTGTTCTCCCAGCTGGTCGTCGGACCCTTGCCGCTGATGAACGGGTACGCGGGCGTGGCCAGCGTCGCGTCCTCGACGAGCGAGCAGTTGCGGTTGCCGTTGCCACCGTGACCGGCCTGGACGAACCAGTCGAGACCCCAGGGCGAGTCGACCGTCTTGTCGGTGACCTTCTTGACGAGCTTCTGCATCGAGATGGCGCCGTCGGAGCAGGTCGTGTGGTTGTGGAAGTCGCCGGCCACGTACGTGCCCGGGGCCTTCGGTCCGGCCGAGCAGAGCACCGTGACGCTCTTGGTAGCCGCGCACGAAGCAGCGGGGTCGCCGTCGCTGACCGTCAAGCTGATGGTCGAGCTGCCGGCCTCGGTGCAGGTCAGGGTCGGAGCAGCGGCAGTGGCGCTGCTGAGCGTGCCGGAGCTGGCCGTCCAAGCGTAGCCGAGCGGGCTCGGGCCCACGTCGCTGTCGTTGGCGGTCGCGCCGAGCGCGATGGTGCCGCCCACCTGAACCTCGGCCGGGTTGGCCGAGATGCCGTCGAGCGTGGGGCACAGGTTGAGCGTACCGGCGACCATCACGCTGCCGGTCTTGGCGGCTTCGTGACAGGACATCGGCACCGTGACCGAAGCGGTGGCACCGGCCGTCACGTTGAAGCTACCCGAGCCCGAGCAGCTATCCGACGCATCGGTGCTCGTGGCCGAGAGCGTGATCGAGTAGCCGTTACCGGCGGGTAGACCGCCGATCAGCGTCGTCACCTTGTTGGACTTCGAAACATCGACGCTGCCGGTCTTCGAAAAGCCGCCAGGGCCGGTGATGGTGTAGCTGACGCTGTTGACAGTGTGGCCGTTGGCCAACTGCAGCGCGAGGTCGAGCTTGCCCGCCGCTGCTTCACTCGCCGACTCGTGGTCCTTGGCGTCGCCGCCGCCCTGGCTGCCGCAAGCGGCGAGCGAGGCGATCCCGCAGAGGCCCAAGGCCAGCATCGTCATCTTCTCGGTTCTGATCATCGTTTTGTCTCCGAACGCCGCCGGTTAAGACTGGTGCGCTTGGCCCTACCAACAGCAAGAGTCAGGCCACGGATGGCGCTCGCCAGACACCACGTTTACAGCTGAAATCCTGCCGCTTCGTGAGCGCCTCGGACTAGTCCGCGCACGCGCTCTGCGGACGCTCTCCGGAAAGCAAACGACCCCCCTCCGATTTCCGAAAACGCGCGGTTCCGAGCGCGTGCGCGCTCGATGCCGATATGTTTCGGCCCGCGGCTCTAGTTGCCGAGCAGTGACAGCGCGCTCGTCGCTTCCGTGCGCGTTGGTTGAATGGCAGCGAGCTCGGCGAGCAGCTGTCGCGCGCTCGCAACGTCCGAACGCGCGAGCGCTTGCGCCATTCCCAGCAACGGATCGTAGGCCGGCCGAAAGTCTGGGCTGATCCGCAAGACCGCGAGCAACGGCTCACGCACCTGCGCGAGCATTTCTTCGACGCGACTGAACGGCCGCACGTCGCGACCGGATTCCACGTAACGATCTCGTGCCAACCAGTAGGCGGCCAGGCGACTCGACCACTTCGGATCCGCGGGGGGCTCGATGAGCTCGTCCGGCGCGACCGAGAGCTCTCCCAAGAGCCAGATCAGGCGATCGCGAGGGCTAGAATCAGGCGCGTAGGTGATGCGCGGAGCGCTGTACGCGACGACTGGGTGGTCATCGGTGTTGAGCGCCGCGCCGCTGGCAAATCGCTTCAGGGCGGCCGGTCCCATCGCAAAGCTGCCCAGCACCGCGAGCTCGTCCTCGAGCGCGAGCCCCGGAAGCCATTCGGGCAGGGCCAGGTGCCCGAGCCTTTCGTGCAGCGCAGCGACGTCGAAGCGGCGCTGATCGCCGCGCCCCACCAAGCCCAAGACCGGGGTCTCCAAGCTGTTGCTGGCGATCATGGCCCAGGCGTGTGGATACGCCGTGAGAAACGATCCCACGATGCTGCGGAGCGATCCGAGATCGAGCTGATGCAGCGGTAGCCACTGGCAGAACACGCCACCAGGTGCGAGCCGCGCCTGCACCACCGTGAAGTGCTCGACCGTGTAGAGCGCGCCCGATCCGCTGCGCGCCGGATGAAAGTTATCCGACACAATCACGTCGTAGCGCTGATCAGTCGCTCGCACGTAACGACGCGCATCCGCGGCCACGACGTGCAGTCGCTCGGATCCGTCGGCGACGAAACGGCTCGATGCTGCGATCACTTCGGGCAAGAGCTCGACTGCGTCCACCTGCAGCGTTGGGTCCGCTGCTGCCGACGTCGCGGTCACGCCCGTCCCGAGACCGAGGAACAAGGCGCGGTGAGGCCCCGGGTGCAAGAGCAGCGGCAACACCGCTTGGCGCGCGTCCACGCGCAGGCTCGCGCTGCTCCCCTCTTGCTGGCGATTGTTGATGAAGAGGCGCGCGACTCCTTCGGCATCTTCGACGACACTCACCGCAGCCATCACGCCTTCGCGATACGTCACCACGTGCCCGCCCGTAGGCACTGCCACGAATTGCAGCGGCGGAGTGACCCAGACGAAGCCCAGCGCGCCCGCTGCCGGAAGCCACACGAACGGCTGGCGCCGCGAGTCTGGTGTCGTGAGCGCGAGGTAGCCGAGTATCACCAGCAGCAACGCCGGCTTGGGCCCGATCGCCGGCACCACCAGGACCCCGAGCAGCAAGGGTGCCACCGCGGCCGCAAGCAGGTTCACGCCGAACGCGCGCCCGAAGCTCACGCCTGCGCGCTGCGCCGAACGGCACAAATGACAGAACAACGCGCCCATCGCCAACGTCGGCAAGCCGAATGCCACGAGCGCTAGCAACGCCTCCGCGGCAAGTGCGGCCGATAGCCCGCGACCAAGCACATCGAGCGCCCAGTCCTTGACTCGCTCGGCCAAGAACAAACACGCGCTACCGATCCAGCAAGCCACCGCCAGCGCGACCAGCAGTCGATCCCGAAGCTTGCCCGCCCCGCGACGGCTTTCGAAGAAGCGTCGGTAGAGCGCCGCTCCCACGGCTGTACCCGTCAGGTAAACAGCGAGCAGGAGCGCGAACGTGTACACCGTATCTTCGGTGACCTGGCTCAGGACCCGGACCACCAACACCTCGTAGCCCACGCCCAAAAAGCCCGTAAGAGCGAGTCGAAGCAGCGCCGAGCGTGCTTTGGTTTCATGGGCGGCGCCCGTCGGCGCAGGGGCGGGCTCAGCGCGCGCCGGAAAACGCAACGCAAGTATGGCGCACAGCAGGTTGAGCGCGATACACACCGCTGCGCTCTGCCGCAACCCCAACGCCGGAATCAGCCACAACGCCGATGCCAAGACACCGAGCACCGCACCGGCCGTGTTGCTTGCGTACAGCAGCGTGATCGAGCGCGTGTGGCTGCGCGCCCCCGAGACGAGGCGCTCCATCGCCGGCAAGGTGGCGCCCATCGCCGCCGTGGCTGGCAACAGCACCACGAACGTCGCGCCGAACGCGATCGTCCACTGCCAAATCGCCGAAGGCTCCGCGCCGGTGAGCCGGAGCACCGCGTCGCTCAGCGGCGACCAGGCGAAACTCAAGAGGAGGCTCCACGCGCCGACCACGAGCTCGCAGCCGACGTACCAACGACGCGGACGCGCGCTCGCTTCGATGCGCCGACCGAGCGACAAACCGCCCAGCGCCAGCCCACCAAAAAAAGCGGCCACTACCGCCAGCAATGCGGCCGCTTCATGGCCCAACCAGAGCGCGCATTCCTGCGTCCAAATGATCTGGTAGCCAAGGCCTGCAAAGCCCGACGCCAGCGTCAAGAGCAACGCCGGGCCGGTGCGCTCGGATGCTGAGAGACGGCTTTGCTCGCTCAACCGCCGAACCTGATCACGTAATCCCACGAGTTGAGCTGCGCGGGGATAGCATTGAACGACAGCGTGATGCGCCGCGCGCCCTGATTGGGCGGCACTGCATGCATCAAGTAGCTCGGAAACAGCACCAGATCACCCGGCTCGGGCGCAGGGCTGATCCACTTGTCGGCGCAGTACTCGTTGGGAGTCATGCCCTTGTGATCGTTCTTGAACAGAAAGTCGGTACCGCCCGGCGACTTCATGAACACGGTCTGCGAACCAGGATGGGTGGGCGTGAGATACACGACACCCGAGATGAAGCTGTTCGCGTGGTTATGCATCGCCTGCCGGCCGCCCGTGTCCAGCACGTTGACCCACATCTCCTTCAAACCCCAGCGCAGCCGCTCGCCGAACAGCGCCACTCCGAACTCGACGAGCTTGGGGCCGATCAGCTCTGCCGCTTGCCCGAGCAGCGGGCTGTCGGTCGGCTTGAGCATCGCGGTGTGCGACAGGTTGGTCGATGAGCTGTTGTCGCGCGTGGCCTGGGCCAAAAAGTGTTCGACGAGCCCGGCCACCAGCGGCTGACCGAGCGTCCCCGGCGCGCGCATGAAGGGCGTCGGGAAAATGCCGAAAAGCTCGTCCATCCGCGCCCTGTATCTCCGGAGACGTGCGGGCGCCTCAACCCAATCGCGTCGTCGCGGAATCGTCACCCGAACGACGTCGTCGAGCCTTGTGCGGAGTCGGCCGGCTCGAGCTACAGGTGGCTGATGTTGCACTCGCCTTCGCCGCGGAAGTGTCCGACGGTGCGCGCGAGCTGAGTCACGAAGGCGCCGTACGTCGTCGCACGAAGGCCGGAAGGGTCGTAGAGTTTGACGTCGATCGTCTCGGCATCGAGCTCTTCGAGGGTGAGCTCGCCGTCTTCGTTGGTGTCGGTTGCCGCTAGCGCATCGAAGCGGAGTGAAGTCACGATGGCAGGATCGGGCGAGGCCTGCAGGCGATCGTAGTAAAGGTGATCGCCGTGGGTGGTGAGCTGCACCTCGACGTCGCCGTTGTTGGTGACGACCACGCCGTACTCGTCGCGACCGTCTTGCTCGGAGTGACACTCCGCGTACTTCGTGGCGATCGCGAAGCCCCAGGCAAAATGCTTGCGGACTTCGTCTTTCTCGACGGTGCCCACCACGTACAGGGAATACCCGCCGTCGATCATCAATTGCCTGTCGTCCTCGCTGGCGCTGGCGCTCCGCTCGGTGTCGTCGGTCACGGGGGCGATCTCGTAGCTCACGTGATCCCAAGCTTTCGCTTCGACCTGGTCGAACTCGATGATCGTCTTGACGCCCTTGACGTGGTTGTCGAACAGCATCGAGCCGTCCATCGAGGCGGCAACGTCACCCTTCGCGTCGGCGACTCGAATGTTCTGAAAGTTGACCAGAAACTTATCGTACTTGAGGGTCCAGCCATCGACGAAGCCTCCGTCGGCATCCGCCGGGATCTCGTCCTCGATGTATTCCTCGCCCCAGGTCGTGAAAGACAGCGTGCCTTCACCGCCAGAGCCGGTCGGATCGTTGCTTCCGCACGCTAGAGCCAACCAGCTCAGCGCGCAGGCCGAAGCGAGCCTGTAATTGAACGAACGCGGGCGCTGTTTCGGATTCATTTTGAGTACCTGAACTTGTAGGCAGACAGTTGAGTGACACCGAGCACGAACGCGATCTGCGGTTCCGATCCGACGGGGAGCTCGGCAGGTGCGTCCGCGCTACCGGCCTCAGCATCGTTGAAGTCGACCAGATCGAACCAGATGATCGGGTTGACCGTGACGGTCACGGTGCCGTCGTCTTCGACGTCGACCTCGCTGAATTCGCAACCATCGATGTGACCGTCGGCTGCGCTTTTCTTGATGCCAGCCAAGTCGGCGACGGCGCGAAAGTAGCGCCTTTCTTCGCCCTTTTCGGCCAAACCTTCGGCCACGACGGCGTGACCGTCGAGCTCGCTCCTGTCGGGCCCGCTCGGCTCGCTGAACGTGAAGCGCGCCGAGCGGTACATGCCGCTCACTCCGTCGCCGTCCGGAAAGTCGACCTCGCCCTGCAGCAAGTCGAGGCTCGATGCTTCGCGCATCTCTCCCATGGCGTTACCGGCCTGGTAGTGCCCGGGGTGCGCGTGTGCCCGGCCCAATCCCAGAAAGCGCGCCGCGTAGCGCCAGGAATCGGCGTGGTCGCGGAGCACCAGCGGCGGAGTGCCGTCGAAGTAGTAGAACGGACCTGCGCTCGTCACCGCCTTGCTCAGAGTGACCTGCCAGCCGAGCGCACTCTCGAAGGTTTCGAGCCTGCCGCGCTCGAAACC
>JBEHXA010000165.1:0-12865 GCA_048498935.1 Myxococcota bacterium
TCGGGGTGATGTTCCGGCCAGCACCAAAAACCGGGGTCACGCTCGCGTTATTGGATACGTGCACGTATTCAATAACGAAGGCACGGAGGGCCCAGGTTGCTCTAAACCCGGGTCACGGGCGCGTTATTGGATACGTGCACGTATTCAATAACGAACGGGATGAGGGCTTAGGAGGCTCCCAAATGGGCTTTGCGCGCGAATTGTTGAATACGTGCACGTACCGAAAGTCGCGGCGCGAAAGGGCTCCGGGGTAGAGCAGTGAAATGTTGTGCGAAAACTGCCGCGTTGCTGAAAAATGCCTAGGTGGTGCCGGCGTGGGGGTCGGCGTTCCACCAGCAGGGGCCCTTGTGGCGGATGGCGTCGGCGGCGCGGAGTCGGATGGCGGTGAGCTCGGCTTCGGTGAGGGGCTGGAAGGCCTCAGTCGCGGCGAGGGCGGCGTCTTGTTCGTTGGGGAAGCTCATGCCCACGAGTGCGACGTCCGGATCGCAGGTGAGGGTGTAGCTCACGCAGTCTTGCACGGTGAGGCGAGGGAGTGACCCATCGCCTTCTTGGGCTTTGCCGCCGGAGCTCCACTTGCCGCGCGGACGAGCTTCGAGCGGTCGACCATAGCCCGCGGTGTCGCCGAGCAATTTGCCAGCACCGAAGGTTTTGAAGCACACGCTGCCGACGCCGCGCGCGCGGGCGAGCGGCAAGACGTCGCGCACGTAGTCTTCGTCGACGAATGCGCCTACGGGGAAGAGCACGATGTCGCAGCGCCCCGAGCTGATGGCGCGCCGCAATACCTCGGGGTGGTGGGCGGAGATGCCGACAGAGCGCGCCTTCCCTGCAACTTTCACCCGCTCGAGCTCCTCGAAGCGCCCGCCCGCCCTCGCCAGCTCGTCCCATTGATCGGGCTCGCGCACGCCATGCAGAACGAATGCGTCCACGTCGTTCATCTCGAGCCTTGCGAGGCTCTCACCAGCTTGCGCGTCGACTGGTCGATCGAAGTGATCGATCTTGTCGATGACGAAGACGCCCTGACGTCGACCCGCGAGCGCGCGCCCGACGATTTGCTCGCTGTAGCCGTCCTCGTAGCTCGGCGCGGTGTCGACCAAATTGAGGCCGAAATCGAGGGCGCGGCGTAGCGTTTCGATGCACTGCTCGAGCGGTAGGCTGCGATCTGCGAGGTCGCCGATACCGATGCGGGTCGCGATGAAGCCGGTGCGGCCCAGCTCGCGGCGCGGAGTGAAGCGTGTCGTCACGCTCCGCTCAGTGCCCGAAGGCGAGGGGTGGGGCCTCGTCGCTGACGAGGTACTCGAATTGTTGCCGGAACTCGTCGGACGAGAGCTTGGTGACCCCAGCGTAGCGCGCCACTTCGGCCGCGTCGGCGAAGTCGTCTTTGCGGAGGCGCAGCATGTAGCGCCGAGCAATCTTGTAATACTCGGTTTCGGTATCGACCATGCGAACGCGCGTGCGGCCGGTGTCCGGGTCGAGCATGTCTGCGAAGCGGATCGGCTTGAATTTGCCTTCCTGCACCGTAACCATCGCGTCCGAGCCGCCTTCGATCAGGTACTTGGCCGCGCAGTAGCCGAGGTCGCGCGTGTACTCCATGTCGAACGGGATGGGGTCGGTACAGCGGAGCTCGTAGCCGATGTCTTTGGAGACGATCGTCACCTTCAAGCCGAGCTGCTCGAGCCGGGCCGTGACGGCCGCTTTGATGATGCGACCGAAGTCGATCTCGGCGATGCGGATGTGCCCGTGCTCGTCGCGCTCGGCGCCTTCGAGCTCGGCGAGGTCGGACTCGGGGATCGACTCGACCAAGCCCTCGGCCAGCACCGCCACGCCGTCTGCGCGCCCGTAAGCCAGGCGCTTGATCACCGCGCCGGCGAGCACGTCCACGATTGAGCGCATCGGGATCTGCTTGGTCGGAAATTCTTCGGGGATCACCGTGAGGGTCGCGCCAGCCGCCTTGCCGATGCCGAGTGCCAGGTGCCCCGCTTTGCGGCCCATCGCCACGACGAAGTACCAGCGCGACGTCGTCTGCGCGTCGGTGAGCAAGTCGCGCACGATGCCGGTACCCACGTGCCGCGCCGTTTGATAGCCGAACGTCGGGATCCAAGCCGGTAGGTCCAGATCGTTGTCGATCGTTTTGGGTACGTGCACGACTTTGAGCGCGCCTTGCGAATGCTGCTGCAAGCGCATGGCCGAAAAAGCGGTGTCGTCGCCTCCGATCGTGATGAGCTTGGTGACGCCCAGCTGCTGCAGGCTGTTGAGGGTGGCGTCGAGCGTCTTCGGATCTTTGGTGGGGTTGGCGCGCGCGGTGCCGAGGCACGAGCCACCGCGAAAGTGAATGCGCGACACGGTCTGGATGTCGAGCGGCCGGGCCTGCTTCAGCTCACCGCGCATGATCCATTGAAAGCCGTCGCGAATACCGAGCACGGGGATGCCCGACAGGCAGGCGCGGATCGTCGCGGCGCCGATCACGCTGTTGATGCCAGGCGCGGGGCCGCCGCCGACCAAAATCGCAAGCTTGTTCGAATCGGACATACGGGCGAGACAAAACCTATTCGGTCCGCGTGCGAGCGCCAAGCCCCACGGCTGAGGTATGCTCCGCCTCATGAGCCCGGCGCGAGCAAGCCTAGTAGTTCTGTGTCTGACCTTGGGGTGCGGCGGATGTGGGGGTGGCGGAGAAAGCGGCAAACCAGCGAACACCGCCGGCTCCGGTAATGGCGGCAGCTCCGCTGTGGGTGGCGGTGGCATGACAAGCGGAGGAACGTCCGCCCAGGCTGGGACCGGTACCAGTGGCGGATCGGGCCCGGGGGGCAGCGCAAACGGCGGTACGGCTGGGACGAGCGGCAGCGCGAGCGGCGGCAATGGCGGCAGCAACAACGGCGGCAGCGCCGGGAGTGGCGGCGGTGGCTCGACTGCCTTCAGTTGTCCGCTGGGGCCGTTCGACGCTCCGGCTGCGATGGGCATGCCGAAGCGCGTGGCGGGCGTGCCACCGGCCGACGACTTCAACAACAACAACAACGACTTCACGAATATCGAAGGCCTGGTGTGGGTGGGTGATGCGCTGTACGTCTCCGAGATCAACCCCGGGAAGGCCGCGCAGAACTCGCCGCCGCCGTCGCGCGTCCTCAAGATCACGGCCGACGATCAGGTGAGCATCGCGATCCCGGTCGACTCGGGTACCAACGGCCTCGCTATCGACGCGGCCGGCGACCTGTTCGGCGCGGTACACAAGGACGGCTCGATTTCGAAGCTGAGCCTGACGGGGGGCGCCGCTGTGCCGGTGGTGACCATGTTCATGGGCAGTCGCTTCGATTCGCCGAATGATCTCGCGTTTCACACGAATGGCACGCTCTATTTCACCGATCCCGATTGGCAGGCGCCGACGCCGAAGCCGCAAGCCGCAACGCGCGCCTACCGGGTGCCGCCCGGTGGTCAGCCCGAAATGATCGAGGTGCTGAGCCAACCGAACGGCGTGTCGCTCTCGGCGAAACAAGAGTTCTTGTACATCGGCGGCGGGCAGCTCAAGAAGTATCCCGTGATGGCCGATGGTTCACTCGGCCAGGGCACCAACTTTCACGCGACCGATGCGGCCACCAGTACGGACGGCATGGTGGTCGACTGCGGCGACAACGTGTACGCGGCCGGTGCCAACTGCAACGACGGTTGTCAGGGCAAGGGCGCCACGATCTTTTCAAAGGCTGGCGCGGTCATCGGCACGGTGCAGGTCAGCGAGCTCGGCTCTGGCACCAATGTCGCGTTTGGCGGAGCCGATCACAAGACGCTCTACATCTCGGGGCAGGGCACCGGTCAGCAAAAGGGCCTGTTCAAGGTGCAGATGAACGTGCCCGGCTTTCCGTACTGAGCTGGGCAAGGCTACTTTTGTAGAACCGGTTCCATATAGAGGAATCGGGTGATAGGCTGGTCGCCTCGATGCGCGCTCGTGCCGCCGTAGCTACCGCTTTCGCCGCGCCCCTGGTGCTGTCGGCCGGCACCGTGAGCGCACCTGGGCGGCGGCCTACGGCCTCACATGCGGACCTCGAGCTTTGCTTCGCCTCGGGCGCCGCTACCTACTTTTGCGGAGGGCGCTTCGTGCGCCAGCCGGCAGGCACGCTCGCGATGTTCTGGGCAGCGCTGCCGCACCGCTTGCTGGAGCTCGAGCCGCAAAGCGAGCTCATCCACTTGGAGCTGCCGCTGTCGCTGCTGTGGCGCCTGCAGCTGAGCAGCAGCTTTGCCCGCAAGGTGCTCGCCGGTGAGCTGATCATCGATTCGCAAGGCCCTGTGTGGGATGGCGAGCTCGTGCGGCGCTGGCTCGAAGACATTGCCGGAGGCGAGGCGAGCGCGCTCCGCGCCACTGAGCTCGAAATCGAGGCGCGTTTGCGGCGTTGCGCGGCTCGCCGGCACCGCGCGGCGGAGCGAGCGCCGTTGCAGCCGGCGCGGCGACAGGTCGAGATGATCGCGGCGTTTTTGAGCCGCAACTACCGGGGCGATATCTCATCGGCCGATATTGGGCGCGCGGTGGGGCTTCACCCGAACTACGTGATGACATTGTTTCGGCGCGAGGCGGGGCTCTCGCTCTGGCAGTTCTTGACGCGGCGGCGCCTGGCGCACGCGCAAGAGCTGCTGCTCACGAGCGACAAGCCGGTGCTGGCGATCGCGCTCGAAGCCGGCTTCGGCTCCTTGGCGCGCTTTTACGCGGCCTTCACGCGCGAGCACGGCATGGCGCCGGGGGAGCTGCGCAAGCGCGCCTAAACCGGCATCCCGGTCTTGGTCAGCGTGTGATTTTGCGCGAGCTTCGGGCCGATTTCACCGGGCTCGAAGAAGTGCACGCGCGACATGTCGAAGTGCATGTTCATCGTGTCGCCGGCTTTCACGCCCGCGAACGCATCCACGTGCGCGACCGCTTTCTTGTGCGCGTCGGTCGCCAGGTAGACGTCCATCTTGTCGCCCAGCGGCTGCACCAGCGTGACTCGCATCGGCAGCGCCGGACCGTCGGTTTTGAAGCGAGCGTGGCTCGCATCCGCAATCGACTCCGGGCGCACGCCCATCACGACCTCCTTGCCGACGTGCGGCTTGAGCTGGTCCTTCGCCCAATCAGCCACCGGGAGCTGGCCAGTGCCTTCATCGAACGCGATGCCGCCGGCGTCGCTCACGAGCTTGCCGGTGAAGAAGTTCATGGGCGGGCTGCCCAAAAATCCCGCGACGTAGCGGTTGGCGGGGTGGTGGTAGATCTCGAGCGCGCCCGCGCACTGCTGCACCACGCCCTGGTGCATCACCACCACGCGATCACCGAGCGTCATCGCCTCTTCCTGATCGTGCGTGACGTACACGGTGGTCGCGTTCAAGCTCATGTGCAGCTGCTTAATCTCGGCGCGCATTTCGACGCGCAGCTTGGCGTCGAGGTTCGACAGCGGCTCGTCGAACAAGAAGCACTTGGGGTCGCGCACGATCGCGCGACCGAGCGCGACGCGCTGGCGCTGACCACCCGAGAGCGCCTTCGGCTTGCGCTCGAGCAGGTGCTCGATCATCAAGATTTTGGCCGCCTTCTTGACCTTTTCGTCGATGGTGGCTGGCGGCGTTTTACGCAGCTTGAGCGCGAACGCCATGTTCTCGTAGCAAGTCATGTGCGGGTAGAGCGCGTAGCTCTGGAACACCATCGCGATGTCGCGATCCTTCGGCGGCACGTCGTTGACGACCTGCCCACCGATCTGAATCGTGCCGCTGGTGATCTCTTCGAGACCCGCGATCATGCGCAGCGTGGTCGACTTGCCGCAGCCGGACGGACCCACCAGCACCACGAACTCGCGGTCCTGAATATCCATGTTGAAGCGGTCCACGACCCGGACGCCGTTGTCGTAAATCTTGACGACGTCCTTCAGAATTACGCCTGCCATGTTCTTTTCTTCGAGGCCGCGTCGTTCGCCGGGGCGCTCGGCGTTACCGCCGCGACGCTGCGCCAGGGATATTACACACGGAAAATCAGTTAGCTAGGCAAACGTCCAGCTTTACCAAGCGCCGCGCTGCGGCGTGTTCGCTCGGGCCCTGAACCCCAACGTGGGCATTTTCGGCCGCCCGAGCACGGGGCTGGACCGCAAAACCGGTACATTGCAATGATAAGAAACAGTACCCGCTGCTCGCTCTCGCTCCCGTAGATTCACACCATCGAAGAGGTGCTTTTGGCCGCCAGGCTTCCCGACCGGCACGCCTACGGCTGCCTCGCTCGACCTACTCGGAGTCAGCCATGAAAGACCTGCGACTATGCCCGGCCTTGCTCGCGTTTTTGGCCTCGGCGTGCATCACCGCCGCGCGGCCGGCGGATGAAGCGAGCCAAGAGACGTCCTCGAGCACCTCGGGGGGGGAGGCGCTCTTGCTCGACGACTTCGAGAGCGACATCACCAAGGCAGGGCAGCCGTGGGCCGCATCCGCCGACACCAACAACCTCGGCTCTGAGGCGCAGTTCGCGGTCGAAGACGGCGGCAAGGCCGGTAAAGGCGCGCACTTTACCGGCAAGCTCGGGCGCAATGTCGCGCCCTGGCCGTGGGCGAGCTTGTCGACCGGCGTCGCTTCCGGAGCCAAGGGCGACATGTCCGGCGTGAAGGCAGTGCGCTTCTGGATCAAGGGCGACGGCAAGAAGTACCGCTTGGCGATCTCGCGCGAAGCCGTGACCGACTACGCCAACTTCGCCAAGAGCTTCGACGCGCCCACCGAATGGACGCAGATGGAGATTAAGCTCTCGGAGCTGCGCCAAGCCGATTGGGGCAAGAAGATCGATCGCGCTTGGAACGACGTGAAAGCGCTCGAATTTGCGCCGCTCACGGCCGACTCGGCATTCGACGTGCGCATCGACAACGTCGAGCTCGTGCTCGAGCCCGGCAAAGCTCCGCCCTTCGGCGAGAACGCGCGCACCATCGACGAGCCGCAGACCGAGATCAGCGGTGACGTCTTCTTGCTCGACGACTTCGAGAGCACCAAGGGCCCGGCCAACGGCGGCGTGTGGGGCTCCGAGATGGACATGAACAACCTCGGCACGATCGCGACCGCGCGACCCGAGGAAGTGGGTGGCACGCAGAAGAACGCCATCCACCTCAGCGGCAAGATGGGCAAGAACGTGAAGCCCTGGCCGTGGGCCACGCTAGCCGTGAACCTCGAGCCGAACGCCAAGCCCGTGGATCTCACGAACTGCGTCGGCATTCGCTTCAAGGCCAAGGGCGACGGGCGGCTGTTCAAGGTGGCTTTCACGCGCAAGGCCGTGACCGACTACGGCAACTTCGCCTACTCCTTCTCGCCCGGTAAGGACTGGAAGCAGTATTCGGTGCCGCTCGCCAAGTTCAAGCAGCCGGACTGGGCCGCGCAGGTCGAGCCGGGTTGGACCGACGCGACCTCGCTGCAGTTCGCGCCCACCGTCGGCGGCGCGCCGTTCGACCTGTGGGTCGACGACGTCGAGTTCGTGTTCAAGTCCGGTAAGCCCAATCCCTTCAAGAAATGAGGAAAATGAAGCCAGCCTCGTTCCTTCGTCCGCTCTCTTGGGGCTGCGCCGTGCTGTTCGCAGCCGGCGCCTGCAGCAGCGACAAGAACCACGCCGAGC
This sequence comes from Myxococcota bacterium, assembly GCA_048498935.1. Classification (GTDB taxonomy): domain Bacteria; phylum Myxococcota_A; class Polyangia; order Polyangiales; family Polyangiaceae; genus PMG-095. Next base: position 7,574 of record JBEHXA010000165.1, read on the forward strand.
GTGCGTTGGCGCAGAGCTCGCCCCCGCCGGACTACGCGAAGTACGACAACATAACCGGCGGCGAAGACACGATGGTCCAGTTCCCGGTCGGCGACGGCTGTGGCATGGGAGCGCCTGCCAGCTGCATCCAAGATCCAGGCTCGACCACCACGGTCGAAGAGCTGGCCGAGATGCAGAAGGACACGGAGTTCGCTTGGATGTGGCCCGACGCTGGTCCAGGCCTGGCAACGTACACGTACGACGACAACACGACGCGTTTCCACGTGCCGACGATGGTCAAGTCGATGGCGTCGGATTTGCCAGGCGGCTGGGAGCCCAAGTTCTACGACGCCAGTTTTCTCGGGGTGGGACCGGCGCTGTCAGCGCGCTTCAAAGGCGGGCCTTTCACCGAATACGGTGGCGGTTTCGGTCAGTCGTTTCGCACCATCACCGCTGGCAGCACGCATCCGCCGCTCGAGGCTGCACTCAGCCAAGAGTTTCCGGGCGACGCCAACGGCGCTAACGGTGCCTACGACCTGAGCGGCTGGACGGGCCTCGCCGTCTACGTTCGGCGCGGTCCCACCGGGCAGTCCACGATGCGCATCGGCATCACCGAGCGGAACTCGGCTGAAGATCTCAACTCGGGCGCCCTGAACATTCCAGAGCCTGTGCCGGGCATCGTCGAGGGCAAGTACTGCAAGCGCTGGCGCCTCTGCGGCTGTTCGGGCGGCACGCCCTGCAGCTTGTACGAGACGGGCGCGGATGGAGTCGGTATCTACCGTTGCTTCGATCCTGCGTACGGGCGGCCCCCAGCGGGCTTCGATCCGCTCGACTACCCGACTTGCGGCACCACCCGCTGCAACGAGCCGAACGTCTCGACCTTCGTGCCCGGTTCTACGGGGCCAGATCCGCTTTTCAACGGCAAGTCTTGCTCGCAGGCCGTGCAGTCCGACGGGCGGAGCGACTGGTTCTGCTACAACCCCGGTTCGGATCCGACGCCGCCGGCCAAGCGCGAGCGCTGCAACAACCCGTACTCGCGCGCGTTCACGGTCACGACGGATTGGCAGATCATCAAGATTCCGTTCACTGACCTGCGGCAGGCCGATGAAGCCGATGTCGCCAACGACATGGACCTGAAGAGCGTGAAGCAGATCGCCATCACCTACGGCGCGGGCTGGCTCGATTTCTGGGTCGCCAATCTCGGTTTTTATCGTTCCACCAAGCAGTGAGTGAGACTCAGCACTTGATCGCACGAAGCACGTGGATCTCGACGACTGGCCAGGATGCCCTGGTCGGCCCGTGGGCCAGCTCGGCTGGCGCCATAAAGCTGGGGAACCACCTCGGGTTACGCGAGCGGCAGCGCTCATTGGAAAGTTCCTGATTCGGAATGACTCGGGCCATATTAGTGAGCATTTTTGGCAATCCATCCGAGCAGAGCGGGAAGGACTTCGTGGCTCAAAACGCGATAAGCACGAGAGTGTTGCACCGCCTGCGAGTCCCGATGTCGAGCGCGTGCCCCTCGCACGAAGGCGTCTGCACGGAGAAAGCATGATGAAACGCCGTCTGCAGATCTCGGCGCTGCTCGCCGCCACCTCGATTGTGGCGTGGCCCGCGCTGAGCTTCGCACAGGGCCCGGGCGGCGGCGGGGTCGAGAAGCCCGAGTCCGAAGCGCCGCCGGTGCCACGAGCGGACGACGCTCAAGCGGGCGAAGAGAAGCGCGAGGCCGAAGAAGAGCGCAAGACGGAGGGCGAGCCGCCGGCGGCAGAACCGACCCCGGAGGCGAGCGCTCCTGTAGAAGCGAAGGCTGAGGCGAAGGTGGCGGTGGCGGCTCCTGAGGAGCCCAAGGCGAGTGGCGACCAGCTGTCGCATCCCGGCTACTTACCCGGCTACAAGGGCTATGCGGGCGCTGGCATGTCGCCATACATCCCTCGCGTCGGCTCCTTGCCGGGCGGCATGACTCCGTCGTTCGGGTCGTCGGCTCCGCCCGATGATTGGTCGTTCAATTTCACGGGCTTCATGAGCGCGTCGGTGCGTGCCAGCATGAACTCGCGCCCGACGCCGCGCGACGGTCAATCGGGCACCGTGATCCACACGGCGCCGCAAACGGTCGAAGTTTACAACTCGTTCAACGATACGCAGTCGACGCCCGGCAACTGGGTCGGTTTGCTGTTTTCGTACGGCAATCGCTACGTCACTGCCAACGTGTCGTTCGACACGCACAACCCGTCGCGCGCCGCCGCGTATGAGGTCATCGGCTCGCAGTACTTTTTGAACGATACGTTCCTGTCGCTGCGCGTGCCGCCGGTCGGCAAGCTGCGACTGGCGTGGAACGTCGGTGCCTTCAGTCAGCCGTACGGCTACTTGGGCGAGTATGGCGGCGGCCTCTACACGCCGCCGCTCATCGGGCGCGTCTCCGGTGTGGGCGAGACTCTGAACGCCGAGTACGACCTCGACGACCAGCTCATGCTGGTGGTGGAAGACGGCTTTCACGGCGGCAATCGCACCGGCAAGGTGCCGGAGGGCGTGCTCAATACCGGCAGCACCAACTTCTCCGACTCGAACCTACCGCCTTCCTGGGTCCACGACGCGCACATCGCTATTCGCCGCAAGGGCGAGACGACGCTGCAGCTCATGGCGCACTTCATCACCAACTGGAGCATGTCCGATCAGGTCGCGCCCGAGCCGCGCGACAACCCGGACACGCGCCAATGGGACGAGCGTTACCCCAAGGACGGTCGCATCCACGTGCTCGGCATCGACGCCAAGGCGCGCAGCCGTACCTATGGTTACCTGGCGTTTGGTGCGGCCTTTATCGACGCTAAAAACGCCTACCGTTTGCGCGGTCTCAGCACCTACGCGGGCGACGGCGTGTCCCTCACCAACGACTGGCTCGGCGCCACGACCGGCGGCACCGGCAAGATCTGGGTGGCTGCTGCGAACTACAAGATCAGCGTCGGCTCGCTCATGCGAGCGCCCGAGCCGTTTTGGGGCGACGGGCCCGATCTGGTGGTCGAGGTCGGCGCGCAGGTCGCGGGCACCAAGAGCGAAGACCCTGGCTTCGACGGCCGACTGAAGAACAAGTTCGGCGCCGACGTGCTGTACACCTTCATTCCCTGGCTGGGCGTCGGTCTGCGTGCCGATCGCATCGCCCCCAACTCCAAGGATCCAGAAGAGACGTTTTACGCCATCGCCCCCCGTCTCCAGTTCCGCAGCAACTGGCAGAGCCACGAGACGGTGACCCTCAAGTACTCCAAGTGGTTTTACGGCAAGCACACCCACAGCGACAGCTGGGACGCGCGACCGCAAGAGCAGCTGGACGACCACATGCTCGCGCTGAGCTTCGGGATGTGGTGGTGAGCATGGCACATAGCAAGGACTTCAACGTGACGTCGGCAAAGGAAAGAAGGTTCCGAATGAACCGCGGTCTAAAACTCACGACGCTGCTACTCGGCACGTTCGTGGCGATGCCCGCCATGGCGCAAGAAAAGGCCGAGGCGGAGCCGGAGACCGGCGCCCGTGACAGCCTGGGCCTCGCTCCTGGCGTGCCTCAAGCTGACGCGCTGCCAGGTGGCATGCAGCCCGCCTTCGGCCAAAAGTCGACCGCGCCTGCAGACTGGCGCTTCGACTTTCACGGCTTCTTCACCGCGCCGCTCCGTATGGGCATCAACACCCGCGAAAACCCGGGGCCCGATCAGAGCAAGTTGGTGCTGCACGCGCCGCCGCAAGTGCCCGACGACCTCGAGACGTTTTCGCACACGGGCGTGGTGCCGACCCCGTACGCGCAGCTCAACTTCAGCTACGGCAACAGCGTCGTCACCGGTAACGTCTTCATCGTCGCGAAGGTGGCGAGCGTCGCGGCCGGCTTCTTCGATCCGACGGCGCAGCTCGGCGTCAACGACGTGTTCTTGACCTTCAATATGCCGAACCTCGGCAAGAACATGCACTTCGAGGTGAACCTCGGGCAGTTCTCGAACCGCTACGGCATCATGGGCGAGTACGACGAGGGGCGTTACGGCACGCCGCTGTTTGCGCGCACCAACGGCGCGGGAGAAAACATCATCGGTCGCTTCAAGCTCAACGACATCACGCTGTTCGTGGAGCAAGGCTTTCAGGGCCAATCGGACAAGGCGCCGACCGGCTTGGTCTCCGACGGGTGGAACGGCTTCGCCGACCCGAATGTCGGCTCCGGCTTCGTGGCTCACGTGCATGGCGGCTTCGGCTACAAGGGTCTGCTCACGGCGGGCGTGCACTACATGAACGCCTTCAGCCACGACGATCGCGCCACGGGGCCGTTGAACCCCGACGGCAGCATCAACATCGTGGGCGGTGATTTGCGGCTCACGCTGCGCAAATTCGGCCACCTTTACGCGGGAGCCTCGTTCGTCAACGCCAAGGATTCGCGGAGCGTCGGGCGCATCGTCGAGGTGCTCAACACCAAGGGCGGCCCGGGCTTGATGGAGAATTACCTCGGCCTGAATAGCGGAGGCACGGGCAAGCTCAGCATCTTCGGCGGCCAGTATGATTTGTCGCTCGCGCGGCTGCTGCGTACCGACAATTTCTCGGGGAATGGGCCGGATATCTTCTTGAGCGCGTTCGGTATGTACGTGGGCGTCCAAAGCGATGACCCGGCCTACGACAACTTCAAGAAGATGAAGATGGGCGTCGAGGGCACCTACAGCCTTCTGCCCTGGCTCGCAGCCGGCGTGCGTTACGACATGGTCAAGCCGGACATGGACTTCAGCTCCTACAACTTCGCGGTGCTCTCACCGCGCGTGATCTTCCGCACCGGTTGGCAGGCTCACGACCAAGTCACCCTGCAATACTCGCACTGGTTCAACGGCTCTCTCACCACGATCCGCGGCGGCTTTCCCCCCAAGCCCGACGTCACGCTCATCCCGGACGAGGACATGGTCTCGCTCTCCGGCAGCATGTGGTGGTAATCGCTCGCTGCGTGTACCGCGCCTCCGCTCATGAAGCGTGGACCAAGCTGCGCCGCGTCCGCAGCCGTTACGGTGCCCCCAGCGACCCGGCGTCGATAGCCAGCCGCTCCCCCTTCCACGATCAAATTTCGTGTCGCAGATGCGACATGAAAACCTCAATGAATTCGCGAGCCGCAACTCAAACTGACGCCAAGTAGCATTCGCGACACCTCGTCAGTTCGACCGACTGTGCATGGTGTGGCTCAGAGCTTGGGGAAGCAGTGCCTCTCGCGTGGGGGAAGCAGTGCCTCTCGCGTGGGGGAAGCAGTGCCTCTCGCGTGGGGGAAGCAGTGCCTCTCGCGTGGGGGAAGCAGTGCCTCTCGCGTGGGGGAAG
>JBEHXA010000166.1:0-12806 GCA_048498935.1 Myxococcota bacterium
AGGCTGGCCGGTTTCGCGAGGACCTCTACTATCGCCTCAACGTGATCGCGATCACGGCGCCGCCGCTGCGAGCGCGGCGCGAGGACATCCCGCTCTTGGTCGATCACTTCTTGGGCATCTACTGCAAGAAGAACGGGCGCCCGCGGTTGGCGTTGCCGCCCGAGGTGCTGCAAAAGCTCAGCGACTACCCGTGGCCGGGCAACGTGCGCGAGCTCGAGAACGTGATCGAGCGAGCGGCCGTGCTGTGCCGGGGGGACGCGCTGGGGCTCGCCGACCTTCCGGACGCGGTGGCGCAAGCTGCTGCGGCGCCGCCCTCGGCAGTGCAGTTTCCGATCGGGACGCCCCTCGAGGAGGTCGAACGACGCCTGATTCGCGACACCCTCGCCCACACGGCCGGGGACAAGTCGCTGGCCGCGCAGCTGCTCGGCATCTCGACCCGCACCATCTATCGCAAGCTCGGCGAGGCCGAGTAGCCGAAATCGCTCGCGAAATCCCGGGCTTGCCAAGTTGGCAATTTAAGCCGTGAAGCGGGCTCCGCGCTGCCAGGTTGGCGGAAAAAAACGTCGCCCCACCAGCCGCAAAGCCCAGAGATTTCAAGCGAAATTCGGAGATTGACCCCTGGCACGTCTCTCGCTTTAACCCCCCGGTCCCATTGGCCCTCGACGCCCTCCTCAAGCGCTACTTCCTCGGTGTCGTGCTGTTGCTCGTCGCCATCGCCGCCTACTTCCAGGCGTCGGGGGCGACGCAGCTGATCGGCTCGGCCATCGGCGCTGCTGCACCGTCGGGGGCGCCGCCAGTGCGTCCTCCGTCGTTCGACCCCGGTACGCCTGCGCGCGAGCCGAAGTCGGCGCAGCCGATCATCGATCGCAATCCATTCGACTCGGTGACGGGCCCGCTGAATCCGCCGCCCATGTCCGACACGCTGCCGACGCCCAAGGAGCCGGACCTTTCCGATCCGCTGGGCAGCCCGCCGTGTGAAGGGGTGCAGGTCTTCATCGTGACCGAGTCGCACGATCCGACTTGGTCGGTGGCTGCGTTGCAGGGGCCGGGCGAGCCGCACCCGCGCATGCGTCGCGTCGGCGACGACGTGGGCGGCAAGAAGGTGGCGTTCATCGGCTACAACCCGCGCGAGCAGACGCCGTCGGTGTGGATGGAGAGCGGCCCGGCCGTGTGTCAGGCCATGCTGTTCCGCGTGCAGCCGCCGGTCGGCGCAGCGCCGGCTCCGACCGCCTCGGCAGCGCCTCCGCCCGAGCCCCCGCCGACGAAGCCCGGCGGCGCGCCCTCGCTGCCCCCCGATATCGCTTCGAAGATTCAGAAGATCAGCGATACCGAGTTCAACATCGACCGCTCCGTGGTCGACAAGATCCTCGAAAATCAGGCCGAGTTGATGAAGTCGGCGCGCATCGTGCCGGAGCAGAAGGACGGCAAGGTGGTGGGCGTGCGCTTGTTCGGTATCAGGCCGGACACGCTGCTCGGCACCCTCGGCCTGCAAAACGGCGACCGCTTGGAGACCCTCAACGGGTTCAACATGGCGAGCCCCGAGAAGGCGCTCGAGGCGTACGCCCGTCTGCGCACCGCTAGTCAGCTCAACGTCAAGGTCAACCGTCGCGGCAGCCCTGTCAGCGTGGACTACCACATCAAGTGAGATCGATTGTCGTGATAGCTCGTTCGTTCCGCCCGTCCTTTGCTCGATCAGGTTTGATCGCGCCCATTCTTGCGCTCGCCTGGCTCGGTACCGGGAGCGCGTTCGCGCAAGATGCGCCAGCCGCACCAGCGCCTGAACCGGCTCCCGCTCCAGCTGCGCCGCCCGCTCAAGCGGCTCCGGACGCTCCCAAGGGCGCGGCTGATCGGCGGCGCACGCTGTTCGACAAGGTCGATGCAGTGCGGCGCAAGCGCCCTACTCCGGCTCAGGCAGGCGCGGCTGCCGCAGCTCCGGTGGTGGCGGCTCCGCCGACCACGACCGCAGCGGTACCGCCCGGACAGACCGCGGCTGCTCCTGCTGCAGCGACCGATCGCGATCCTCCTGGTTCTGCGCCCGACGTCCCGACGACGATGGACAAGATCGCGCAGGCGACCGACGTGCCGTTCCGAGCCAAGCCGGGCGGGCACCTGGTGAAGTTCAACCTTCAGGACGCGGACCTCGCGGAGCTCGTCAATCACATCTCCGGTCTGACCGGGCGACGCTTCATCTACGGCGCGAAGGTGCGGCAGGTGAAGGCGACCGTGGTTTCGCCGGAGCCGGTCACCATCGAAGAGGCCTACCAGGCGTTCCTTTCGATTCTCGAAGCGAACGGCATGACCGTGGTTCCTCACGGTCGGTTCATGAAGATCGTCGATAGCGGCGGCGTGGGGACGCAGCCGACGCCCGTGGTTGCGCGCGGCGAGCCCTTCGCCGACGCCGATCGCTACGTGACGCGCCTCTACCGTTTGCAGGCGGTCAGCACCGACGAGGCCGTGGCTCTCGTCACGAAGTTCAAGAGCAAGGACGGCGACGTGTCGGCTTATCCGGCCGGGCGTCTGTTGATCATCACCGACACGGGGACGCAGGTGCGACGCCTGATTCGCATCCTCGAAGAGGTGGACATCGGCGGTTCCGGGCAGCGGCTGTGGATCGAGCCGGTGCACAACGGCTCGGCGCCCGATATGGCCAAGCGCGTCAACGAGCTGTTCGAGCTGGGAGGCACGCCCGGTCAGCCGCCAGGCGCCGGTGCCAAGGCGAGCGGCCTGTCCAAGGTCATCGCCGACGAGCAAACCAACTCGCTCATCATCGTCGGCACCGACGATTCGTACTCCAAGCTGCTCGAGCTGCTGAAGCGGCTCGACGCGCACTCGACCGACGGCGGCCGCGTGCACGTGCTGCCGCTGCAGCACGCGATCGCAGACGAGCTCGCGCCGACGCTCAGCCAGATGCTGGGCGGCTCGGGCGGTGGTGGCGGCGGCGGCGCCAAGGGTGGTCAAGCGGCCTCGGCTGCCGGCAACGCGGGCGGCATGTTCGAGGGCGAGGTGCGCATCACGCCCGACAAGGCGACCAACTCGCTCATCATCACGTCGTCCAATCGCGACTACGCCACCCTGCGCTTGGTGCTCGACAAGCTCGATCGCCCGCGGCGCCAGGTGTTCATCGAAGCGGTGGTGATGGACCTCGACGTGAGCGATTCGACCACGTTGGGTGTCGCGTTCCACGCCGGTACGACCGTGGACACCGGCGGCCAGCAGAGCCTCTTGCTCGGCGGTTTCCAGGGCGCCAAGTCGATCGGCTTTCCAGCGTCCAGCGCGGACCTGCTCTCCGGCTTGGCGGCGGGTATGCGCGGTCCGGATCTCGAAGGCACCGAAAACCTGCTGCCGGCCTCCACGGGCCTCAGCATCCCGGCGTTCGGCGTGGTGATGAACGCGCTGTCGACGAGCGGAAAATCGAACGTGCTCGCGACGCCGCACATCATCGCCACCGACAACGTCGCGGCCGAAATCCAAATCGGTCAGAACATCGCGCTGCAGCAGAACTTGGGCGGCGGCGTCAGTAACCTCACGGGCCCCAACGGCGGCTCGCTGACCACCAATCCCCTCGGTCTGCTCGGTGGCTTGAGCGGCGGCTTCGCTGCGCCGCGCCAAGACGTCGGTAACAAGATCAAGGTCACGCCGCACATCAACGAGTCGAACCAGGTTCGGCTCGAGATCGATCAGGAGAGCAGCTCGCAGGGCGCAGCGTCCGGTGACCTAGGCGCGGTGTCGATCAACAAGCGCACGGCGAACACCACGGTGGTGGTGGCCGATCAGCAAACGGTCGTGATCGGTGGCCTCATGCAAGACGGCTACACCACGTCGCGCACCAAGGTGCCCGTGCTCGGTGACTTGCCGATCCTCGGCGCGCTGTTCCGCTCGACCACGACGTCGAAGAAGAAGACCAACCTGCTCTTGATCCTGACGCCGCACGTCATCCGCGATCAGAGCGATTTGCGCCGCATTTTCGAGCGCAAGATGCAGGAGCGGCAGGAGTTTTTGGATCGCTACTTCGTGTTCGCGCAGGGCGAGGAGTGGACTCCGCCGCGCGACTGGACGCGCACCAACGGCTTGATCGAGGACATTCGCAAGTCCTTCGCCGAAATTCGCGAGGACGAGGAGACGCGTTCGGCGGCAGAAGGGCCGGGTGACGCCGCGCGCGAGCCGAGCGAACCGCTCGAGCTGCCGGGCGCGCCCCGCGTGGGCTCCGACGGTGCCGGCGGCGGTCGTAATCGCCGCGCACCGGGCGCAACGCCGGCACCCGCGACGCCTGCCGTACCTCCGGCTCCCGGGGCAAACCCAGCGGTACCGCCACCTGCGCCTGCTCCGGCGCCCGGGCCCCAAGGCCGCACGGGTGACCTCGACGAGTCGCCGGTGCGCATCACGCCGATCGCGCGCAGCGTGAACGTGGAGCGGGTGGAGTGACGATGCTCGAAGAGCGCGTGCTCGGTAACCTGCTGGTACGGCAGGGTGTGCTCTCGGCCGAGGCGCTCGAGCCGTTGTTTTCACAGCAGCGCGAGAAGGGCACGCCGCTCGGCGAGCTCTTGGTTCAATCGAAGCTGGCCAGCGAGGGCGACCTGGCGCGCGCGCTGGCGGCGGAGTGCCGCGTCCCGTTCGTAGAGACGATCGACAGCGACGCGGTACCGACGCAGTTGGCCGGCCGCGTGCCCATCACGTACGCCAAGAATCACTTGGTCCTGGTGCTGGCCGAGCACGACGACTCGGTCGAGGTGGTGTGCGCGGACCCGCTCGACGTCGATGGTCTCGACGACATCCGGGCGATTTTTCACAAGCGGGTGGGGCTTTCGGTGGCGCCCCCGGCCGTGGTGCTCGACGCGATCAACCGCGTCTACGAGCGCCAGGACACGATGAGCGAGCTCCAGAGTGATGAGGGCATCGCGGACGAGGGCGAGGTGGACATCCTCGACTCGGACGACGACGCTCCGATCATTCGTTGGGTAAACGCCCTGTTTTCACAGGCCGTGAAGGAGCGAGCCAGCGATATTCACATCGAGCCCGAGGACCGCGAGGTGCTCGTTCGCTACCGCGTGGACGGTCGCCTGTTCGTGGCCAAGCGCGCCAGCCGCCAGTTCATGAGCTCGGTCGTGGCCCGTGTGAAGATCATGGCCGGCCTCAACATCGCCGAGAAGCGGCTGCCGCAAGACGGGCGCATCTCGCTGAAAATCGCCGGTCGCGCCATCGACGTGCGCGTCTCCACCATTCCGACGAGCCGCGATCACGAGCGCATCGTGATGCGCATGTTGCACAAGACCAACGTCCTGCTCGACCTGAAAGACTTGGGTTTTTCGGAGCGGGACTACGGGTTGATGGATCACCTGATCAATCGCCCTGACGGCATCATCCTGGTCACGGGCCCGACCGGTAGCGGCAAGACCACCACGCTGTACGCGTGCCTGAATCGCATCAACCAGCCGGACGTGAACATTCTCACCGCCGAGGATCCGGTCGAATACGAAATCGGCGGTATTCACCAGGTGCCGGTGCAAGCCAAGATCGGCCTGACCTTCGCGAGCGCGCTCCGCGCCTTTTTGCGCCAAGACCCCGACATCATCATGGTCGGCGAAATCCGCGACAAAGAGACGGCGGAGATCGCGATGCACGCCTCGATGACGGGCCACCTGGTGCTCTCCACCATCCACACCAACGATGCGGCCAGCGCGGTCAACCGCCTGGTGGAGATGGACATCGAGCCATTTTTGGTGCGTTCGAACGTGATTGGCATCCTGGCGCAGCGCCTGGTGCGCGTGCTCTGCCCGCATTGCAAGGTGCCGTACACCGCGGCGCCGTACGAGCTGCAGCAGTTGGGCATCGATCCCGAGCGCACGCGCCGCCGCGACGAGCGCAAGCTCTCGCAGCGTTACCAGCTGCACGGGCTCGACTACACCCCGATCGGCTGGCGCGGGCCTGGGCTGCCCACATTTTACAAGCCGAAGGGCTGCGACCGCTGCGACAACAAGGGCTTCACGGGCCGTCGCGGCATCTACGAGCTGCTGGTGATGGAAGACGTGGTGGCCGGGCACATCTTGGCCAAGGCCGACGCCCAGACCATCAAGCGCGCGGCCATGAGCCAGGGCATGGACACCATGCGTGACGACGGAGCGCGCAAAGTGCTCGAAGGGCGCACTACGGTGGAAGAGGTCGTGGCGGCGACCCAAGACGACGTCGTGATCGACGAGTGAGCTGAGCCATGGCGGTCTACGAATTTCGCGGCATTCAGATCGCCACCGGCAAGCCCATCAAGGGCTTCCGCGATGCCGATAACGCCAAATCGCTGCGCGGAATCCTGCGCCGCGAAGGCGTGATGCTCACGCAGGCCAGCGAAGAGAGCAAAAAGAAGGACGCCAAAGAGAAGCGCAAGCTCGACCCTCTGGCGATCTTGCGCCGACCGAGCACGAGCGACGTGGCGATCATGACGCGCCAGTTGGCGACGCTGGTGCGCGCCGGCGTGCCGCTCGTCGACTCCGTAGCCGCGCTCACCGATCAAGTCGAAAAAGAGCAGCTGGTGCGAGTGCTCACGTCGCTGCGCGAAAACCTGAACGAAGGCACGAGCTTCGCGAAATCGCTCGGACAGCATCCGTCGGTGTTTCCGCCGCTGTACGTGAACATGGTCGCGGCCGGTGAAGCTTCAGGCACGCTGGAGACGGTGCTCGAGCGCCTCGCCGACTTCATGGAAGGTCAGGCGCGCCTGAAGGGTAAGGTGTCGGCGGCGCTCGCTTACCCGGTGCTGATGATGGTCATCGGCAGCTTGCTCGTCGGCGTGCTGATGGTCGCGGTGGTGCCGAAGGTGACCAGCATCTTCGACAACTTGGGCCAGGCCTTGCCCTGGTACACGCGGCTACTGATCTTCGTGTCGGACACGATCGCAGGGTTTTGGTGGCTGATCCTGACCTTGATCGGCGGCGGCATCTACCTGTTCCGGCGCTGGAAGAAGACGCCGGCTGGCTTGCTGAAGTGGGACACTTTTCGGCTGAGAATGCCGATTTTCGGGCGGCTCAACCTGCTGGTGGCCGTGGCGCGTTTTTCGCGCACGCTGGCGACGCTCTTGGCCAGTGGCGTGCAGCTGCTCCAGGCCATGGAGATCGGGAAGAACGTGCTCGAGAACGCGCGCTTGGAGCAGGTGGTGAGCGAGGCCATCGGATCCATCCGCGAGGGTGAGAGCATCGCGGTGCCGCTCAAGCGCAGCGGGCAATTCCCGCCGATGATGACGCACATGATCGCGGTCGGTGAAAAATCCGGCCAGCTCGAGCCGATGCTCGAGAACGTGAGCCGAGCCTACGAGGCCGACGTCGAGACGCGCGTCGTGGCGTTGACCAGCTTGCTCGAGCCGATCATGATCGTGGCGCTGGGTGGAGCGGTCGGCTTCATCGCCATGGCCATCCTGATGCCGCTTCTGCAAATGAACGAGCTGGTGGAGTAGCCGTGCTCAAGACCCGCGCCCGCTCCAGCGACCGCCGAATCCTCTTCCCCTGGGAGGGGAGGGGGGGGCTGCGTCGCTTCATCGAGCTCGGGCGAGTGCGGCCGATCGCGCTCGGCGGCGCGGTGCTCGGAGCGGTGGTGCTGATCGGCGTGCACGAGCACCGCGAGGCTGGAATCAGGCGGACCCGCGCGACGTTATTGGGCGTGCGTCCTGCCATCGAAGCCTACATGGCCGATCATGACGGCGGCTGCCCGCCTTCGCTCGCCGTGTTGCCGGGCGAGTACGCACGCTTCAAGCAGCCGCCGAATGACGCCTGGGGCAAGCCGCTGCGGCTGATCTGCCCCGCCGAGGCGCTCGGCAAGAGTTACGTGCTCGAGAGCGGAGGGCCAGATGGTGAGCCCGGCGGTCTCGACAGGATCCAGTAGTGATGACCAGGAGTAACGACATGACGATGGAAATGATTTCGACCTCCCCCCGCGCTGCGGCGTTGCGACAGCGCTTGCGCCGGCTGCGGAACGCGCGCGGCGTGACCCTGTTCGAGGTGCTGATCGTGGTCGCGATCCTGGCGATGGTCGCAGGTGGCGTGGCGGTCTTTGCCTTGCCGAAGTTCCAGGATTCGCAGAAGAAGGTCGCGGAGCAGGGCGCCCGCACCATTCGCATGGCGGTCCAGCAATGGCAGGCGGCCAACAACGAGACCAGCTGTCCCACCATCAGCCAGCTGATTCAGGACAAGCAACTCGACACCGGCCAAAACACCAATGATCCGTGGGGTCAGGCGTACTCGCTGAACTGCAGCGACGACGAAGTCACCATTACGTCCAACGGTCCCGACAAGAAGAAGGGCTCGAAGGACGACATTTCGGTGCCCAAGCCTGCGGCCGCGACACCGGCCGAGTGAGCTGGGAGGCACGTGGCGCATGTCGGCCTTCTGTTTGCCTAGTCCCGCGTCGTTGCTCGTCGAGCGACGCGGGTGGCGACCGAGGGCCGGGCAGCGCGGTCTCACGCTGATCGAGGTCGTGGTGGCGGTGGCGTTGGTCGGCTTGCTCGCCGGCAGCCTGCTCTTCGGACGCAACATGCTGGTCGGGACGCGGATGCGCGCCTCGGCCACGTTGATCGTGAGCGGGGTGCGCTACGGCCTGACTCGCGCGAACGCGACCGGCAAACCCACCCGTCTGGTCCTCGACTTCGACAAGAAGCAGCTGTCGATCGAGGAGGCGTCGAGCAGCGTGATGCTCCGCCAAAAGAGCGAGGACCCCAGCGCCGGCACGGAACCAGCAACGGCCAAGGAAGCCAAGGCCAGGGCCGAAGCCGAGCGCATCGTGGACGGGCCGCATGCTCCGCGCCCCCGCTTTTCCAAGCTGACGGACGCGACCGACGCGGTGAAGGAGTTCTCGCTGGGCCGTCCGCTCGGCGAAGGGGTGGAGCTCGTGCTGGTGCGTACCGAGCACGATGAAGAGCCGCTTCGCGACGGGCGCGCGTACATTTACTTTTGGCCGGGCGGGACGACCGAGCGCGCCGTGGTGCAGCTGAAAAAGGCGGGCGACAAGGAAGCTGCGCTGACCGTCGTGCTGAGCCCGCTCACCGGCCGAGCCAAGATCGAAAAGGGTGCGGTCGACTTTCCGGAACCGCGCGGCTTCGACGACGATTTCAGCGAGAGGGAGGAGTGATGCGCGCTGCGACGAGCACAATCCTCGAACGCTCGCGAGCGCGGCGGCGCGCGGCGGGGTTCACGCTGCTCGAGGTGCTGGTCGCGGTGGCGATCCTGGGCCTGGGCTTGACGGTGATCTTGAGCTCTCAGGCCGGGCTCTTTTCGAGCGCTTCGCGCGGCGAGCACCTCACGCTGGCGACCAACCTCCTGCGCTGCAAGATGAGCGAGATCGAGCTGGAGCTCGAACAGAAGGGCTTTTCGCTCACCGACGAGAACAACGAAGGCGCGTGCTGCGGTGACGACGAAGGCGAGGGCTTCAGCTGCTCGTGGAAGATCGAGCGCGTAGAGTTGCCGCCCTTGCCGGAAAACTCGCCGGACGCCGACGCCGGCACCGAGAGCACCGGGACCGATAGCGCGTCCGCGACCGGTGGACCCATGGGTGCGGGCCCACTCGGTGCTTTGGCTCAATTGGGCGCGCCGGGTGCGACCAGCGGGGGCCTGGGTCAACCCGGGACCAGCGCTGGCGACGTGATGGGTCAGCTCGGCAGTGCGAACACCTCCGGTATCGAGAGCTTGGTGATGGGGTTCGTGTACCCGAGCCTCCAGCCGATGCTCGAAGCGAGCATTCGCCGCGTGACGGTGAAAATAACGTGGCGCGAGGGCCAGCGTCCGCGCGAGCTGGAAGTGACCCAGTTCTTGACGCGCCCGCAGGAGGGCATGCTCGGCACCGCTGACCAACTCGGCATCGGCGGGACAACCGGCACGCCGCCGCTGAATCCGCCGCCGACCTCGGGTGGCTCGGGGAGGAAGTAATGAGGCCTACTCGTTCGTCCCGCCGACGCTCGCGAGCGTTCTCTCTGATCGAGCTCTTGATCGCCGTTGCGATCTTGGCCGGCATTACTTCGCTGCTCTACGGGTCTTTCGCGGCGCTCAAGCGCAGCAAGGACGGCCTGACGCGCGTGCAGGATCGCCAGCGCGAGGGGCGTCTCGCGATGGCTCGCATCACCCGGGAGCTACAAAGCGCCTATCTGTCAGCGCACGCTCCGATCAACCAAGCGCTGATGGTGCAGAAGACGATCTTCAAGGGCGAGCGCGGCACCCCCGCCGATCGCGTGGACTTCGTTGCTTTCGCCAACCGCCGCCTGGAGCGCAACTCACACATCTCGGATCAGTGCGAGCTCTCCTACTTCGGTTCGCCGAATCCAGACGGCTCGGGCACGGTCGACCTGGTGCGGCGCATCGACACCGAGATCGATCTAGAGCCGACCAAAGGTGGTCGCATCGAGGTGTTGGCGACCGACATCGACCTGTTCGACCTGCAGTACTTGGACGCTCAGTCCGGCCAGTGGCAGGAGACGTGGGATACCACGCAGACGACCGGTCAACCCGATCGCTTGCCGATCCAGGTGCGCGTGATCTTGGTGCTCAACGGCGGGGCACGCTCGGCTGCTGATCGCAGCCGCGGCACGATCCGGCTGGTCACCAAGGTGCCGCTGCAGATGCTGAACCCGCTCACGTTTGCGACCCTCTGAGACCATGTTGCGCCGCCTTCTCTCCCTCCGCTTCGAGCGACCAGCGCGTGGCGGCGCCGTGCTCGGACCACGGGCAAGGCGCGCTCGAGCCCGACGTCGTCGTAGAGGCGTGGCGCTGATCCTGGTCCTCAGCTCGTTGACGATCTTGACCGTGATGCTGTCCGAGATTCAGGACGAGAGCTCGGCGGAGCTCGGCAGCGCGCTCAGCGCGCGCGACGCGCTGGCGGCCGAGTACGCGGCGCGCAGCGGTGTTGCGCTGTCTCGCTTGCTGATCGCAGCCGAGCCGACCATTCGGTTGGCCCTGACGCCGCTGTTGATGGCGATGGGCGGTGCGTCGCAGATCCCGGTCTGGGAGTTCACGGATCGCGTGATGGGCGCGTTCAACAACGCGGAGGGCGCGGAAGCCTTCAAAGCGCTCGGTAACTTCGACCTGACCCAGGGCAAGAACTTGGGGCTCAGCGGTGGCGCGGGCTTCGAGATCAAGGTCGTCGACGAAGACTCCAAGATCAACGTGAACGAGCCCGCCCGCGGCAACGCGTTCGCGCAAAATCGGTTAGCGGCGCAGCTGATCGGGTTGATGGGCGGGCCACAGAACGACCCGCTGTTCGCGGAACGCGACGCCGACGGACAGTTCACCGATCGCCAGGCCATCTGCTCCTCGATCATCGATTGGGCCGATCCAGATCAGGAGACCTTCGTCTGCGATCCGAACAACCCGACCGCGCAGACGGCTGCCGCGGAAGACTCGTTCTACGAGCGCCTAGCTAGGCCCTACTCGCGCAAGAACGCGGGTTTCGACAGTGTCGAGGAGCTGCACAGGCTGCGCGGCTTCAGCGACGACTTTTGGTCGACCTTCGTCGATCCTGACCCCGATAACCCTGGCAAGCGTACGCTGACGGTTTGGGGGCAGGGCACGATCAACGTAAACACCGCCAACCCGCAGACCCTGCTCGCCTTGGTGTGCGCCAACGCGGCCGCGCCCCCGCCGCCGCTTTGCACCGATCCAGCGGAAGCGCAGAAGTTTCTGATGCTCGTGACCATGCTGCGCGGCGCGACGGCTGGCGTGCCGCTGTTCCCCAGCACTCAGGAGTTCGTGGGGGCGGTCACGGGCAAGAGCAAGAAGTTCGGCGACATCTTCACGGCCGTCGGCATCCCACCCGTGGTGCTCACCTCCGAAGATCAGATGAAAAAGGTCACTGCGGTGGAGAGCAAGCTCTTCAGCATTTATGCCACCGGGGTGGTCAAGGCGGGCAAGCGTGAGACGCGCGTGCGCATCCACGCGGTCGTCGATTTCCGGAATGCGCCGCCGCCCGGGGCTGCCACGGCGCTGAATCAGGCGTCACAGCTGGTGCAGGCCGCCCAAAACGCCGCCCCACCCGGCAGCACCAACCCGAACGATCCGAGCGCAGCGCTCCAGGCGCTGCTCAAGCCGACACCAGGCGGCACCGTTATCCACTATAAGGTCGAGTGAGCTTTCGCACATGGCAGGATTCGTAGGCATCGACATCGGCAGGACGCACGTCAGGGCGGCAAGCCTGGGCGTCGGCTACAAGCGCCTCAAGCTGGGGCGCTTGGAAGAGGTCGCGATCGACTCCGTGGAGTCGCTCGAACGAGCCGTGCAAATCGCGGCCGCGCCACTGCTCGAGCATGCCGACGCGGTGGCGGTGGCGATCAACGGCGATCAGTGCTTCATCCACCGTCTGGCCATCCCGGCTTCGGCTCAAAAGCGGCTGGAAGAAGTGCTGCCGTTCGAGATCGAAGCGCAAGTGCCGGTCGACATCGACGAGCTGGTCTACGACCATCGCGCGCTTCGGCGTCGCGACCCGAAGGCGCCCGTGGTCGTGATGACCGCGGCAGCTCGCACCGAGGCCGTACGGGCTCGCATCGATTTGATCCGCGAGGCGATCGCGCGCCAGCCCGATCGCGTCGGCTGCGGTCCGCTCTCGCTCGCCAACCTGGCGACGGTGGTTAGCCCGCTGCGTGGTCCAGGGCCGTTTGCGCTCATCGACCTGGGTGCCGAGCGCACCGAGGTTACGGTGCTGCAGCACGGTGAGGCCGTCTTCGTGCGCACGCTCTCGCAGGGCGTGGCGGGCTTGCCGGCCAGCGCAGCGTCGCTGGCGAGCGAGCTGCGCCAAACGTTTCTGTCAGCGGCGGTTGCCGTCGGCAGCGATCTGCAAACCGCGTATCTGCT
>JBEHXA010000167.1:0-12765 GCA_048498935.1 Myxococcota bacterium
GCGCGATCGCGCACGCCGGGCTGCCCGATGGGGTGCTGTCGAAAACGGTGGAGTTCGGTGGTGCGCAGCTGCTCACGATCACCAGCGACTACTCGGTGGGCGAAACACTCGCCCAGATCGTGGCGCGTGAAGGTGGCCGCCACCTCAACGTGGTGTTGCCGCTGCTCTGGGCCGTGGCCGAGCCACTCGCGACCCTGCACGCCGAGGGGCGCGTGCACGGTGCTTTGCACACGGGCAACGTGCTGGTCACCGACGCCACTCACGCTTCACCGAAGGTGCTTTTGCTCGATGCGGGCGCGGGGCTGGCACGGCCGCCGCTCTCCGATCCAGGCGAGCAAAAGTGGGTGGCCGGGCTCGCTCCCGAGGTTTTGCGCGGCGGTGCGCCGACGCCGGCCAGCGATGTTTATGCGTTTGGCGCGCTCTTTCACGAGCTGATTTCCGGCAAGCCTCCGTTCACCGGCAAAACGGCAGCGGACGTGGCGCTCGGGCACTTGATCGAATCGCCGGAGGCGCTCTCTTTCGTGGCACCCGGCAACGGCGCGTCGCCGGCGGTCGAAACGCTGCTGCGCACGCTGCTCGAAAAGCAGGTCGAGCGCAGGCCGCGTGACGGCGCTGAGCTGCTCGAGGGGCTGCGCAAGCTGTGGCACGCCTCACAGCGGCCGCCGAGCTTCATCACCGACGAGCGCTTGCCCGAGATGTTCGAGGAGTTGGGTCAAAATCCGAACGACGACGAGGCCGCCGCGAAGCTCGAGTCGATGCTCGATCTCGGCGCCGACCCGGCGCGCCTGGCCGAAGGATTTTTCGAGCTGGCCAAGGAAGTGCGAGCGCGCGACGAGGCGAGCGAGCGCCGAGCAGTGCCGCGCCTGCTCGCGCGCGCGGCGCGGTTGTTCGAAAAGGCAGCACAGCACGAGTCGGCCGAAAAGCTCTACAAGGGCCTGCTCAAGTTGGAGCCGGACAATCGCGCGACGGCCAAGGCGCTCGATAAGGTGCGGCGCACCCTCGGCAAGCACGAAGAGCTGGTCGAGTCGCTGCTGGAGCGCAGCGAAAAGGCCAGTAACGCAAGCGAGCGCGCCGAGTACCTATTTGCGATCGGCGAGGTGTATTCAGGCGATCTCGACGACAAGGATCAGGCGCTGGTCGCGTATACCCAGGCGTTTTGCGCCGATCCCACCGTCGACAACTATGCGGAGGCAGTCGAGCGCTTGGCCGGCTCGCGCTTTCAAGCGTGGGAAGAGGTGCTCGGCCTGTGCCTCGAAGCGACGGGCGAGCAGCTCTCGACCGAAGCTCAGCACGACCTGTATTGGCATATGGCGACTTGGTACGCGGACAGGGTCTCACGACCCGATCTGGCGCTCCCCTGGCTGCACAAAGTGCTGGAGATCGAGCCGAGCCACGAACGCTCACTCGAAGCTCTTTCACAAATCTATCGCAAGGCCCAACAATGGCCGGAGCTATCGCAGGTCTTGGTCAGGCGCGCGGACGTGGCGGCGCCGAACCTGGCGCGCGACCTGCGCGCCGAAGCCGCCGAGCTCGTCGCGAGCAAGCTCGGCAACGCGCAAGCCGCGCTCGAGCTCTACGAGTCGGTCGTCAACGAGGATCCGGGCCACGAGCGCGGTGTGACCGGCATGGTCGAGCTCTTGCGCCAGAACGGCGACAGCAAGCGCGCACTTTCGGCCCTGTCTGGGCGTGCGGCGGCGCTGGCCGGCACGGAGCGCCACGTGTTGCTGTGCGAGATCGCCGAAGGCTACGAGGTCGATCTCGACGACCTCGATGCAGCCGAAAAGACCTACCAACAGGTGCTGAGCGAAGACCCGAAGTCGAACGACGCGCTGCGCGGCCTCGACCGGATTTACAGCCGGCAGAGTCGCTTCAAAGAGCTGCTGGGGGTGCTGGAGCGTGAGGTCGAGCTGGCGGTCACGGCGCGGCAGAAGGTCACGCTGCTCGAGCGCGTCTCCGGCATTTGGGACGAAGAGTTTTTGGATCACGAGCAGGCGGCGCGCGCGCTGGAGCAGGTGCTCGGCCTCGATCCGACGCGCGTCGATGCGGCGCGCGAGCTGGCGCGGCACTATCGCGCGCTCGACCGCTTTCTACCGCTGTCCGAGCTGTACCAACGCCAGCTCGACAAGAGCACCGACGACGCCTGGCGACTCGAAGCCGGCCTGGCGCTCGGCCGCGTGCTGACCAGCGAGCTGCAAGCGCCGCAGCGCGCGATCGAAGCCTACGAGCTCGTGCTTTCGCTCCAGCCCGGCCACAAAGGAGCGCTCGATGCGCTCGCCACGCTGCGCGCAACCGCGGGCGACTCAGAGAGCGCGCTCGACGCGATCGAAGCGTTGGCTGAGGCCGCGCGCACGCCCAAAGAGCGCGCTGAGCAGTACCTGCGCGCTGCTGCGCTGTTGGAAGAACAAGGCGACTTGGAGGCATCGATTGGCCAGCTGAAACGCGCCATCGACGCCGCGCCCGAAGACGGCGCCGCGCGCGCCAAGCTCAAGGGCAAGTACGTGATCATGGGCAATTATGCCGGCGTCGTCGACCTGCTCGAGGGTGAGCTGGAAGGCGCCAAGGGCGAGCACCAACGCGCTAAGCTGGCCGGACAGATCGCAGTCCTGTGCCAACGGCACCTGCAAGACACGGAGCGAGCCAGCTCGATGGCCCAGCTGGCCTTCCACCTCGATCCCACTGACCCCGGTGCTCTGCGGGTGCTCGGCCGCATCGCGTTCGACGAGGGGCGCTTCGTCGAGGCTTCGAAGCGGCTCGAGCCGGTCGTCTCGGTGCTGGAAGGCATGGAGCTCGGCGAGGCCGCGGACGTTGCGCGGCTGTACATCGAGGCGCTCGTGAAGGGTGGCTCGGCCGAGAAGGCGATGGTGATGGTCGACGGCCTCCGTCGCTTCTTCGGCGACGATCCGCGCGCCCTCCTCTCCGTGGCGGAGCTCGCATCGAAGCACGACGCTCCCGAGCAAACGTACGCCCTGACCCAGGATTTGCTGCAGCGGCTGGGCCCCACGCTCAATTTGGCCGACGCGGCGCGCGCGGAGCGGCTGCGCGGCGAGGCGCTGATCGGGCTCGGTCGCGAAGACGAAGGCATCGCGGCGCTCGAGCGCGCGCTCGAAACCGATGCACGAGACCTGTCGCCCCTCGACGGCATCGCCAAGGCTCATGCGGCGCGCGGTCGCTACGACCAGGCGCTCGAAACCCTTTATCGCAAGCTCGAACGCACGGTCGGCGAGGAGCGCGCAAAGTTGCTGCTCCAAATCGGTGATCTGGCGGCCACGCGTCTGAAGAATCCCGACTACGCCGCCAAGAGCTACTTGCTCGCGCTCAGCGAAAAGCCGAACGATCGCGACATCCTCACCAAGCTGATGCAGCTCTACGGCTCGGAGAAGGACTGGCCTGCGCTCATCCAAGTCATCACCAAGCTCGCCGAGGTGGTGGACGAGAAGAAGCATAAGGCCAGGTACCTGCATACCGCAAGCATGATCGCCTCGCGCGAGCTGGGCGACGCTGCGCTGGCGCGCCAACTGCTGGAGCGCTCGCTCGAATACGATTCATCGCACATGGCCGCGCTGGACGAGGCGCTCGTGCAACGGCAGAAATCCCGCGATTGGGACGGCGTCAAGGAGCTGCTCAAGCTGCGAGTCACGCACGCCCAAGAAGCGGGTAACACCGAGCTCCTGCTCACCACGCTGTGGCAGCTGGCCGACGTCTACGAGCGCCAGCTAAAGCGGCCGGAGCAGGCCATCGCGGTCTGCACGTCCGCGCACCAGCTGGAGCCTGAAAATACGCGCTGGGCAGAGCGGCTGGCGCGCCTCTACGCGGAAGACGCGGCGGGCTCGTTCGCGGAGTCGGTTCCGCTATTGGGCGAGTGGGTCGAGCGCGATCCGTACCAGAGCGAGCCGTACCAGCTGCTGCGCCGCATCTACACGGGTGTGCGACACGCCGACGGCGCCTGGAGCGCCTGCCAAGCGCTGCACGTGCTCGGCCGCGCCGATGCCGACGAAGAGCGGTTCTACGGGCGCTTGCGCAACGAGGAGCCGCAGCCCGCGCAGGATCGCATCGCGCTTTCGGATTGGCCCGAGTACATCCTCCCGGTCGAGCACGACCCGGCAGTCACGGCTTTGATGGCGCTGCTCGAGCCGATGGCGCTCGCGGCGCGCGGCCGCAACATCGAAGCTTACGGCCTCACCCCCGAGCACCTGCTCACGGTCGAGACGTACCCGCACGGCCTCGTGCAAGCCATCGCGGCAGCCTCGGACGCGCTCGGGGTGCCGGAACCGCCGGTGTTTCAAAACCAGCAAGATCCTGGCGTGCTGGCGTTTCTAGCGGCGAGCCCGGCGTCGATCGCGCTCGGCGCAGGTGCCTTCAACCAAGAGCTGCCGCTCGTCACCACCTCGTTCGTCGCGGGCCGTAGCCTCGCCTACTTCGTGCCGGGCTTCTTCTTGCGCCAAGTCTTGAGCAACATGACCGCGCTGAAGAGCTGGGTCTTCGCCGCAATCCGCATGGTGAAACCCAAGTTCCCGGTCTCGGGTGAGCTCGAACCGCTGGTCCAACAAGCCACGCGCGAGCTCGCCGCAACGCCTCTCCCAGCGCGCCAACGCGAACAACTCACCGACGTGGTCTCCAAGCTCCTGCGCTCCGCCGAGTCGCTCGACCTCAAAAAGTGGGCCCACTCCGTCGACTACGCCGCCGACCGCGCCGGCCTGGTGATGTGCCAAGACCTCGAACACGCCGTCACCCTCATCAAGAGCATCCCCGGCGAAGAAGGCTCCCCCGCCGTCAACGTCCGCATCGAAAAGCTCATCACCTACTCGGTCAGCACGGCGCATTTGACGTTGCGGGAGCGGCTCGGCACGGGCGTGGGGACTTAGCGTCACACGTGTCTGCGACGCGATTCGGCTGGCGGCCGAGCCCTTCCCAATGGCTGGAAGGATAAACGCCGGGCATCTCTTCGACCTCAGACGTCGGACACTGGTGGAGCTGGGGTTGGCGTCGCATGGTTGTTTTTCAAGGAGGCGAGCTTTGCCGTTTCACGTCGCGCCCACAACGATTCGTCGGATTTTTGGCGTGGACGATCGATGCACTCGTGACACGATCCTGGCAATGGCACGTGGGCGTGAACGCGGGTTGAGGGCGCCTTGGATCGGCAGAGGCCTGCTGTTGCTGGCGTCCATACCGCTGACTTGTGCTTGCGGTTTAACAACGAACGATCCAGATGGAACTCCGCGCGCGGGGGCTGGCGGAAGTCCGGGATCGGTTGTTGGCGGAGGCAGCGGCCAAGGCGGGACAGGTGATGCAGGGAGCTTCGCGGCGGGTGGGGGGGGGGGTCTATCTCAAGGGGGCGTCGGAGGGAACGCTGAGGGCAGCGTTGGAGGGAGCGTTCAGGGCGGCAATGGCGGCGAGCCAGGTGTGTTCGTTGCTGGTGGAGCCGCAGCCGTGTGCGAGAGTGGTCGCCGCTTCACTCCGTGCGTCAAATCATGTGGGGCATCAAACGAGCAGGTTCCGTCGCAAGCAACGTGTGAGAATGGCCGATACACGTGCCCGGCCGGAGAGGTTCCCGGAATCTCGTGCCCGGACGGCGCCTGGCCTTCTGGACCGTTCGCAGGTTGTGGCCCTTGGGTGACCGGAGCCGATTGCGGAACATGGAGAGGCGTCTGCGAAGACGGCTTCTGGACCTGTGTGCCCCCGTCTTGAATCGGTCGCTCACGATGTGGCAGGCACCAGTAGCCCTTCATGCGTGCCCAGCCATGACAATGTGGGGCAGCTTCGAGACCTAATGGCCAACACCGCTCGCCAGCGAGTGTCGTGGCTGCCGTTGGAATCGAGGCGGTCACGGTCGTCGGACCGCACAGTCAAGATAAGCTGACACTCTTCACGATGGGCTTACCGGGACTCTGGTGGTCTCGCACAAAGGCAACCACCTCTACAGTCGTTGGCGCAGTGCCGGCCGGTAGTGAGAAAGTCGTGTCTGCGCGTTGCTCGTACCAACGAGTGGCGACTCTTTCGCCTCGTACTACCAGGTAGAAGGCGTATTCGGGAGTACCCGGGAACGGTTGGGCGTTGAGTACGACGCGTGCCGTAACGAGATCCGCCTCCAGCTGTATCAAGAGCTGCAGAGGTGGCGGCTCGAGCTCGAAGTCGGCTGAGCCGAAGCGGGCTTGCTCACTTACGTTGGAGCGTTGCTCGACGGTGCGCTGGATGGTTGAGAGCTCGACGCATTCCAGGTCGTCCAGGAAGTCGAGCAGGTGTTGAGGTTTTTGGCAGGCGGCGGAGCTGCGCTTGTGGTGAAAACCCTTGGCGAGGAGCGGGAGCTCTTGGACGTCGCTCAGGCTCCAGCTGTGCATGAGCATGGTGACGCTCGGCAAGCCGAGCTCGAGAGCTCGGACTATTACGAAGCACATTTCTTCGAAGGAGGAGCCGTTGAAGTCGAGAACGCGCGATCGCTCGCGAACGCGGTAGGCGGTTACGGGTACCTCGATGATGCCACTGCGCACATGCACATCGTTGCCGATCGGGTGCGCGAGCTCGGTGTAGTAGTTGATGCTGTGGCCATCAGCCAGTGAGCTATCGATCGTAAAACCGGCTTCGGCTGCCGCGCGGTCCAGTTGTGGATAAACGTCGAGCCGTCCAGAACGATAGGTCGAGAGCACGTCACCGGTTGCGGCTTCGAGACGCGATTTGCCATCGCGCAAACAAGCAGCAAGCTGCTGCGGCTCCAAGAACCAGCCTTCATCGAGCCCGAGTGCTTCCAGTCGTGGGCGCGGAAGTGAGAAGGCGTGACAATGGAGACCAAGCTCGGTGAAGTCGCGTTTGAAGAAGCGAGCCGCGTCTGCAACTGCGCTGTCCGTTGGCCAAGCCGACGAGTACGCTTCCAGAAAGTACGTGGAGGGTACGCGCTCACGAAGCAAGAAATGCTCGAGGTCTGAGCCCGCGCCGAAGTCGCTGTAGATGAGCGCGCGGATCGGATCAGACGCCGCCGTGTGGTAGGCGTACTCATCAGTAACGGGAAAGGCCTCTACGTCCACGGTCAGGTGAAACCGAAGCGAAGCTCCCTCGACTGCTCGCGCCCGCTCGGCATATTTGCTCGCGATGGCGGCATAGTCCGGCTGATTGTCCGTGGGCCTAGCAGTCGATCGGAGCTCGCCGCCTTCGTGCTGTGCGTATTCGAGCACGTGACCAAGCGCCACGTGGCCCTGGTAGCGCCGAAGCCAGAGCGCGTAGAGGTTCAGCATCTCGAGCGCACGGAACCGCCGATTGCGCTGCGTCGGGTCGTTCGTTTGGTTGATGCGTCGCGCGGGCTCGACCGAAAACCAATCGATGACGCCTCCGCAATCCGCGGGCACGGCGCCACTGCTGCGAATGTTGCTCAAGAACCAATCGACCGTTGCCTCGCCGTACTTCTCGATCGGGCGAGGACTCCAAGCCGCGCTCAACGGCCTGTCGTTGGTTGACGGAACACCCGAGAGCCGTTGATCCAAGGCAGCCAGGACTGCCGGATAGAACGCGGACGAGAGGCGAACACTGTCGTCGATCGAGAGCGCATAGCGGATGAGCTCGGAATCGAGGAATGGGAGCTCTACGTCGAGCGCGCGCTTCTGCAGGCGGACCGAGTGCGCCACACCGCGCCAGGCCCGGTTGTGCAGCAAAAAGCGAAAGGTGCGACGCGCACCCGGGTGGCACTCCAGTTCACGCGCGAGCTCGTCGCGGGCCAAGCGTTCAAAGGTTCGCGCGATCGGCGAGGACAACACGGTACCCGGGGCCACTACCGAGAAGCGATCGAAAAACGAAGGGTCGGTCGCCGAGCGCGCGTCGTCGTCCGGTTGTTGGAGAAGCCCGCGAAATAGTAAATCGCCCGCGTAGCCATCGAAGTTGACGAGCTCCCGGTGCGTCGCGACCTTGGAGAGGAGGTCACTCATCCACACGTGCATGTCAGTGGCGTAGTCCGACGCCAGCAATGCCGCTTCGGCATGTCGCGGGTAGTATCCTTCATCGAGCGCAAGGACGTGGTGACGCAAACCAAGCGCTGCCGCGACCTTCTCGGCGAATCGCTCCTCCCGATCGTTTCCACCATCGTAGCTCGTGGTGAACGTATCGAAGGCGGCGCCGGGTACCAGTTTGGCTAAGCAGGCGACGATCGCCCGCGAATTCCAACCCCCGCTCAGAAAGCACACGGGAGCCCGCCCAGTGCTTCGTTCGAGACCGCGAGCCACAGCCGCTAGCAAACGTTCGGCAACACCGGATGCGGCCTGTGCGAGGTCAGTAACCTTGGGCGCGCCAGCGGTGATGAAGGCGTCATCCGCAGCCGGGGCTGCGTTCGAAGTAGGCAGTTCCGATTCGCCCTGCCTCAGAAGAGAGATCTCTCGAAAGTGCGTCCGTCGCCCGAGAGGGTAGCCGAAGTAGAACTGGCAAGCCCATGCTCTCCAATCGACGGAAAGCTTCCGCGGCGCACCGATCACCAGCTCGTTAACGGAACGTCCGTAGACGAGACCCCCCTCGTCCTCCCGCACATAGAGAGGATCAATGACTGCGCCACCGCCTGAGAAGCCGCCGTCAAGCATCCGCAGCGGACCTTGCCAGCGCCGGTTGGGTACGTCAAACCTGGTTGTCTGCCGCGAAAATGGGCTTCTGCGGGCGAGCTCCGAGGCCTTCTACTTATCCCAGTAGCCGGGGCGTCGTCTGCCATGCCTACGGCACGCACGTACACACGCTGCGTGGTGACTTTGTAGATCACCGCATAGGGAAACCGCTCCAAGCGCTTGCAGCGATAAGGAGCGCGTAGAATGGGCACGTTCTCCGGCTCCCATTCGATAGAGTCGAACGTGCGCAGAACCTCGTTGACGAAAGCGCTTCCCAAGCCGACCTCACGCGCTTCGTACCAACGAGCCCCCGCCACCACTTCGCGCTCTGCGATCGGCCCGACAACGAGCCGGCGCTTCACCGGAACAGACCCAAGAGACGCTGCCGCACCGCCGGCAGCTCATGCTCCGTGCCCAAACTATCATCGGGCTCGAGTGCCTCGCGCTGAGCGACTTCCGCAAGCCATTCATTTTCCCAATCGGCCGGCGCAACCGACTTGCCTGGCGCAACGCTGGCCAGCAACTCGGCGGCTAGCTTGACGCGATCCGACTCAGACAACGCGAGCGCGCTTGCTAGTAGCTCTCGTGCGGTCATGACTGACGTAGTGTGCCACCGGCCTAGTAACGAGACCAGGAGCGTTTCACTTGGGGAAGCGGATAGGAGCGACGCCGAATGATCTCCCCTACTGATTTAGCGCCGTCCTGATGCCTCACGGCCCGACGACTCGAATCGCCCCGTTCATTTCGGAAGGGTGCGGAATGCAGCGGTAGCCATAGGTGCCGGGCGCGGTGAAGGTGGCGACGGCGGCACCGAGGGGGGAAGGTGCGTCGCCGCCGGAGGGGAGCATGGGGTGGTTGTCGAGGTCGCCGTTGAAGGTGACGCTTTGGCCGACGCGCACTTGCATGCAGCGCACGGGCTCGTAGATGAGATCTTCGTTCCAGGGCACGGTGCGCGCGGCGTTGTCGGCGGTGCGATCGACGAACGTTGCGCAGCCGTTGATGGTCGTCGGTGGGTTTGGTGCATTCGTGTCGCCCCCGTTGCCGCCTTCCGACTCCACACCGGCGCTGCCACCCATTCCGAACGCGCCGCCACCGCCGGCCCCACCCTCGGCCTCGGGACGTTCGGGCTGGCCGCCTGCGTGACCGCCAGCGCTCTCCGCTTGTCCTCCAAAGCCACCTTGAAACGCGTTACCACCTTGACCGCTCCAACCGGCCGCGCCGCTCGAGCTCTCGCTCGCTCCACCGTCGGCGCCAGGCGAACTCGAAGTGTCGTCACTGCAAGCGGCCGCAAAACCAAGCGCGAACGGCACCCCAAGAGGTAGCCAAAGTGACAGCAGACGGATCATCCGACGAAGCTCTCCAAGGCGAGGACACTGAAGCAGGGGTTTACGACCGTGGTCATTTGACTCACGTTCAGCGCACCCGGGCGATTTCATCGATGACACCAGGATACTTGGCGCGCGTGACGAAGCCGTCCGGTGTTAGCTCTAGCAAGGTCGTCTCGCTGTAGGTCTCGTTCTCGATGGTCGTGAACGAGCGCCCTGCCACGGTCATGCCGATGGCGCTCGATGACGACAGAGGCAGCTCTTCGCTCAGCACGGCAGGTTCGGCGCTCTCGACGTCCAAGAGAGACCACTGCCACGCCCGCACCGTGTCCATGGTTTGGAAGTCGGCTGGGGTCGGCAGATCCGCGGCCGCCTCGTCCAGCACACGTAGCCAGATCTGCGTTCCGCCGGCAGGCAGCACCGGAATTGCCGGAGCACCACCGGTGCGCGCGTTGATGTCGAGCTCCCACTCCGGGTCGAAACGGGTGTCACCCGCGTTCAAACGGAGCGCGCAATCGGCCACGCCATGGTCGGCACCGTAGCCGCGACGGGCAAACGTGTTGAACATGTCGGAGAAGAAATAGGTGTCGCCCACTTCTGTGGTCAATGCCGCGAGCATACCGGTGCAGCGAGGATCACTGGCGAAAGTGACCTCGTCGGTCTCCGGATCGAGGTGCACTAGCATCGAGCCAGACGGCACACGGTCCCAGTCCGGATCGGTGTACCAGGCCGCCGGAAAATAGACGCCGTCTTCGCGAACAATCGCTTGGCCGAAGCTGGTGAAAAAGCCCTCGCGAGAAGCGCCCTCGAGCGAAACCGTGCCCGTGATCGCCATTTGCGTCGGGTCGAACGCGATGGCCTGAAGCTGGTCGAGATCGACGTAGTAGGCCTTGCTCGAGCTGACGAAAATCACCGAGCCCGCGTAGAGGTAGGCGACGCCTTCATTGGCGAACGAGAGCTCAGCTCCCTTCGCGAGCTCATTGTTCGGGCCGACTTCGTAACGAGCGATCACGGGTTCGTCGCCTGAACCGACCAGGAAATTCCCGATGCCGGGCGCGGCATAAAGTACGCCGCCGCCTGGGATCTCCAATGACCGATCGTAGTCGGGCTCGGCATCGAGAGAATCGGTGAGCGTCAGGTAGCCGGTCGTCTCGTCGTTGTTGAAGACGCGCGTCTTGACCAAGTAGAGCGGACCTGCAGCGCCACCCGGCGTCTCCCCCGCCGGATCCGAACCTGCCTCGGAACAAGCGACAGCGAGAGTCAGGGCGGCGAGCCCTACCGCCCATGAGGCGTACCTCATCGCGGGTGGTGTGAGGTTTGCTTCGTGCATGTCGATACCTTGCAAAGCCCATACGACAGCCGGCTCTAGATGAAAATGAGAATCATTTGCGTTTTTCAGGCCCGCGCGGATCGGGCGAAGTCGGTGCGGCCGGACTCGCGTTGGTCGAGGCGCCGTGCGGCAAAGGCGGCTAGCGCAGCCGCCGCCAGCAGAGCCAGATCGAAGCCGACGACGGGCCAGTAGCCGCGCGCCAAGGTACGGACGAGGTGGTCTCCCGTCGTCGTCCAGTTCAGCAGCACCGCCGACGACGCCAGCCCTGCGACCGCCCAGCACTGCTCACGCCACACCGGCGCAAGCCGGTTGTCCTTGACCGGAGCGGTGCGCCATGCCGCGTGCGCGAGAGCCAGCAGCCATGCGAACCAGAACACCCGCTCCTCCCACGCGCCGCGCTCGGACAAGCCGGCCGGTAGCAGACGATTGGCGACAAGGATGGCGGTCGTCGCAACGAGCATGCCCGTCACACTGGTTGCCGTGAGCGCATCGACCCAACGAGCGCCGCTCATCCCTCGCGCCGCGTGGCTCCGCTTGCGCTTGCCGACGAAGAAGATGAGGCCAGTCGCGACACAAGCGCAGCCTGTTAGACCGCCGAGGGCGAACAGCCACCGGAGCGTCCAGTGCTCGAACGGCATCAAGTGAAGGCTCACCAAGAACTCGCCGACTTTGCCGACGGCGCTCGGAGGTGCCTCGTCGGCCAGCATTCGGCCTGTTCTGCCTTCGAAGCGAAGCGACCGATCAATGAGCTCGATCCGGGCGCTAGCGAGCGGGGAAATGGTGACGATGGCGTTGACGTCGCCGACGTTGGTGACCGAGATACCTCCCACCTGCGACGCGGCGCCGCGCTCGGCCCAGCGCCGCTGGGCCTCCGCGACCATCGCGTCCACCGAAGCCAGAGGCGCAGCGACCCCGGACCGCTCGCGAGGCATGCCACCACCGAGGCTCGCAAGCTGCTCGTGGCGATCGCGCATTTGCTGGAACATCGTCTCGGTAACCGGCAGGTAGACGCGGGCAAAGATCAGGAGTCCCGTGAGCGCGAACACGAAGTGAAACGGCAGCGCGATCACGCCCGTCAGGTTGTGCAGGTCCAGCAACCTGCGCTGCCCCAATTTCTCGGATCGAAAGGTAAAAAACTCGCGAAATAGCTTCCTATGGATCACCACCCCACTCACGAGCGCCACCAGCATGATCAGCGCTGCTACCCCGATGATCCAGATGCCCAGATCCCGCCAGTGTACGTGCAGGCTGTAGTGCATCGGGTAGAAGAAGTCGCTGCCGATCGCCAAGCCACCGTGAGTCGTGTGAACCCCTGTGCGCGGATCCACCGAGGCATGCCCGTGAACGTAGTCGTGCTCGTTCTCGGGATTCGGCACTCGCATCTCGACGTAGAGCCCGACCATGGGGCTGCGGTTGCTCATGTCCACGCTCCAGTAAAGCGGCTGCAGGCGGCCTTCGAGCCGCTGACCGGTGCGTTGGCGCGCCACTGCTAGATCGTCCTCCTCGGGTTGGAGGCGTTCGAGCGCGGGCTTCAGCGTGGTGT
>JBEHXA010000168.1:0-12756 GCA_048498935.1 Myxococcota bacterium
CAGGTGGCCAAGACCCTGTCGATGGCCATGGCCGCCACAGGAGGAGGCACGGCCGAGCTGCCACCCCTGCCCCGCACCGAGGACGACCCGGCACTCGCTGCGCCGAGCCCTAGTGCCGTGCCCCCTCCGCCCGCCCCTGCGGCCGTTGAAGCCGCCCTGGCCGACGCGGAACGCTACCGCACGGACGTGCTGACTGCCTTCAAGAAAGGCTGAGGTTGACAGTCTGGCGGGGCGGTGCGAAAGGGTCTCCCCGCCGCTGGAAGCAAGGCGGAGTATCGATGCGAAAACGCTCCGCTTTACTGGTTTCGGCGCTCGGCGCCACCCTGTCGTTCCACGCTTTCGCTCAGCCGGCCGCCGACGCGAAGAAGCCTGCAACCGACGCCAAACCGGCCGAGCCCGCTCCGGGCGCCGCAGGCGCCCCCGCTGCGCCCGATGCGCCGCCGGCTGCTGCACCGCCCGCTGCCGCACCACCTGCTACTGCACCGCCTCCTGCTGCACCACCCGGAGCCGCTGCGCCGGCTGCTGCACCCGCACCCGAAGGTGAGCCGGCTGCTGCTGCCGGTGAGGCGCCTGGCGCCGCCGCGCAGCCCGAAGCGCTCCCGCAGCCTCAGCCGGGCCTCAACCCGCTCCCGGTGTGGCCCGAGCCTGCCGACGACGGCGCAGCGCTCAAGCAGCAGGGCGCCGCGCGCCCCGGCTCCAAGCAGATCAAGGCGAGCGACGCGGTGTTCGCCGAGGATTGGTGGACGCACACGCGGCCCATCCTCGAGTGGCACGGCATGTTCCGCGCGCGCGGTGAGCTGTTCTACAAGTTTCACTTGGGTCGCAAGGACCTGCCGTCCCAATCGCTGTTTCCGCGCCCGATCGACCACTATTACACCTCGATCGGGCAGGACACGCGCGGCGCCACCGTCTGCACGCCCAACGAGACCGGCAACGGCTCGGAGCAAAACTTCGACGACGCGACCCACGGCTGCGACGACAACACGAACGCTGGCGCCAACCTGCGCTTCCGGCTCGATCCCGAGTTCCACGTCTCCGACAACCTGCGCGTCATCTCGCAGATCGATCTGCTCGACAACGTCGTGTTCGGTTCCACGCCGAACGGCTACTCGGGAGGCGGCGGCGAGGTGAAGCCGCGCGGTGGCTACTCGCCGCTCGGCATCTTCGACAACGATGCGTCCCCGCCCTCGAGCAAGAACAGCCTGCGCGACAGCATCATCGTCAAGCGCGTGTGGGCCGAGTGGGTCACGCCGGTCGGGCAGCTCCGCGTGGGTCGCATGCCGAACCACTGGGGTCTCGGCATGGTGTGGAACTCGGGCGACGGGCCAGACGACGACTACCAGTCGACCATCGACCGCGCCCAGATCACCACCGGCATCAAGTCGCTCGACTTGTACGCTTCAGTCGCGATGGACTTTCCGAACGAAGGTCCCACGAGCGACATGCTCTCGATCGAGCGCGGCCAGCCGTACGACGTGGCGCAGCTGGACGACGTGAGCCAGTACACGTTCAGCGTGGCGCGCTTGAAGAGCCCGGAGCTGGTGCGAGCGGCGCTCAATCGTGACGAGGTCGTGCTGAACGGCGGTGCGCAGGTGGTCTATAGGCACCAGCTGCTCGCGACGGAAGCATCTGGTGGGTGCTCCAGCACCGAAAGCGCCGCTCCGCTCGGCTGCGGCGTCGACAACAAGTACGCGATCGTGCGGCGCGACGCGCACGTCTGGATGCCCGACGTGTGGGTCAAGCTGCTGTACAAGGGCTTCCGGTTCGAAGCCGAAGCCGCGACCGTGCAGGGCAAGATTGCCAACGTGGCGACACAGGGCGGCGAGATCGATCGCGACTACAAGCTGCGCAGCTACGGTATCGCCACCGAGATCGAGCAGAAGTTGGCTGAAGACAAGCTGCAGCTCGGCTTCAAGTTCGGCTGGGCATCAGGCGACGCCGATGTGGATAGCCTGGTCCCACCGGCCAACGAGGCCCAGGATCAGCACGGCGATCACACGATCTCGACCTTCCATTTCAACCCGAGCTACGCGCTCGACTTGATCCTGTACCGCAACATCCTGACGCGGGTGCAGGGCACGTACTACTTCCGCCCGAGCGTGAAGTACGATTTCTTGCGCGATACCAACGGTCAAAAGATCGGCGGCGGCCTGGCGGCGCTCTGGTCGCGCGCGGTGCAGTTCATGCAAACGCCGGGTCACGATCGCGACCTCGGCATCGAGCTCAACGCCCAGCTCTATTACCAGAGCAAGGACGGCTCGCTGAACGACGACCCCGACCACATTGGCGGCTTCTTCGCCAAGCTCGAGTACGGCGTGCTCTTCCCGATGGCAGGCCTCGGCTACACCAGCGGCGAAGCGGCCACGCTCACCGCGAGTGGCAACAGTACGGCGGCCGACACCAACATCGCGCAGACCCTGCGGCTGTTTTTGGGTGTGGCGTTCTGAGGCAACGGCGCGAAGCCGGGGCGGCTTCGCGTCAGGGTCGAATTCGGGGCATACTCCCCGGGCGTGACCCGCTTTTTTTCTCTTTTTCTCGCCCTGGCCGCGGCCCTTTCGCTCGCGGCGTGCTCCAGCGAGCCCGCTGACTCCGACAACCAAGGCGGTAGCGGCAGCAGCGACGGCGGCGAAGCGAACGGCAGCTCGGGCGGGAGCGGCGCCACGCCCGCGACATGTCCTGCCGGCCCGGGCGAGCACAGCGACACCGAAGCGGTCTTGGTGGGCGTTGTCTCGGGTGAGATTGTCGACGAGCAAGGCGACCCGACCCGCGCAGGTCTGGTCCAGGTTTGCGCGAAGAACGTGTGCATCGACGCGGCGGTTTCGCCGAGCGGCAAGCTGGAGCAAACACTCGACCTGGAGATGGACGGGCCGGCTTGCAAGTTTGGCGACGGCAAAGAGTGGGGCAAGCTCGCGATCCCGATCGCAGCCGGTGACACCGAGCTCGGCACCCTCACCGCGGTTCGGCTTCCGGATTACGCCGACGGCGTCCCGTTTGCACCGGGCGAGTCCGCAACCTCCGCAGGCGTGACGCTCTCGCTCAGCGACGATGCGGTGATCGAATACGACCTGCTCACCTACGAGGACGACTCGATGCTCGGCTTCCGCGCCGCGCGCCTCTCGGACGCCGCGCTCGACCAGCTGGAGCAAGGCTTCGTGCTCGGTTTCGTGCTCTCGCCGCTCGAAACGCGCATTTGCCCGAGCCCCGCGCTCAGTATCGAAAATAGCGTCGACCTCGCGCCCGGCACCGAGCTCGAGCTTTACATCCTCGGGCTCGACGTCGGAGAGATGTGGGCGCCCTACGCGGGCTGGCAAAAGGTCGGCGAAGGCAGCGTGAGCGACGACGGCGCGAGCCTCGATTTCCCTGAAGGCCTGCCGTTGCTCACCGCGATCGGGATCAAGGAGAAAGGCTGATGGTGCGCTTGCTGCCAGCTGCTCTGGTGGCGCTCGTCACCGTGGCGTGCGGCAGCAACGCGCCCGAGCTTCCGTCGGAGCTGCTGAAGAGCGACAGCACCGACTGCGGCGCTCCGGATTATCCGTCCGAAGGCCTCGGCACCGAAACCGGCGACGTGGTGAAGAACGCCTGCTTCATCGGCTACCGTGCGCCCAACCGGCTCCCCGCGACCGAGCCGAACCGCGAAGTGATCGCGTTCTCGGACTACTACGATCCCACCGGCAGCAAAGGTGTGTCGCTGCTCCTCGTCAACACGTCGGCCGTGTGGTGCGGCGCGTGCATCAACGAGCACCGCACTCTGCCCGATTACCAGAGCGAGCTCGGATCGAAGGGTCTGGTCATCCTCAGCACGCTGTTTCAAGACTCGCAGCGCGACGGCGCCAGCATGAGCGATCTGGAGCGCTGGATCGCCAATTTTCACCCGAATTTTCCGATGGTCGCGGATCCCGAGGTGAGCCTGACCCCCTACAGTCCGCCGGAGCTCGCGCCCCTGAACATGGTAATCGATCCGCGGAGCATGAAGATCCTCCAGAAGTACGTGGGCGATCAGGGCGCCGTGATGTGGCCGTACATCGAAGCGGAGCTCGCCGAGCGCTCCGGCACACGCTGAGCAATGCAGCGGCTGCTCCGCGCGCTCCCGCTCTCGGTCGCGCTCGTTCCGCTGCGCGCATTCGCGCTGGAGCCGGGACAGGTCGGCGACACGCCGGTGCTCATGGACGTGAGCGAGAGCGCCAGCGTCTACTACAACTTCGACAACCGCGACTCGCGCCCCGGTCAGGTGACGACGCGCGCCAACGACGACTTCGGGCTCGTGTACAACCGGCTGAGCGTGCAAACCACCGCGGGCAGCGTGAGCCTGGGCGCGCGGCTCGACAACGTCTGGTTTTACGCCTCGCCCGACCCCACGGAAATTGCGCTCGAGCTCACGAACGAAGCAGAGCCGCCGAATCCTTCGAGCTACTTCAGGCGCAAGCTGGACGAAGCAGGGCTCGAGCTCTCCAACCGCTACATCAACTGGGCTTACCCTTCGAAGTACTACCTCACCTACTCACGCCCGGGGCTGGAGGCAACGCTCGGCGACGCGAGCGCGCAGCTCGGCCGCGGCATCGTGCTCAGCGTGCGCAAGCAGGACGAGCTCGGCAGCGACACCACGATCCGCGGCGGTCGCATCAGCGTGAGCACACGCGGCCCGGTCGCGCTCAAGCTCACAGCGCTGGGTGGCGAGCTCAACCCACTGCGCATCGACGAAGCCAGCGGCCGCTACCTGGGCGTTCCGAACAGCGGCGACTTCTTGCACGACGTGACCGAAGCGGGCATGCCGCGCGCCATCGAGACCGACTACGCGCCGCTCACCGGTGATTGTCAAACCAGCCCGACCTGCACCTACGCGCCCGATCGAGTCGCCGCCGGCCAGGTCGAGATCTCCGGCCGCACCTTCAAGCTCGGCACCCAGGGCTCGGTGCTGTTTCGCGCGCCGCCGTTGAACGAAGATTTGATCCGCGCGGCCAACCGCATCGTGACGCTCAGCCAATCGGTGGAGCTGCCTCGCCTCGCCGACGACCTCTCCGTGTACAGCGAAGTGGCGTTTCAGCACCTGAACCAGGCCGATGTGCGCAGCCGGGTCGACCCCGGCTACGGCGTGTACGCGAGCGCTTCATACACTCCTCAGAGCCTCGCGCTCACGCTCGAGGCTCGGCACTACCGCCGCCTCTTCCCGCTGCAGGGCAACGTGAAGCTGGCCCGCGCCCGCGAGTTTTCGACCCTTTCCTACAACCAGGTGCCGACCACCGAAGAAGAGGACAACGACACCGAATTCGAGGGCATGAACACGTGCGTCACCGGTGGGCGCCTGCGCGCCGACGTCACGCTGCGACCGGGCGTGCGCGCGCTCGGCAGCTTGGCCCACTACTTGACGTACGCCGAGTCGGGCGTGAACCAAGCGTGCACCACCGAGCAGGAGCAGCTCAATCGCGTCTACGACCTCTCTTCGGGTTTTGCGCTCGAGTCGCGTGACCGCCAGCGTCACTTCGAGCTCGTTCTCGGCGGGCGCTTCGATCGCGCCGAGCGCGAGCTCACGTTGCCCGACGGCTCGGAGTCGCACATCTTTTATTCCGAGGGCTACCTCCGTAACCAGCTCGAGCTACCGCTGGTGGGCGACTTCAGCATGACGCTGAACGGGCGCGTGCGACGGCGCACCCAAGCCGAAGGTGGCCCGGGCACACCGTGGGTGGAGGGTGAGGAAGTGCTGGGCGTCGACTGGGCCGAACATTCGAGCCTCGGGCTCGGCGCGGAGTACGATTCGCGGCCCGGCGTGCCGCCCACCTACTTCAACATCGAGGTTTCGCACCGCCCGACACCATCCAGCCGTATTGCGCTGTTTGCGGGTCAGCGGCGCGGTGCGCAGCGCTGCGTCGGCGGGATTTGCCGGCTCTATCCGGCCTTCGAGGGCGTCCGCTTGGACGTGTCGCTGCGCTTCTGATGTCGCGATTTCTCTGTGCTGCGGTCGTTGGGACGGCGCTCTGCGCGAGCGCGCCGGCACATGCTGCCGAGGGGTCGGAGGAGAGCGAGGAGCAGGGGCAGGAACAAGAGCAGCGGCAGCAGCAGCAGCAGCAACAACAACCGCAAGAAAGCAAGCCGAGGGCGTTGGCGTTCGCAGGGGCGGCAGTGCCGGGGCTAGTCGTGCACGGCACCGGTCACTACGTGCTGGGCGAGCCGAAGACGGCGCGGCGCCTGCTCTTGATGGAGGGCGTCGGGCTCGGCCTGTTCCTGGTCGGCGGCGTCACGCTCTTCGCGACCGGGGCCTCGCGTTACTTCGTTGCGCCGGCCGCCGCGACCACCATCGCTGGCTTCGGCCTGTTCTCCACCGGTTACCTGGCGGACATGTACGGCACCGTGTCGACTGACGGCGGTGCCGTTGCTGCACGGCTACGTCCACCGGCTCGCTGGGAAACGGAGCTCGGCTACCGGCACGTCTACGATCCGCAGTTCGACTATCGCGATTTTTTGTACGAGCGAGTTTCGCGCCAAATCGGCCCCGTTCGCGTGTCCCCGTCCGGCATGTTCTCCACCCGTGGCGATACCGCGCGCTACCGCTTCGAAGGGCAATACCGACTCGCCGGAGCGATCGACGAGCCACAGCCGAGTGACGTGAGCTTCCTCGACGTCACGCTCGGTTTCGTCCATCAGCGCTATCGCGTCGAGCAGTTCACCAAGAGCAGCGCTGAGCTCTCGATAGATGGCCGCTACGATTTGGGTCGCTGGGGGCAAACGTTGCGCGGGGCCTTCGTCGAGCTGAGTTTGGGATACGCGCTCGGCCGCATCGACTATGACTTGCAAGGGCTGGCGGTGCCGCACGATCTCGAGCACGTGCTGCTCGGTCGGTTCGGCTTCGGTGTCACCCTGCGCGGCCTGAGCGCGGCGGGCAGCGAGCTCGTCGTTTATTACGATCACCGGCACGACGACTACGCGGCCGGCTTGCAGCTAAACGGGATCGGCAGCGGTGTCGCCGGCCATTTCGGCGCCAGCGCGCGCTGGTTCTTCGTCGAGAGCTTTGGCATCGCGGCTGATGCGCAGGTCGGCTCGGCGTACCTGGGCGGCGCTTCGCTGCTGTTTCGACCCGGCGCCAAGGCGCCCGCTTTGGAGGCAAAACCATGAGCAAATGGCTACCGGCGTGGCTAGGTCTGGTGCTCGTTTTCTCGTGTCTGCGCCCCGCCGAAGAACGCGCCGAGCGCGACCAGGAGGTCGGCCAAGCCGCGCGGTCCGGAATCGACGTGCAAGTCGACGACGGCCTGGCCGTGGTGCGCGAGCTCGACGAAGGCGAGCTCGTGCTTTGGGGCAGCGCACCAAGCTT
This sequence comes from Myxococcota bacterium, assembly GCA_048498935.1. Taxonomy (GTDB): domain Bacteria; phylum Myxococcota_A; class Polyangia; order Polyangiales; family Polyangiaceae; genus PMG-095. Next base: position 7,301 of record JBEHXA010000168.1, read on the forward strand.
CTCGATGTCGCTCGAGCTCGATGCGCCGCGCGAGCTCGAGCTCGAAGTTCAAAACTGTTTGATCGATGCCGAGCTCTCGCTCCAGGGCAACACCACCGCCGAGCTCGAAGCGCTCGGTGACGCCGGCATGCCCACCCGCAAGCGCTGGCATCTAAAAGCCCCCGCCGGCAAGCTCCAGCTACGACTGGCCGCACCCGACGACGACAGCCCCGAGCCGTTCCAATTCGCGCTGCTCTCCGACGTTCAAGAAGCGATCGTCAACGTCGCCGACGTGTTCAACAAGATCAACGAACAGCCGGGCCTGCGCTTTCTGCTCGGCGCCGGCGATCTCACCGAGCGCGGCACCCGCGACGAGCTCGAGCGCTACCAACGCGAGCTCGAACGCCTACAAATTCCCTACTTTACAACGCTCGGCAATCACGAGCTCGGCACCAGCCCGGACCTCTATCACGACTATTTCGGCCGCGGGAATTACCAGTTCCGGTTCCACGGCGTCTACTTCACCCTGCTCGACTCCGCGAGCGCAACGCTCGACCCACTCGTCTACGATTGGCTCGAAGACTGGCTCGGTCGCGCGCGAGAGTCCGTGCACGTCGTCGCCATGCACATCCCACCGATCGATCCGATCGGCGTGCGCAACGGCTCCTGGGCGAGCCGCAACGAAGCCGCCAAAGCGCTCGCGCGCTTCGCCGCCGGCCGCGTCGACCTCACCCTCTACGGCCACGTCCACTCCTACTACTCCTTCGACAACGCCGGCATCCCCGCCTTCATCTCCGGCGGCGGCGGCGCCATCCCCGAACGCTTCGACCACATTGGTCGCCACTTCATGGTCTTCGAGCTCGACGCCGCCCGCGGCGTGCTCTCGCGCAACGTCGTGCGCGTCGATTGATTCGTCGCCACGATTCGGCACATTTCAACGCTTCGCGCAGTATTCTCGGCGCTCGATTTGCTCGTTTGATTCGGCACATTTTGGCGTGGCGTAAACGGCGGGGCGGGCGAGCAGAGCCCCGGCGGCGCGTGGAAGCACGGTCGCGCGCAATGCGTGGCTGGCCCCGTCGGTCTGCCGCTTGATTCGGCACATTTCACGGCTTCGTGTGGCTCAGCGAGATTCGGGAGTGCACCAGCATCGACGCTGCAGGTCAGGCCTATGAGCGCGACCGAAAGTCGCCACGTTAGCTTCTGCAGGTCGAGCTGCGAGGTGGCAGCCCCATTTCACGACGCGGGCAGACGCTTCGATGCGGGCAGACGCTTCGATGCGGGCAGACACTTCGATGCGGGCAGACGCTTCGATGCGGGCAGACGCTTCGATGCGGGCAGACACTTCGATGCGGGCAGACGCTTCGATGCGGGCAGACGCTTCGATGCGGTGCCTGCGACTAGGCACCGCGCGGCACTTCATCGGGCGCGATGAGGCCGTGCTTTTTCCATAGCTTCGTCAGCAAGAACGTCTGCGCGGGACGCATGACGTCGACCTTCGGCGGCGGCGGCGGATCCAGACCGAACAACGGCCGCCAGCCCCCGAACTCCGCGGCTGAGCTGCAACCGTCGAAGTACCAAGGAGGCAAGCTGAGCTTCCGCTCCGCGGCGAGATGCCTCCGCTCGTTGAGCAGCACGTACGCCAACGCGTGACGCACCTCGCGTGGCGTCCGAAGCGCTCGCGCGTGAAACCGCTTGGAGAACACCTTACCGCTGCGCGCCACCAACCGATTCACTCGCCGTGCGATACGAATCGCGAGCCCTTGCACGCCTCGCGAAAGGCGCTTCCGATCGGCCGCTTCAGCCAACAAATGGACGTGATTGCCTTGCACCGAGTAGTGCACGAGCCGAAACCCGTCGCGATGCCGGCCCAGCGCATTCGCCGCCCCCAACGCCTGCTTTACCACTCGAAACACTCTCTTCTTGCGCAAGCTCGGCAGTCCCGCAACCACGCGCAACGTGACATGCAACGGATGATGCCGCGAATGTTGCGGCCGCGCCGCATGCGCGCCACTTCCGTTCGCGCCTCGCGGTCGCCCGGCGCCGATTCTCTTCCCGCCCCACGTCCGAAACGCAAACGCCAACTGCTTTGCTGGCCTGGTCGCTGGCCTGGTTCCTGCCCCAGCTCGCTGCCTCACCCTCGTGCGTCCGCCCTTCATATCGAGAACCTAAGACCGACACTCACGACCGCAACCCCATCGCTTCATCAACTCATCAATTTTTGATTCGGCAGACTTTGATCGAACGACGAACGACGAACGACGAACGACGAACGACGAACGACGAACACCAACCGGGCAAGCTGCAAGCTGCGGCGAGCGACTGATCTGGGTGGAGGGTCGTGGGCAGGGCGCGCGACCGGTCGCCGCCGTCGCGACCGAGCGCGAGGCGAGAACAGTGCCGAATCAAGCTTGCGTCGCGAGCCCGCGATCTAGCGATGACGGCGGCGACACACCTACGACGCTCGACCGTTGCTACCTGAGGCCTTGGTGCGGACCGAGCGGACCGAGATGAATGCGCGAATGAGAGGGGCTGCCACGACGCAGCTCGCCTCGCAGAAGCTGCTGTGCCGACTCTCGGTCGCACCGAGCGCAGCGCCTTGGAGAGAAGCGCGACGAAGTGGTGACGCGCCGTCGCCGTCGCCGTCGCTGCGCTGCTATTGCAGCGCGGCGTCGACGTCGCGGGCGAGGGCGTCGTGGGAGCCGGTGGTGTAGCCTTCGCGTTTTTGGAGGACGCGGCCGTCGCGGGCGATGAGGACGCTGAAGGGGGCGGAGGCGCGCGGGTTGTAGAGCGATACAGCGCGGCTCTCTTGATCGAGCAGGATCGGAAAGGTGACGCCGAGGCGCGAAATCTCCGCCTGCACCTCCGCGGTGGAGCCGGGGCCGTCGATGGAGACGCCGAGCACCACGAAGCCGCGGAGCTTGCGCGCGCGATAGAGCGCGTCAAGATCGGGCATCGAGCGCAGGCAAGGCTTGCAGAACGTGGCCCAAAAATCGATCAGCACCACGTCCTTGCCGAAGTGGTCGGAGAGGCGCTCATTGCCACCGCCGAGTCTCGGCAGCTCGAAGTCTGGCGGGAGCGCGGCAGCGGTCGCCGGCTGTTGCGCCGACGATGTCGGAGCGGCAGCCGGCGCACAGCCGCCCAACCCCGTACCGACGAGCAACAGCGCGCTCGTAGTCACCCGTACCCGCGTTACAAAGCCTTTCACGCGTACTGAGCCCGTCGTCACCCGCTACTCAGCCCTAAAAGGTCTTCAGCAGCTCGTCCACCTGCTGCCAATAGTCGGTGGAATACCCCATCGTCGTGTCGATGACCTTCATGGTGCGCGCGTCGACGAGCATGTTGAGCGGAGTCGCGTCGGACACGAAGAACGCGCCGAGCTTGAAGCCGGGATCGAGCAACAGCGGGAAGTCGATCGAGTGCTTGGGCGCTTGGCCCCAGCGCGTGAGATCCGCCGGTGTGGCAGGACCGGCGTTGTTGTCCTCGAACAGCGTGCCGATGAGCTGCACACCCTTTTCGGCGAAGGCGGCGCGCACGCCGTTGTTCTTGATGTCTTCCATCTCGAACTGACAGACCGAGCACCAAACCGCGGAGGCGTTGATCCAGAGCAGCTTGATGTTGCTGCGACCGTCGGGGTTGTAGAACTCCGAGAGGCGCACCGTCTCGAGCTTGGTCTGGTCGTAGCCGGAGGCGACCGGATCGCGCCAACCCAGGAACGCCAAGTTTTCGAGCGTGGCGCCGCGCGAGAGCCCGTAAGGCCCAGCCGGATACTCGGTGCGCTGGTAGTCGACGCTGTCGATGGCGTCGCCCGAAACGTCGCCGGTCGGTGTCTTGTCGCCTCCCGGAGCGGGCGTCTCCTGTTCATCCGAAGGTTGGGACACCGGACTGCTGCCGCAAGCGCCGAGCACCAGCCCCAGCGCTGTGACGGCCATCGCCAACGGCGCGCGCGCCGACCACTCGCTCACGACCACCATTTCCTGGAAGCGCATCATCGACCTCGAGGACAAAAACCTTGTATGAAGGTACCCGCGTGACCCAAAACGTCAAGAAGGGCCGAAAAACTTGGCTGCGCGGCGGCCTCTGGGGCGCGCTCCTGCTGGCGCTGGGTGGGCTATCCGCGGCCGCGGGGTGCTCCTCTGCCGATTGCGAGGGGGACGAATGCAAGCAATGCAGCGACTCCGACTGCCCTGACGGGCAGCGCTGCGTCCAGCGCGAATGCCGCAGCGCCTGCACCACTGACGCCCAGTGTGACGATGGCCAAGTCTGCCGGGGCTATCAATTTCGGTCCGGGGACGAAGGCGAATACTGCGTGGTGCTGAAGGGGAGCAGCCCCAACGGCTCGACCAACGGCGGTCGCTTCACCCGCTGCGCCAAGAATAGCGAGTGCGACGAGGCCCACGGTTTCTTCTGTGCGGAGGGCGAGTGCACCTACGAGTGCAGCTCCCACGCCGACTGCATCGCGATTGGTCATTGCGACTCGCGCACCATCGACGGCGAGCGCCGGCAGCTCTGCGTGCACGACGAGGAGCCGCCCAAGCCAGGCCGCCTCTACACGGCTTGCCCCAAGGGCGACGAGTGCGACGACGCCACGCTGTGCCTCGGCGCGGGTGCTGGCGATCTAGATGCGTACTGCAGCGTCGAGTGCTCGAGCGACGACGACTGCGCTACCGGCTACTACTGTGGCAGCGTCACGCGCGCGCCGTGCAGCGACATGTGCGGCTTTCGAGGTCAACCCAATGACCCTCGCTGCGTAGACGCCGAATCGATCGGAGCGGGCCAGCCGTGGCAGTGCAGCGACCGCGGCATCGAGCGCAGCGTGTGCCGGGTGCGCGAGTTCTGCGCGTCGTGCGAATCGGACGCCGATTGCCTCGGCACCCCGAACCAGGTGTGCGCTCGCGACGCGAGCGGCGCCAAGATTTGCACGCGCCTGTGCGACGCCGGTTCTCGCTCCTGCCCCTGGGGTAACGCGGCCGAGTGCGACGTGTTCGACGCTGACCTGGGCCTGCCGACCTGCTCGCACCGCTTCGGCTCGTGCCATGGCGAGGGTCGCACGTGCGAGCCCTGTACGAGCGACGCCGACTGTCCGAACGGCTTCTGCGCGGCCTCCTCGTTCACGGGCGAGCGCTGGTGCGTCAACATGGACACGACCTGCGACTGCGAGGGCAAGGCCGACGGCACCGGCCTGTGTCCCAACGGCGGGTGCCCGAAGTCACCGAGCGGCCTACAGCTGAGCTGCGTCGGCGAATCCAGCTCGGACCTGTTCAACGTCTGCTGGGCAGCGAACGCCGGCAGCAGCACCGTCCTGGGTGCCTCTCCTCAAACGGGTTGCTGGCAAGCCAACTGAGTCGTCACTTCGTCCGCTATGACAGCGATGTCGGGGCATCGGCCGGCTGACCCGCAGCGTGTACCCCAAAAACCAGCTCCAAACGCGCTCGCCGCGCGGGCGATTGGGGAAAAAAGACCCGCCTGCACGGCCCGTT
>JBEHXA010000169.1:0-12710 GCA_048498935.1 Myxococcota bacterium
CCGGCTTACTGAAAATGATTTTCATTTTCAGTAAGCCGAGGTATGTCTCCTCGCGTGGCCTGTCACTCGCCGCTCCTTGCTGCCCCACCAAAGCATGCACCGGAGTCGCGTTGACGCTCGCGGCCGGCGGACGCTGGTCATGATGTCACTGCTTCTGACGAGCGCGATGACACGGCACGTTCGCGCGCAACACAGCCAGGCTCCGTCGACCGGCGAGGCCGCTAGTTGCGACTCCGATGCGAGCCGCACTGGCTGCAAGCCCGCCGAAGTGGTGGTCGTCGGCACGCGAAGCCCCGAAAGCGTGCAGCGCGCGACGATCAAAACGGGAGTCGTCACTCGTGACGAAGCCGAGCGCCGTGGGGCGCGCAACGTCGGCGAAGCACTCGCCGGTGAATCGACTCTACAGGTCAACCCCCAAGCCTATGGTTACCTGGGAAGCCCAAGCGGTGTTCAGATGCAGGGCCTGGACGCAGAGCGCGTCCTGATCCTCGAGGACGGCGAACGCGTCACTGGCGACGTCGGCGGTGTGGTCGACCTCGCCCAGCTACCGCTAACCGATGTGGAGCGAATCGAGTACGTCACGGGTCCGACGAGCTCGCTCTATGGCACCAACGCCCTCGGCGGAGTCGTCAACGTCGTAACCGCGCCGCCTCGCGCAACGGGAGCTAGCGGGCGACTCAGGTTGGAGGGCCGCGATCGAGGAGACTGGCTCGGCGAAGGCTCGCTGGCCTACCGCCGTGACGACGACTGGGTGGGTGGGGACTTCAGTATGACGCACACCGCAAGCGAACCTCTCGGCGAAGGACCGGACACGCTCGTGCCGCGCATCAACACCCGCTTGCTCGGGTTGCGCGGCGGCACGACGCCGCAGCGCCGCGCTCAGCTGCGCTTCAAGCTGCGGTGGATCCACGACGAGGCATTGGGCGCCACTTCAGAGCAAGTGCCTGGGCTAGGTCCCTACCTGATCAGCCTTCCAGATGTGACCGATCGTGTGACAGCGCGCATCCAAGAGACGCTGCGCATCTCGTCCAAAGCTCACTTGGACTTTTCGCTCGCGCGGAGTTGGTTCACCGCCGAGACCATGCGCGATCGCGCCAACTCGCCAGCGGACGAACGTCACAGCAGCGAGCTCGACGACCAAAGTTTCGAGAGCGTGCTCACGCTGCAGGACGGATCCGCGCGCACCTGGATCCTGGGTGTTCGCGGCGACGTGGAGCAGTTCTCTCAAGACTTCGAACGCACCGAGCTGATCGACGGACGGCTGCAGACGCAAACGACCGCCGAAGTGGGCCGAACTCAGCTCGCTAGTGGTGCGCTATTCGCGCAGCTTGCCTGGCTCTTCGGTGGCAAGCTGACCATCCTGCCGGGGCTCCGAACCGAAGTTCATGACCGCTACGGCAGCATTCTGGCGCCGCGCTTGGCGGTCGCATACCGCCCGCGCGAGGAGCTCGCGTTTCGATCCGCGTTCGGGCGTGGCTTCCGTGCTCCGAGTGCGAAGGAGTATGGGTTCCTGTTCGATCATTCCGCGATCGGGTACCGCGTATTGGGTAACCCCGACCTCGAACCTGAACGCTCGTGGGGCGTGACGGCAGACGCCAGCTGGCGACCTCGACCCTGGCTTTTGCTGCGAGCCGGTGGCTTCGGCAACTGGGTGAGCGAACTCATCGGGACCGACCTTGCCCCTGAGCAGGACAATCCGGCCGTGACCGACTACACCTACGTCAACGTCTCGCGGGCCAGAACTGCCGGCGGAGACGCGAGCGTGCAGCTTCGTCCCAGCGAGCGCTGGGCCCTCGATGCCAGCTACGCCTATCTCTGGACGCGCGACGACTCCACGGGGAAACCGCTCCCGACGCGCCCCCCTCACACCGTCACGTTGGCGATCGTCGGCCGTCCGTTCGAGCGCCTCGAGGGCAGCGCGCGCTATCGCTGGGTATCGTCGGCGTACGTTGCAGAGGACATTCGCGCGCCGGGATTTGGCACGCTCGATCTGCGCCTCGACTGCCGAATCTGGCGCGAGATGCACGCCTACACCGGAGTGCTGAACCTTCTCGACACGCACAAAGATCCCGAGCGGCTGGGCGATACCCGGCCGGTGTTGGGACGAAGCTTTTACCTGGGAGTGAGCGGCAACCTCCCGGGCAGTGATGAGCTGGAACGTGCTGCGAACTAGGACGGGACGCCCTCTGAAGGAGCAAGTCATGAACAAATGGTTGAGAGCGTTAGGCGTGGTGTTGTCGGTCGGTGTGTCTGGCGTGGGCTGTGCCGCTCACGAACCGTCCAACAAGCCAGCAAGGGCCGCGAACAGCCCAGCGCCGTGCCACCGTGACCAAGACCAGCGAGCCATCCTGGCCATGGCCGGCTCGTACGACGTGGAGTTCGATTTCGCGGAGACTGACGTTCTGACCGCAGGTTACCAGAAGCGTCCGCCGCACAAGTCCTTCGCCACGGAGCTCGTCATCGTCGTTGATGACGCGCCCGGTCGCGTCTCGCTTCAACACATTCTGCAGCTCGGCGAAGGGTCGAACGCCGACATCATCAAACACTGGCGACAAGACTGGGCATTCGAAGACACGGAGCTCTTCGAGTTTCGTGGCCGAGACGTGTGGGAGCGGCGCAGCCTCCCCGCCAGCGCCGTACGCTGCGGCTGGACTCAAGCGGTATTCGGCGTGGACGATGCGCCTCGCTACGACGGATTCGGGCAGTGGAGCCACGAAGCCGGCGACTCCGTCTGGACGTCGAACGAGACATGGAGGCCGCTACCTCGCCGAGAGTACACCACGCGCAGCGACTACGACGTGTTGGTGGCCATCAATCGGCATCGCATCACCAACTCCGGCTGGGAACACGAGCAAGACAATTCGAAATTGGTGCTCGAGCCGCGACACGTCTTGGTGCGCGAGCATGGACTGAATCGATACACGCGCACCAAGCCCTCCGACACCGCGGCCGCGGCCGCTTATTGGCGCCGGACCGCGCCCTACTGGCAAGAGGTGCGCGAAGAGTGGCACCAGCTCTTCGCTCGCAGCACCCGCATCACGCTCCGCAGTGAACGGGGCGGAACTCGCCTCCACGAAACGCTATTCGAGCGAGCCAAGACCGCTCAGGCCGGCAATGCCGCAGACCTTGCTTTCATTCGTGAGACGCTAGCGAGCTACACAGTTACGCCCCGTTCCAAGACGGAGAGTAAGCCCTAGTCGCGAGACCAAAGCACCGCCCTCAGCGGATCTTGACGACGTTGTAGACGAACCCAGGCACCTTCAAGCCGGGCTGTGGCTTCTCGGCAGCGGTGAGGTTAACGAGTGTCGTGTCGATGTCGTCGAAGACGGCCACGTAGTCGTGCCCGTCGACTGGAATTGGCGCAAAGGACGGGGGATAGTCGAGGCCAGTCTCGGTCAGCATGGGCGCGGCGTCGCCATCGCTCAGGGAGTACCAGCTCCAAGGCTGAGCGACCGTGACCTCGTAGGCTCCGAGCTCGGCTGCTGCGGCAATGGCGGACGTCGTGTCGTCGGTGCCCTGGACGTAAACGTGGCCGTCGGCTCCTTGTGTCACTCCAGTCCAGATCTGTGTCTCGAGCTCACTGTCCAGGTTTCGGGACCAGTCAGCGTCGAATGCAATCTCGCCTTGGCGCATCCGCAACAGACAGGGTGCCGGAACCAAATCGGGTAGCAAGAAATGCTCGGCCGCGGCATAGTCGCTCGACGCAAAGTAGCGATCTCCGTTCGCGTCCAAGCCCGACTGCAGCATCGAATGGCAGCGCGGTTCTAGCGTCGATGACGCGACCCAATCTTTGGACGTATCGACGACGGTGACGAAGACGCCTGGCCCAGACACGTCGCCAGACTGGTTCGAGACTAGAACGAGCCGCTCCCCGATCATGATGGGCCGGGGATAGAAGTACACGTCCGGGTACTTTGCAGTCGGCTCCAATCCCAGGGGCAGCGTCGCGACGACTTCCATGGCCTGGGGGTTCCAGATCACGATCTCTAGGGTCGATTGGCTGACGAAGTATGCCTTGGTAGGAGACAGGTGAAGGTTCACGTTGCCACCGGAGGTCACGTCTACTCCCAGGTTCGCGAACGAAACGACCCGTCCCTTGGCGGGCCTTCCCGCGGAGTTGAACGTGACCTCCGTCATCGTCGGCGCCTCGCTCGAGGTCAGATAGACGACGTTGGCGCTCTCCAGGCCGTACGCGCGAGCCGACCCTGGCAACTCGAGAGCCTCGTCGAGGTCCACCGATGCCGATCGGTCGAGCGAGTCGACAACGGCGACGTACGACGTGACGCTGTCCTCGATGAGCAGCGTATTGCTGACCGCGTACAAAGGACCCTCCACAGGAGCCCCGTCCGGCGACGAGGTGCCGCCCGAGCTACACGACACCAAGACGGATGCCGCCAGCCACCCGCAGAATTGGCCCAGTTTCTCGAATGTCGCGCGCTGCATGCCGAGGCCATAGCACTATTGAATATGAAAATCATTTTCATTATAACCAAATCGACCTATGCAAGCCTGGTGAACCGCTCCAGGAGAAGCCGACGCTATCCTTGCGCCACGGCTCGCGGGAGGCGCAGCAAGAACTCGGTGCTCTCTTCGTCTCGCTCGACCAGCTCGACCGTGCCGCCGTGTGCCGCGACGATGGCCTTGACGATGTAGAGACCGAGGCCCAAGCCGCCCTCACCCGCGGCCATGGCCTCTCGCCCCACGAAGGGGTCGAAGAGACGTTGTCGCTTCGACGCCGGAACCGTGCCGCGATTGCTGACGGAAAGCGCGGCTTGGTCGCTGTCGGTGCCATCGGCACGAACTTCAATCATCCCGCCCGGCTTGCCATGTTGAATTGCATTGCCGAGCAGGTTGGAAAGCGCCTGGGAGAGGCGCCCGCGATCCCAACAGCCTTCCAAGTCTCCGTTCAGGGTCACGCCGATGTGGGGAGCCATGGCTTGATGCTCGGCGACCACGTGGTTGACGATGTCAGCTAGAGAGAGCTTTTCCGGCCGCAAGCGCATGCCGGCTCCGACGCGCGTTCGTGCCATGTCGAGCACGTTGCTCACGAGCTCGGCCATGCGCCTGCCGCTGCTGCGCACTCGCTCAGCCACCTTGTGGGTAGCCTCCTCGTTGCTGTTCCGCAGCAGGAGCTCAGCCCCGGTAAGCACGGCGTTCAGGGGATTTCTGAGATCGTGGCTCAGAATCGCGATGAACATCTCGTTCATGCGCAGCGTATCGCCGAGCGCTTCCATCTGCAGACGCAGGTCTTGACGCTGCTGGTACAGCTCGAAGAACACCTTTACCTTGCTTTGCAAGACGTGCGGCTCGATCGGCTTGAACAAGAAGTCCACGGCACCGAGCTCGTAGCCCTCGAACATGCGCTGCTGGTCTCGAGCGCCGGCGGTCACGAAAATGATTGGAACGTTTCGCGTCCGTTCGGAGCCGCGCATCAGCTCCGCCAGCTCGAAGCCGTCCATCTCCGGCATTTGGACGTCGACGAGCGCCAACGCGATGTCGTGTTGCAGCAGCAGCTCGAGCGCTTCGTTTCCGGACGTGGCTTTCAGGATCTCTACACCCGGCGCACGCAGCAGCGCGCTGAGCGCCAGCAAGTTTTCTTCGAGATCGTCGACGAGCAGGCACTTCATTCGCTTGACCTCTTTGGCATGTCGCTCGTGATTCGACCATCGTGAATGCTGCGCAGCAGGGCGGCAATTTCAGGCAAGTCCAGCTGCAAGCTGCTGGGCGCCGCCTTCAGTGCCGCTTCGGGCATCGTAGTGACACTGGCGCTCGCCAGCTGTTGAACGACGGTCAGTCCTCCAGCGCGCGCAACGGCAGCCAGGCCTTCGGCGCCGTCGGCATTTGCGCCCGTGAGAATCACCGCGAGTAGGCCCGCGCGATACACATCGGCCGCCGACTCGAACAGCGCATCGATCGACGGTCGCGAAAAGTGCAGCAGCTCGTCCGAGGACAGCGATAGGGTCGGCCCTTCGTCCACGAGCAGATGATAGTCCGGCGGAGCAAAGTACAAGCAGGCAAGCTCGATCGGCTCCTTGTCCTCGGCCTCCGAAACTGGCACGCGACATTTGGGAGCGAAGAGCTCGACCAGGCGGCTCGGTCTCTCTCGGGGTAGATGCACGACGACCAGCACTGGTACGCCACAAGAGCGTTCGAGGGCGGGCAGCAACGTCAAGAGCGCCTCGACGCCCCCGGCTGAGGCGCCGAGCACGACCGCGCTGACTTGCCGACCTCTCACACGCCCACCTTTCGATAAATGCGCTCAGGTCCCGAGAACTGCTGAAAAGCCCGATCGAACGACGAAAACCGCACCGACTCTTTGGCCCCCAAGCCGAGAAAGCCCTTGTGCGAAAGGGCTTCGTGGAACATGCCGAGCGCGCGATCTTGCAGCTCTCGATTGAAATAGATGAGCACGTTGCGGCAAGTGATCAGCTGCATCTCGGCGAAGACCGCGTCGGTCGAAAGGCTGTGGTCCGAGAAAACCATGTGACGCCGTAGCGAGGCGTCGAACACGGCGTGACCATACCCAGCGGTGTAATAATCGGAGAGCGAGCTCTTTGCGCCAGACTTGCTGTGCGCTTCGGTGAATGCCGGCACCCGCGCCGCGTCGTACACGCCGCTCTCCGCCGCGCGGAGCGCCGCGGGGTTGATGTCGGTCGCGTAGATGAGGGTGCGGTCGAGCAAGCCCTCTTCTTTCAGCAAGATCGCGAGGGAGTAAGCTTCTTCGCCCCGACTGCAGCCGGCCACCCAGACCTTGAGCGACGGATAGGTGCGAAGGATGGGCACGACCCGCTCGCGCAGGGTGAGGAAGAACGACGGGTCGCGAAACATCTCGCTGACCTGAACAGTCAGAAAGTCGAGCAGCTGGGGGAATGCCTGCGGATCGTGGAGCACGAGCTCTTGAAGTTGCGTGACGTTACGGCAGCGAAAGCGCGTCAGCGCGGTCAGGATGCGACGCTTCAACGACGCCTTGGCGTAACCTCGAAAGTCGTAGGAATACTTGAGGTAGATGGCTTCGAGCAGCAGCTGCAGCTCGCTCTCGAAGCTCGACGAATCGACGGAAGGCTCTGCGCTCACTTGGGCATCCAGACTCGCACGAGCGACAGCAGTTTCTCGACGTCGAGTGGTTTGGCGATGTAGTCGTTCGCGCCGGCCGCCAAGCTTTGCTCCTGATCGTTTCGCATGGCCTTTGCCGTGAGCGCGATGATGGGCAGCTTTTTGTGCTCGGGTAGCTTGCGAATTTCACGCATGCACGTGAGACCGTCCATCTCGGGCATCATGAGGTCCATCAGCACCAGGTCGATCTTGTCGGCGGCGCTGGCCGTGGCATTGGCGAGCGCGACCAGCGCTTCCTTGCCGTTGCGCGCGATCTCCACCTTTACGCCCCTCGGCTCGAGCAAGCTCGTGAGCGCGAACACGTTTCTGACGTCGTCTTCGACCACGAGGATCCGACGCCCTTCGAGTGCCGCCTCCCGCTTGCGCACCTCCTTCAACATGCGCTGCCGGTCGAGCGACAGGCGAGCCTCCATTTGGTGGAGGAACAGCGTCACCTCATCGAGCAAGCGCTCTGGAGAGTGGGCGTCCTTGATGATGATCGACTTGGAAAAGCGCCGCAGCTGCTGCTCTTCGTCCGGCCGCAGCGAGCGCCCGGTGTAGACGATGACCGGAGGAAATTGCACGGCCTCCTGCGTCGCCATTTGCTCCAGCAGCTCGTAGCCGCTCAGGTCCGGCAAATTGAGACCCATGACGATGCAGTCGTAGGTCGCGTCGCGCAGCGACTTCAGCGCCTCGCTGGCCGTCGCGACCCCCACGATTTCGACGTCCTCGGCGCTCAACAGCTCGCGCACACTTTCGCGCTGCCGGTCGTCGTCCTCCACGACGAGCACACGCCGCAAGCCCTGCGAGAATTTCTGTTCCAGGCCCCTAACCGCCTTCACCAGCTCCTCTCGCTTGACCGGCTTGAGCGCGTAGCCGACGGCGCCGAGCCCGAGCGCTTCTTGCGTGAAGTCGTCGACCGAGGCCACGTGCACTGGAATGTGACGGGTGGCAGGATCGCGCTTGAGCTGCTCGAGCAGCCCCAGGCCGGAGTGATCCGGCAGGTTGACGTCGAGCACGATCGCGCTCGGCAGGTAGCGACGGGCGGCGATCGAACCATCGCCGGCCGTGTGCGTCACGACGCAAGCAAACCCCAGCTCGCGAATCAGGTCCCGCAAAACGCCCGCAAAAGCAACGTCGTCTTCGATGACCAGAATGGTGCGCCGATCCGGACCCAAGCTCTCTCGGTCATCGTCGATGCCCGGAGCGGCCAAATCGACGGTCGGCGCCGGGGCAGGTTTGGAGGGCGCCTTCGGCGCGTGCGGGGGCGTGGCCGTTACGGTCGGCGCCCGTGGCGACTGCGCCTGCTGAGCGTGCTGTAGGTCGAGCTCCGGTGGCAGCGATAGCACGAAGGTGCTGCCTTCTCCGAGCCGACTCGACACGTGAATGTCACCCCCCATTCGCCGCGCGAGATCGCGGGAGATGCTGAGCCCCAAGCCAGTACCACCGTACTTGCGGTGCGTGCTGCCGTCGGCTTGTCGAAAAGCCTCGAAGATCGCGGCTTGCTGCTCGGGGCCGATGCCGATGCCGGTATCGGTGACCGCAAAGTCGAGCATGCCTGCGGCGCCTTGCCGCACATGGAGAGCGACGGAGCCCGTCTCGGTGAACTTGATGGCGTTGGCCAGGAGGTTCTTGAGGATCTGGCCGAGGCGTTGTCCGTCCGTGCGCAAGCGCTCTGGCACGTCGGGGTCGATGCTGGCGGAGAGATCGAGGCCTTTCTGCTCGGCTACGGGTTGCAGCGCTTTCACGAGCGTCGAGATCGCGACGCTCAGCGGCAGGTCCTCGACCTGGAACTCGATCTTTCCGGCCTCGATCTTGGCGAGGTCCAAGATGTCGTTGATGAGCGCCAGCAGGTCGTTGCCGGCCGACGAAATGGTCTGCGCGAACCGAACTTGCTCGGCCGTGAGGTTGCCATCCTTGTTGTCGGCGAGCAGCTTGGCCAAAATCAGCGACGAATTGAGCGGCGTGCGCAGCTCGTGGCTCATGTTGGCCAAAAACTCGCTCTTATACTGGTTGGAGCGTGTGAGCTCGGCCGCGCGCTCCTCGAGGATGTGCTGGGACCTCGCCAGCTCGTCCTTCTGCGTCTCGAGGATTTGCGCTTGTTCCTCGAGCTGCGCGTTGGTCTGCTCGAGCTCGGCCTGCGAGTTCTCCAGGCTGGTCTGAGACTCCTTGAGCACGCGGCCCTGTTCCTCCAGCTCCTCGTTCGAAACGCGAAGCTCCTCCTGCTGAGCTTGTAGCTCCTCGCCTTGACGCTGCGTCTCCTCGAGCAGGTCCTCGAGGCGCGAGCGATCTCTGGCGGATTGAACCGCGGCACCGATCGACGCAACGGCTTCCTTCAAGAGCTCGAGCTCGGCGGGTTGAACGGGCGCGAAGAAGCCCAGCTCCACGACCGCTTGCACCCTGCCCTCGTAGACGGCTGGGGCGAGGATGAGCTCCCTCACGCTCGCCTGACCGAGGCTCGATTGTGCCTGCGGGAACTCCTCGGGCACGTCGTGCACCCGCAGTAGCTGCCCGGATTTCGCAACCTGACCGAGCAGCCCCTCGCCAGTCCGCCAGACGTCTGCTTTTTCATTTTCGCCGCGCGGAACGGCGTAGCCGCCGAACCGACGAAAGCCTTCGCTGGACGAGCCGGCGTAGAGCGTAGCGACCGGGGCGCCGACCTGCGGTGCCAGGAACGCCAGCACGTTCTCGGACAGCACTTCCAGCCGTTGCTCCCCTTGGAGCTGCTCGGTGAGGCGGATGAGGCTCGACTGAAGCCAAGCACGGCGCTCACGCGCGCGATAGTCGCGCGACATGATCACGCCAGCGGCCGCGATGCAGAAGATCAGCAGCGCCGAGCTGCCCCACGAGACCCAGCTCGAGAATTGAATGGCTTGGGCCCACGCTTCGTCGCGCTCGGCTAGCTCACGCCGCTCCGCCGCCTGCAGTTTGCCGACTGCCTCGCGCAGGTCGTCCATGGCCCGTTTGCCGCGATTGGTTCTCACGATATTGAGGGCGTCGTCGACCTTTCCGGCTCGTCGAAGGTCGACCGTGTGCCGCAGTTCCTCGAGCTTCTCACGAGAAAACCCGCGCACATCGTCGAGCACGCGCAGCTGTTCCGGCTCCGTGACGGCTCGAGCGATCGAGTCGAGCTGGGCCGGTAGCCTCGTCGCTGCTTGCTCGAACGGCTGAATGTAAGCTTCGTCGCCGGTGAGCAGGTAGCCGCGCTGACCCGTTTCGGCATCCTTCATCGTCGACAACACGCCTTCGAGCTGCTCGATGACGCGCAGAGTCTGACTCACCTTGGCCGCGGATTCGTTCCTGCCTTGGAGCGAGCGATACGAGAACCCCGAGATGAGCAGCACCGCGAACAGCGCTGCGACGAGTCCCAGTGCAGTCGAGGTCGGGAGGAGCGCAGCGTTCTTCGAACCGTCGGCGCTCGCAGCGCCGCGTGGTGATGCTTTCAATCGCCTATCCTGGAGCTACGAATAAACCCTCCGTGTTATCCGCCAAATACGCCCACGTGATTTGTGGCAAATTGTCTCCGCAACTAAGATTTGCGAACAAGTTCGCCCCACATTCTAGTGAAGACTAGGCGAGTAGCCTAGTCACTGTGCGCGTCAGGCAAGGTCGCTACGAGTCGCTGCTTGAACGTGGCGTGGCAGCTGGTGCATGCGCTGAGCGTCTTGGAGAGGGCTGACAGGACGGCGGGTCCATCTTGCCGCTTGGCGGCGCCGGCGATTTCGTCTGCGGTGTGGTGAAAGGCGAGTGCCTGCTCAGTGAAGCCAGGCGCGGCGGCACCCATGTGTTCGCACATTCGGCCCATGGTTTCCGAGAAGCCCAAGCGTTGGGCGGCGACGGCTACCTTTTCGAAATCGCTCGCTGCTGCGGCCGCCACCACTTCCTGCACGGCTTCCAGGTGCTCGCGCATGTTCTCTTTCTGGTGCTGCGCCATCATCGGCAGGAGCGGCACGGGGCGGCGCCGATCGAGCTTGTCGAGAGCTTCACTCGGCGAAGGTTGTACTGAAGCAGGAGGGGGAGCGTGTACGGGCTGCGCCGTGGGCTCCCCACGTGCTTTGCAACCGAGACAAAGCGTGACCACGAGCACCATTCGGAGCGTATTCATGCGTCTTCCTCCAACGTCAGTACGGCAGCCGTGAGCACCTCGAGGGCGTCGAGCAACGGTTGTCGCTTCGAAACCGGAATGGAGTCGACGATTCGAGTGAAACGTTGAAGGCTCGCCATCTGAATGTTGGTGGCCATGCGCTGCCCGCCGGCCGTGAGGCGAACCTGACGCGTTCGAGCATCGTTCGGAGCAGGCGCTTGCGTGATTCGTCCGTCGCTCTCGAGCTTGGCGCATAGGCGCTGCACACTGCTGCGATCCAAGCCGAGCTGCATGGCGAGCTCATGTTGATAGGTGGCGACACCTTTGCCCTCGCGCTCGAGCAAGATCATCAACGCGTGCGCGATCGACGGGGTTACGGGTTGGCCGCAGGGGGTCTGCTTCGTGACCAACAAGCCAAAGCTACGAACGAACGCCTGAACGGAGGACTGAAGGCTCCTGGCGGTATCGGCTTTCACTGCCACCCGGTCGTGGTAGCTCCATGTAATTGCGGACGCAATTACTTTGTTGCGCGCGCAATTATTCTACCGCCCGGGGTCGACGTGCTCAGCGCGGTCGGCGGAACGCCCGGCTCAGCACACGCGGGTCAAGGTATGCGGGGCTCGGGACTCGTCTGCGTTCCGCGCGACCGCTTCCTTTCGCAGGGACGTCGCTCTTTCGCGGTGGGTAGCCCACCACGCGGCTGCGTGGTCGTTGGTCCAAGCGCTGGAAGCAACGCATGCGCGCAGCCGCGCGGTCAGGACGCGTGCAGAGGAGGGACGATCTTCAGCGCGCTTGGCTAGGCAGTCGAGGAGCAGCTGCTCCAGGTCAGGCGCCACGGGGACGCGCAGGCGCGCGGAAGGCGGCTCCGGCTGCGAGTGAAGGTGGTGTGCACAAACTTCGACGATGGTGGAGCCGCTGAAGACGTGCGTGCCTGTCAGCAACCAGTAGCCGACGGCACCGAGCGCATAGACGTCGAGCGCCGCCGCGACGGTTTCGGGAGCGACGATCGCTTCTGGAGCCATGTATAGCGGCGTTCCGGTGATGACGTTGGCGGCGGTCAGCGTGGGATCGGGAGGCGTGGCGCCCGTCTTGGTGCCCAGGTCCTTGACGAGGCCGAAGTCGAGCACCTTCACCAGATCCGCGATACCGCCGCGCTCGACGACCATGATGTTCGCGGGCTTGACGTCGCGGTGCACGAGTCCCGCGTCGTGGGCTTCGGCGAGGGAAGCGGCCGCTTGTTCCAAGAGATGAATGACCCGCGCTTCCGGCTGCGGACCGTCCAGCTCGACGAGCTGATCGAGCGAAACGCCTTCGAGCAGCTCCATCGCGTAGTAGAAAATACCCTCCGTCGTGCGCCCGTAGTCGAAGATGGTGACGGTATTGGGGTGAGTGAGCGCGGCGGTGCGTTGGACCTCGCGCTCGAAGCGCGCCAGAGCCGCCGCGCCCGCGCGCTCGGACGACAACAGCTTGATGGCAGTCGGGCGCCGCAGCATCGCGTGCGCTCATGCCCAGCGACCGGTTCGTGGATGCGTGC
>JBEHXA010000170.1:0-12662 GCA_048498935.1 Myxococcota bacterium
CTGCCCACGCTAGTCGAGCCTTCGCCCTGCCCACGTGGGTCGAGCCTTCGCCCTGCCCACGTGGGTCGAGCCTTCGCCCTGCCCACGTGGGTCGAGCCTTCGCCCTGCCCACATGAGTCGAGCCGTCGCTTTGCCCACTGGTCGAGCCCCTCAATCGCCCACGGGTGTCCAGCCCTTCGCTTTGCCAGCGGTGGCGCGCGCCCTTCGCCTTGCCGAACGAGGGACGCATCGCCCACGGGGGTCGGACGCTGATTGCCCCGGTGATTCGGGTCCCTTGCTCCGCAATCGAGTTTCTCGCATGCCCACGTGGGTCTCCCTGCATCGATCCCGGTTTCACGTGGGGGACTCTTCATGTGGTCCCCGCGGCAGAGCACGGGATCCCCACGCCGACTCCGGCCCCTTGGTGCCCCCACGGTTCCAGGCGGGCCTACTCGTCGTGGCGACCCCACCCGCGGACCAGGGCTGGAGACCGGCAGGGAGACCCACGGAGGGGGAAGCGCCTGCCCATCACCCTTGGTCCGAGGGTTTCACGTGGGCGCACACGAGCAATGGCTGACCCCATCTGGTGGCTGCGGGACCGCGCGTGGATTGGAGGTGGGGGCTCGCTCGGAGCCGGGAACCTGGTCGGAGCCGGAAAACTTGGTCGGAGCCAGGAACTCGGTCGGAGGCAGGCACTCGATCGGACTCGGGAACCCGATCGAAGTCGGAGACTCGATCGGAGCCAGGACCTTGGTCGGACATGAGAACTCTCGGATGGAGGGACTCGGTCGAGCCCAGAGACTCGGTCAGACCCGCGAACGGTCAAACCCACGAATTCGGTCGGCGCCGGTCAGAACCGGAGACTCGGTCGGGCCCAGAGACTCGGTCGGCCCCCGAGACTCGGTCGGGCCCAGAGACTCGGTCGGCCCCCGAGACTCGGTCGGGCCCAGGACTCGGTCAAACCCACGAACCGTTCAAACCCACGAACTCGGGTCGGAGCCGCTCGGAATCGGGGACTCGCTTCCGGCGCATCCGGCGCAGAGAACGAAGCCCGCTCGGGCCCTCTCTTCATAACAGCAGGCGGCCACGCTTCATCCGCGGCGCAGGGCGGGGCTGGTCACCGGCCGAGGGAAGCCGCACCCTGGAGCTCGACCCTGTGTGGCCGAGGCTTCCAATGCAGGCCCTCGCGGCCGGGCCGGCGCACGGCCTCCGGAGTCCGGATCGGGGCTCAAAGCCCTCCAACGCCAGGTTATCGTGCGCCTCGAGGGCGGCGAAGACCTGCTCTCCACTCCGCGACGAGAGTTGGAGATTGAAAAGGAACGTCGCTCGCCCCCCAGCTGGGTGGCGACCGCCATGGAGCGATGGCTCGGCCAGCCCAGTTTCACGTGAAACAATAAGACGTCAAAGTCCTCATCAACCACCCAAACAATTTCAATAAGTTACGTTCACATCACTCCACGCTTATCGAAGTATAGAAACATTGCCTTTCTTTTGCTGCAATTTGGTGCGTTGATGGTCTCCGATACCAGGTTGGTGGCGGCTGCGTGCTGGCGGAGGTGTTGTGCGACTGGTCCGAGTTCTTCGGCGGGAGCCACTGGATCGGGGCGGCCTGTACGATTAATAGGACTATAAGTTCCTAATGAGTCGCGTGGTTCAGCTGCCAGCACCCGGTCGCGGGGGCTACGATCGACGCTTAACGAGCGCCGAACGGCAGGCGGAGCATCGCGAGCGCATCCTTTTGGCGACGTCGCAGGTGCTCAGCGATGGAGCGCTCACGGTCGCGCGAATCGTTGAGCGCGCCGGCGTTGGCCGGAGCACTTTTTACGAGTTTTTCGACAGTCCGGAGCATGTTTTGGAGCAGCTCGAGCAGCGCACGTTGCGCGTGCTCGGCGCCGCGCTGGACGCCGCGTTCGGTGACGCGCGCACGCCGCTCGAGCGACTGCGAGCCCTCACCCGCAGCTGGACGAATATGATCGCATCTCAACCGCACGCATTGCGCGTCGTGCTATCGCGCAAAGCGAGCCGTCCGCTTTCGCCGGCAGGTGAAGAGCTGCAACGCGCACTGCAGCGTTGCGTGGAGCTCGGGCGCACGGAGGCCGGGTGGTTCAAGACTGCAGACGAGCTCACCGTGATGGGAGCCGCAGCAGCGATCGAAGCGCTCAGTCGTCGGCACCTGAGCGCGCGCGTCGATGATCTGCCGCGCGTATTGTCCGAGTTGCTGGTCAAAGTGCTGCGCTGAGCGACTCGGTGGGCCGCCTAGCCCACACGACCCACCGCAGCTCGTCCAGGCGGCAAAAGCTGTGGGCGCCCTGTGGAGAAGCCGTGCAGCGAGCGCTAACCACCGCTCAGGCGTGAAAAAGTGGTGCCCAGGCGCCACATCGGAAATGGGCGCGCGGCCGCAAACTGGGCGGCTGGCCATTTCCATGCGTGCGGGCCGGTGCTAGCGTCTCCGACGAATGGCAGGCAGCCCAGTCGAGCTCAAGGTCGGAGGACAGACGTATCGAGTCGTCGCCTCCGCAGAAGAGACCGAGCTCAAGCGCCTGGCCGACCTCGTCGACGCGCGCCTGCGCAGCATGAGCGCGCCGGGTCGACCGATCTCGCCGCAGTCGCTGCTGCTCGCAGCGATTTCGTTGGCGCACGATCTCGAGGAAGAGAAGCGCAAGCGCGCTGCGCTCGAGGCACGCTCGAAGGAGATGCTGAAGAGCGTGCTGGCCCGCATCGACGCCGCCATCGAGGCGAGCGACGAGAAGGGCGAGGGCGACGCTGACGGCGACAGCGATCCCGCCGCAGCGCCGCCAGTCGAGCTGCTCGGCGACGAGTTCGAGCTCTAGCCGCGTCGACGCACCGCGGGCCGTACCCTACAAGCCGCCGTCCAGACGCCGCTCGATGGGAGCCAGCGGTGGTAGCTCGAGGACGACGCGCCAATTGCCGTCTTCGCGGACGCATTTGACGCGATCTACGGCGCCGTCTTCGCTCGTGACCGTGACTTCGGCCCAATCGCCGTCAATGCGGGCGTCGAAGCGGCGGGGCTTGTGGTGGAGGCTGAAGCGCGAGGGGGGCAGCATTTCTTCGGGGGCGAGCTCGCGGCCGGCCACATCGCTGGCGCGCTTGGCGCGCTCGGCGAGGTTACGGCGGGCGTCGCTCCAGAGCAGGTCGTAGGCGGCGCGCGCCATTTTGCGGTCGCCGTGCACGCGCTGCATGCGCTCGATAAAGGTCGAGACCAGGCGGTCCGGTTCGACGTCGCTGCTTTCGCCCTGGCAAGCCAGAGGCGCGAGACCCACCGCGAGTGACGCCCGAGTTGCGAACGCGAGCCAGGCGCGGCGGGTCGCGCGAATCAAGCCTTGGCCTTGGGTTGCGAGGCGGTGGTGAGCCCCATCGCGCGATGCACCTCGGTCATGGTCTGCTGCGCGATGACGCGCGCCTTTTCGGCGCCCTGCACGAGCGCGTCGCCGACGATCGAGGGCTTGGCGCGGAGCTCGACGTAGCGCTCTTGGAGCGGCGTGAGGTCGCTCACGATCGCGTCGCGCAGCCGCATCTTGCATTCGCCACAGGGGAGCGCGCCGGTGCGGCAGTCGCGGTCGATGTCGGCGACCGCCTCGGGCGAGGAGGCAGCGCCGTGGATGGTGAAGATGTTGCAAATCTCGGGGCGGCCGGGGTCGCCCAGCTTGAGCTTCAATGGGTCGGTGAAGGCGCCCTTGAGTTTTTTTTCGATGAGCTTGGGCGGATCTTCGAGGTCGATGGTGTTACCGCGCGACTTGCTCATCTTCTGTTTGCCGTCGAGGCCCATGATGCGTGGGGCCTTGGACAGGCGCGGCTTCGGCTCCGGAAAAACCGGGCCAAAACGGTGGTTGAAGCGGCGACAAATCTCACGGGCCAGCTCGAGGTGCTGCACCTGGTCTTCACCCACCGGGATGAGCGTCGCCTTGTAGAGCAGCACGTCGGCCGCCATCAGGATCGGGTAGGTGAACAGGCCGGCGTTGTTGTTCTCCTTGTGCTGCTCACTCTTTTCTTTGAACTGCGTCATGCGGTTCAGCTCGCCCATCATGGTGAGCGTGGTGAGGTACCAGGAGAGCTCCATGTGTTCCTTCACGTCGCTCTGCACGAACACGATCGAGCTGGCCGGATCGATGCCGGCCGCCAGGTAGGCCGCCGCCGCCTCGAAGACGCGGGTCGGGAGCTGTTTGGCTTCGTACTCGACCGTGACGGCGTGCGCGTCGACCACGCAGAAGAGCGTCTCGCTACCCGGCTCGCGAGCGAGCGCCACCCATTGCTTGAGCGCGCCGTAGTAGTTACCGATGTGCAGGCCGCCGGTCGGCTGCATGCCCGAAAAAATGCGGTTCATCGCGGGGACCGGGAGGCTAACAGCAGGCCCCCGTACTGCAAACCGCAGCCGGAAATTTGGTAGCCGCTACCTCGGCCCCGCTACCATTTCAGGCGAGCATGCCCGAGCGCCAATCGGCCCTGAAAAAATGCGGTATTTCCCCGATTCCGGCCGCCGGTGACGAGCTGTCGCTGGTGCGGCGGGGTGATCCGGATTGCGTGCTTTTAGCGGGCGATAACCTGAGCGCGCTCCGCCTCCTGGCAGGCGAGCCGACGCGCTTCGCGATGGCTTACCTGGACCCGCCGTTCTTGACCGGCCGCGAGCACGCGCTGGTCGAGCGCAAGCGTGACAAGCAGGGTCAGATCGTTCGCACCCTCAAGCCGGCTTTCGACGACCGCTGGGATTCGCTGGACGACTACTTGGCGGCGCTCGAGCCGCGCATCGCCGCGGCGCGTGACCTGCTGCTCGAGGACGGCTGCCTCGTCTTGCACGTCGATCCCAAGACGAGCCATTACCTGAAGGTGCTGTGCGATCGCATCTTCGGGCGCGACTGCTTCGCGAGTGAAATCATTTGGCGCTATCGGCGCTGGCCCTCCAAAACCCCGAATTTTCAGCGGGTGCACGACGTACTGCTGCGCTACGTGAAGAGCTCCCGGGTGCGGCCGCGCTTTCAGCAGCTGTACGAGCCGCTCGCAGCGTCGACGCTCGCCACCTGGGGCAGCAAGAAGCAGCGCGCGGTGACCAACGAGACCGGGAGGCGCACGCGCTCGAGCGTGACCACGGAGGCGACGCCGGGCGCGCCGCTCGGCGATGTTTGGGAGATCGGCATCGTGGCGCCGGTCGCGAAGGAGCGCACCGGGTATCCGACTCAAAAGCCGGAGGCGTTACTGACGCGGCTGATCGAGAGCTGCACCTTGCCCGGTGATTGGGTGCTCGACGCCTATGCCGGCAGCGGCACGACCGCCAATGCGGCGCGCAAGCTGGGCCGAGCGGCGCTTTCGATCGACGAGAGCGCACGGGCGCTGCAGGTGGCGAGAAAACGGCTCAAAGACTCGGGATTTCCGGCCACGGAGCTACGAGTGGCTGAAGCTGCCGAAGCCGAAGAAGCGCCGAAACAGTCGCTCGGCGTGGCCTGAGGGACGTAGCCGGAGCTACGCTTCGCGCCCGGTGACGCGGAGCGTGCGGCGATGTTCAGCGCGTGCCGCGATCGCCCGGCTTGGGCGTCTCGGCACCGGCCGGCGCTGTGCTCGCGCTTGGGAGCGGAGCTAGCGCCTGAGCAGGGTCGGGAGCCGCGAACGCGCCGTCGGGCAGCGTTTCGAGGAGCTGCGGATCGTAGTCGGACAAGGATGTTTTGCGCAGCGACTCGAGCAGCGTGGCGCGCGCCTTCTCGAGGCGCTCACGCGTGAGCAGCGTGGAGATGGCCGGGCCCTCTTGCGCCAGCGTGCGGTTGATGGCGGGGAGGCTGCCGCGACGCCAGACCACCGCGAAGCCGCCGTGAAGCGCGAGCGGCGTCGGAGCGAGCTCGCCGTCGCTCAGCTTGTCGACTGCAGCGAACAGGGCCGGATCGACGCGCACTCGGGGCGTCTCGGTGCTGCCGTCGGGGCGCACGAAGCCGAGGTCGCCGTCGCGCAACTTGGTGGCCGTATCGAGCGAGTTTTCCCGGGCAAATTCGCTCCAGCGCTTGGGGCCACCGGGGCCTTGCGACTCTTTCAGAATCTTTTGCGCCAGCGCCTCGTCGGCGACTTGAATGCGCCAGATGCGAATGCGCCTGGGCGTTTCGAAGCGCTCTCGATGCTGCTCGAAATAGGCCTTCACGTCGGCGTCGGTGACGGCAGCGTCACGCGCCGTGTCTCGCGCGAGCTCGGCATCCATGGCGCGTGACAACAGCTCACGCAGGCGATCGGCGACACGCGGTCGTGCATCGAGGCCACGAGCGCGCGCTTCAGCTGCGCCCTGCAGCTCGGGTACCAGCAGACGGTCGACCACTGCGCGACGCCGAGCGGCGTCGTCTTCGCCGAGCGCGGCCAACTGAAACGCAGGCACGCGCGCGAAGGCACGTGCGACGGCTGCCGCATCCGCCTGCTCGGAGCCGACGGTGACGACCGGCGTCGCCGCATCCGCTGCAAGCGCGGGCGCCGCCGCGAGCACGAGCAACAGGGCCATTTGCTTGGAAGATCGCTGCATCGAGTTGGGGCTCAGTATTCGGGCAGAGCCCAGCCGAGCTGCTTCATGACGCCGCGCAAGATCTGCTCTTCGTCGCGGGCGCGTTGTTGGTAGATGAGAAACCGCTCGGAGTGGCCTTCGGTGGCGGCGTCGGCCGAGCGCTCGTAGTTTTCGAGCATCAACAGCAAGTGAGGGTGCGCGAGCACGACCTCCTTCGGCACGGTCATGCGTGAGGCGGAGTTCAAGCGCGCGACCGCGATGGAGTGCACGAGCTCTGCCAGGTCCTTGTCGTTGACGCGCGCGCGCAGGTACTCGGATTCTCGGCTGGCTTGAGCGACCAGCAGCGCGCAGCGATTGAGGTAGCTTCCGGCTTCGGCCGTACTGGCCCAACCGAGCGGTACGAGCGCACCGAGCAGCAGCAGGCGGCGACGAGCCAGCCCGCTCATGGAGCCTGCTCCGTGTCGAGCGTCGGCGGCGCGGTCAAGGCGACGGTGGCGGCCGCACGCTCGGCGGCGCGCTTCGATTTGCCGCGGCCTTCGCCGAGCAACCGGCCCTGATGCCGCACTTCGACGCGAAACCAGCGATCGTGCGCGGGTCCGCCCATTTCGACCAGCTCGTAGCTCGGCGCGACACCGCTCTCGGCCTGTAGGCGCTCTTGCAGCTCGCTCTTGGGGTCGAGCTCGGGGCGCACCTCGGTGAGCGCCGGGTCCGCGATGGAACGACAGAGGGCCCGCGCTGCGTCGAGCCCGCGCTCCAAGAAGACCGCCGCCACCAGCGCCTCCACAGCGTCGGCAACGACATTGGTCGCGTCAGAGAGCCCAGCCGCTTCGGCGCCACGCCCGAGCCGGAGAGCCCGTGCCAGCTCGTGACGGCGTCCCCAGGCCGCGAGCGCCTCGGCGCTCACCAGTTGGGCTCGCAGGCGCGTCAGCGTGCCTTCTTGGGCGTTCGGCTCGCGCATGAAAAGGAGCTCGCCGATACAAAAGCCGAGCACCGCGTCGCCCAGGAACTCCAGCCGCTGGTTATCGGGTAGGTCCCGGCGCTCGTTGGAAAAGCTCGGGTGCGTCAGCGCCTCTTCGAGGCGCGCGGTCGCGCTATCGAGCCCGACCAGGGCTGCGATGCGATCGCGCTGCTCGATGAAATCCGTGGGCACGAGGTGGGCGACCTTAGCATCGGCGGTGCCGGTAAGCGGCCGTAACGCGTCGCGTCATTTCACGCCATGTCCGGCTGGAACTTCGAACGGGCGGCAGTGTCGGACCGGGGCATGCGGCTCGGCTATTCTGCGCCGATGGCGGCGCTGCAAGCGTGCCCGTTCTGCCGGAAGCTCTTCAGGAGCGACGAGGCGCGCGCCTGTCCGGACTGCGACATCCCGCTCGTCGGGATGAGCCAGCTACCGCCGTCGCTCGACTCGCTCGAGGACGAGGCCGCTTCTGGTCAGCTCACCCTGCCCGAAGATCAGCCGCTGCCGAGCCGCTATCTGGGGCGCGGTCGTGGAGCCTTGGTCGGGCTATCGGTGCTGGGTCTGGTCGCGTACTTCTTACCGTGGGTCGAGCTCAGGGCGCCCGAGATCGCCGTGTACAGCGCTTTCGATCTCGCACGCGGACGCGCGGGATGGCTCTGGGGTGGCGCCACGGCTTGGCTCGTTCTCATCCCGTTGGTGCTGACGCGGCGAACGATCACGCGCCTGCGCGGCATCCGTGTCATCGCCGTGATGTTCGCGTTGATGACCTTCACGGAGGTGTTGATGCTCTTGTTGCTCCCGCCCCGCCGCGGAGCTGCACCGCTGGAGCTGCACTTCCGTTATGGGTTATTCGCCAGTGGCGCGATCTCACTCATCGCTACCGCGGTAGCGGCGCGACTCGGCGGCAGCTTGGACAAGCTACCGAAATTCCTGCTGGATACGCGCGTCACCGTGAGTGACGACGACGCGCGATCGACCGAAACGAGCGCCGGCAAGACCTTGCACTGACCCCGCGAACGTTGCCCAGCAGGCAGCGCGTGCTAGTGAGGGACCATGGGCGCGCTCCGGACACCGGTTCCGCGAATCCCTTCGCAACCCGAGCTCGAGGTCGACGAGTCGGCGCTCGAGCTGTCGGAAGTTCCGGCCGCGGTCGTGTGCGCGACGTGCGGGCTGCCCGAGTGCAATTGCGACGTCGATCGCCCGTCGGCATTTTCGGGCGTGATGGCGATCGTACCTTGGGAGCGACCGGGAGCGTCGCTGCTCTCGCGATTGTGGGCGACCGCCAAGCTCGGCACGTTGTCACCCGCGCCGTTCTTCTCGGCACTACCGCCCGGCGGCGTCGCGGCTCCGCTCGCCTTCGCGTGCCTGGCCGAAGTGGTGGCGGCGCTCGGATTGTGCGTGACCTTGGGGGCCGGCATCCTCGTGCTGCTCCCCGCGCTCGGGCCTCAGCTCACCGGTGACACCGCGCTGCGCAGCACGGTCTTGCGCGCGCTGCTCTGGGGCGTGCCCGCCCTTTCGACGGGTATGGTGGCGCTGCACGCGGCGCACGGCCTCGCGCTGGACGCGGCCGCGCGCCGCGAAGGTTCACGGCAGACCGGGCGCGGTTTGCGCTTCGGGCTCTACAGCTGCGGTTGGGACTTGGTCACGCTGCCGCTCGGCTTGCTGCTGCTGATGCTCACCGACGGCCCGGTCTCGGCCCTGCGCCACTCGGCGCGCGGCTTGACGGCTCCGCAAAGCGCAGCGCTCGCGTACCTGTCGCACGTACATCACTTCGAGCCCGCTCAAGCGACGCGCGCATCGAGGCGCGCGGTCACGTTGGTGTTCGTGCCGACTCTGCTGCTAATCGTGGTGGGTTGCGTGCTCGGGCTGCGCTGGGCCGCGAGCTAGAACATCGCGCCGAGCTCGAACGACATCGTGTACTGGCGATCTTCGCCTTGCAGCGCGGCCTCGTTGACGGCGTCGGTTTGGGCGTCGGCGGGCGGCACCGCGTCGATCAGGAACTGACCACCGACCATGACCATCTCATAGCGGTAGTTGAGACCGAAGATCAGGCGATGGCGCTGAAGCCGGACGTTTTGAAACACCGCGTTGTTGTTGAAGTCGAGCGATGAGCCACCGTTGCACACCGGTTGGCCGTCGTTCGGTTCGTTGACAGAGCCGGGTACCGCGGTCGGATCGGTGTTACCGGGCACGTCTTGACCGGTGTAGTTGCAATAGCGAATCGCGTCTGTGCCGGGAGTCAGATCGATGAGCCCGGAATCGGCGAAAATCCAGAGGTATTGGTAGCCGACGTACGGAGTGAGCACCGACGAGTCTTGAATCGGCAGGGGCTTACTGATCTGTACGTCGAGCCCCGCGATGGTCATTTGAAATTGCGGCGTGCCGGTGATGGTGCGCACGCCGCCGCCGACCGCGATAT
Organism: Myxococcota bacterium; assembly: GCA_048498935.1. Lineage (GTDB taxonomy): Bacteria > Myxococcota_A > Polyangia > Polyangiales > Polyangiaceae > PMG-095. The sequence continues at coordinate 9,841 of JBEHXA010000170.1, forward strand.
CGGGCAGCACGCCGCCGAGGCCTTTGCGAAAGCCTTCCAGCAGGCTCATCCGAACGTCAGCGCCACCCGAGATAATGCTCGTTTTCGGCATGAAGCCGACGGCACCCGCGAGCTCGAGCCCGAACCCAAAGCCCTTGCGGAACTTCAGCGAGTAGAGCTGCAGCATGCCCTGAGGCGACGCGTTCTCGGTCGAAGACGAGTTGTTGGAGGCGTCGACCGGGCCCTGCGTGCCGCGCTTCCAGTAGTCGGCGTCAGACGAGATCTTGGTGTAGTCGGCCTCAATCGCGATGTTGAAACCGCCGTAGCCGGTGGTGCGCGCCGAGTGCATCGCGTTCGGGGCGAACGCGAAGGCATACTGGCTCATCAACTTCTTGAACGAGACGTGATCGGGCTTGCAGGAGACGCTCGCAGCCGGCGGCGCGGCGTCATTCCAATCGCCAGCCGCGGTGCGGTGACAGCTCTCGTCGGTTACTAGCCGCTCGAGGGCCGGGTCCATGGGCTCGGCGCTGGCCACGCTGACGCAGGTGACGAGGGTGGCAACGACACAAGCGGCTAAGCGTACGCGCATCGGGCGGTCCGTCGGGCGAGGCTACTTGCCGCCACCGACGTGCGTCAAGCGGGCCAAATCGAGGGTAAGCTGGCAGCTTCCCGCTGGCCGACAATGAGCGATACCCCCGATACGGCACGCCTGCCGCGACTCCGATCACAGCCCATCGAGCGACCTTTTCACGTGGTGCTGGTGGAGCCGGAGATCCCTCCCAACACCGGTAACGTGGCTCGACTTTGCGCGGCGACGCGCGCCCCCCTCCACCTGGTGGGTAAGCTGGGGTTTCGCATCGACGAGCACGCGGTGCGACGCGCAGGCCTCGACTACTGGCACCTCGTCGACGTGAACACGCACGAGACCCTGGCAGCCGCCGAGCAAGCCATCGACCAAGAGCGCCCGTTCGGGCGCGTGCCGCGCCGTTACTTGTTCAGTGGTCACGCCACGCGGAGCTACCTGGACGTGGCGTTCGAGCTGGGTGACGTGCTCATCTTCGGCAAAGAGAGCGTCGGCTTGCCCGAGCAGCTGCTGGCCGAGCGCGCCGACGAAGTGGTGGGCATTCCCATGTCGGGGCTGGTGCGTTCGCACAACCTCGCCAATTCGGTCGCGATCGTGCTCTACGAAGCGTTACGCCAGACCGGCGCGCTCAAGATCCACCCCGACGCGGGATAGCGGCTCGCGCTCAGCGCACGACCACGGTGGGCAATGCAGCGCGGAAATCCGCGTGCACGCTGCGCGACGCGCCGGAGCCGAGCGCGACTTGCGCCACGACCGGCTCGCCGAACGTCGGTGATCGAAACGTGACGCTGTAGCTGCCAGCCGGGAGCTTGAGCTGGCGCACGGGGGTGACCAGCGTTTCTGCCACTTTCGGCCCGACCACGGTGACGGTGGCGGGCGGATCTGCCGTGAGTTTGAGAAAACCAGCTGCCGAAGCCAGGTCGACCGCGACCGCCGAAGGCGCGGCGCTCGCGGCGGAAGGACGGCGTGAGGACGAGCTGACTGGGACCCTGGGCGGATGCGCCGGTTCGGCCATGGCCGAGGTACCAGGACCTGCTGCGGCGCCGGCGAGCGGCGTTGGTGGCTGGGACGGAACGGTAGCCACCGGCTGCTGCTCTACGACTGGGGACGTAGGCACGGAGACGGGAGGCGGCGCAGCGCTGGAAGGAGGCGGGCGTTTGCCAAGCGTGGCCGCCGCCAGGCTGGCCACTAGCGCGGCTCCGATACCGATGACTGCCCAAGGCACGCGGCGCGGCGGCGGGCGCGACGAAAGGCGCGGGACCGCCGGACGGGTGGCGAGGGGTGGAGCACCGGGCTCGGTCTCATCGACGGGCGGAGACGCAACACCGTCAGGCTCGGCCGCTGGCGGCACACTGGCGATTTTGCGCGTCCACTCGACCAGATCGCCGCTGGCCGCGAAGGTGCGCGTGACCGGCGCCGAGCCGGAGCCGGTCGCGGGCATGGGCGGCGTCGCGGGCGTTGCCGGTGCCGGCCTGCTCGAGAGGCGCGCCTGCGGCGTGGCTGCGGGCGTGAGCGGACCGCTCGACTCACCGGGGAGCCAGGGCAACGAGCTGCGCAGCCGGCGCCGCGCGCGTTTGACGCGCTGTCCGAGCCGTTTGGAGACGTCGCCGCTATCGAATTGGCGTGAGAAGTCGCGGAGCCGACGCGCCAAAGCCTCGGCATCCTGAGGGCGCTCGGCGGCGTCGAGCGCGACCGCTTGCAAGATCACGTCGGCGATCGGCGCGAGCTCGGCGTGGTCAACTTGCAAGGACGGGAGCGGGTCGTGGAGCGCTTCAGCGCTGGCTTCGAAGCTGCCGCGCCGAAAGGGCGGACGCCCCGTCCAGGCCTCGATCAGCAGCGCGCCGACGGCGAAGACGTCCGTGGCCGGAGTGAGCCGCTGACCTCGTATTTGCTCGGGCGGCATGTGACCGGGCGAGCCGAACACTTCGATGCGTTCGCTGGCGCGCGCACCCACGACCGGCGCCGCGATACCGAAGTCGATCAGCCGCACCGCACCCTCCTCGTCGAGCAGCACGTTGCGCGGTGTGACATCGCGATGAACGATGCCGCCACGTCGATGCGCGTAGTCGAGCGCGCGGCAGATCTCGACTCCGATCTGCGCACCCTCGGCGGGGTCGAGCGGGCCCGTCTCCATCAGGACTTCGGTCAACGTGAGCCCTTCGCAGAGCTCCATCGCGATGTAGTAGATGCCCTGCTCGACGCCGAGCTCGTAGACCGGGGCAGGCCGGCCATCGCGAGGCTGGTGTTATAGATCCGGCGC
>JBEHXA010000171.1:0-12604 GCA_048498935.1 Myxococcota bacterium
AAGCCGATGTCCCTCCCCCTCGCCTTCGCTTTTTTCAGCTCCGCGGCCGCGCTTTTCGCGCAAAACGCGGCCGGCATGGCGAAGCGTGTCGCTTGGAGCTAGCGTGCGCGCCGCTGACCGCAGCCCATGAGCTCAGTAGCAAGCCCGAGCGCCGCCCCCGCGGAGCGATTCATCATCGACGCCCGCTACGTCGACCCGAAGCCGAGCGGCATCGGGCGGTACGTCGAGGCGCTCATCGAGCGGTTGCCGCTGCTGGCGCCCGACGCGCGCTTCGAGCTGTGGACCCACCGGGATCGCCCGCGCCCCGTCAGCTTTCCAAACGTGACCTGCACGCCCGTACCAGCGCCGGCTGACGGCCTACGCACGCTGCTGGCGCCGCGCAGCCTCGGCCGCATCGAGCCTGACCAGGTGATTCACTTTCCGTTCAGCTTGCTCGCGCCGCGCCTCCCCTGCCCCAGCGTCGTCACTATTCACGACCTGATGTGGCTCGAGCAGCCTCAGCTGGTCGACGCGCGTCCGCTGATGCGCCGCATCCGGCAACGCTACTACCAGCAGGGCATGCGCTGGGCGATGACCCACGCCACTCGCATCATTGCGGTCTCGGAAGCGACGGCCTCGCGCATCCGCGCCGTTTCCCCGCAGAGTGCCGGGCGCATCGTGGTCACCCACAATGCTGTCGACGCTTGCTTCGAGGCGAGCCCGGATCCAGCAGCGGCCGCCGCGCGCGCTCACGGCGTGATCGGCAGCGCCGCCCCGTACTACCTCGTCGTCGGCAAGAACGAGCCGTACAAGGCGCACGAGCTGGCGATCACCGCGTTCGCTCGCGCGGCGGGGTCGGACGAGCTTTTGGTGCTGATTCAACGCACCGGCTCGGGTGAGCGCTTGACGAAGCTCGCTGAAAGCCTGGGCGTCGCGGATCGCCTGCGCTTCGTGCCGAACGTCGCTCTGGCAGATCTAGTGAGCTTGCTGCAGTCGGCGCGCGCGCTGATCCAGCCGTCGTTGGTCGAGGGCTTCGGCATTCCAGTGCTCGAGGCCATGGCCTGTGGCTGCCCGGTCGTCAGCAGCGACACTCCGGCACTGGTGGAAGTCGTGGGCGGCGCCGGGCTCCACGCAACCGTGGGCGACGCGGCAGCGCTCGCTCTGGCCCTTCAGCGGCTGAACGAGCCCGGGCTACGAGATCAGCTCGTGGGGCGGTCACTGGTGCGGGCGCGCGATTTCGATTGGGATCAGACGGCGCGCACCACGCTCGCCGTCTATCGCGAAGCCGCGGCGATGGCCGCCAGGCGAGGTTGAACATGCTCGATGTCATCGTCGACATGTCCGTCCTGAACACGCAGTCACGCGACCGCGGCATCGGTCGCTACGTGCGCAGCTTGTGTCAAGAGTTCGCTCAGCGCGAGCGCTGGCTCGGCGCCTATCCAGGCTTGCCGGGCGCGCAATTGTCGCTCGCCGGCTTGGTACGGCACCGCGGCGCGCTCGAAGGTGCGCTCGACGCAAGCCTGAGCTTCGACGGCGACTACGGCATCGACACTTCGGGCCTGCACTATCAGCGCCACAAGCTCGAACGGCGCCTGTTCATGGGCTCGCTCTTGAACCGAGTGCCGAGCCGGCTCGTGCACCTGCCCGATCCGCCGGGGACGCCGATAGATCGCCGAAAGCCGCGTATCGTCACCTGCCACGACCTGATCCCGCTGCTGCTGGGACAGCCGTATTTGCCGCCGCTGCCCGGCGCGCACGCACTGCAGCGCGCCCGGGACGAGGCGCGCTACAAGACCGCGCTCCGAGTCATCGCGATCAGCGAGGCGACGCGCCGCGACTTGATCGAGCAGCTCGACATTCCGGCCGAGCGCATCGACGTCGTGCACCATGGCGTCGACCACCAGCGTTTCACTCCCCACCCCGAGGCGGGCGAACGGCAACGTGTTGCCGAGGAGCTCGGGCTCGATCGGCCCTACCTGCTGTACATGGGCGCGGGCGATGCGCGTAAGAACCTGCCGCTCTTGGTGCGCGCGTTTGCCCATAGTCGACTGGCAACCGAAGTCACGCTCGTGCTGGCAGGCCCGCTGTCGAAGAAGCAGCGCGAACGCGTGATGTCCGCAGTGCTCGATAGCGGCGTCGAAAGCAGCGTCAAGCTTCTGGGCTTCGTCGCGGAGCCTCTGCTCGCCCCCCTTTACCGCCAGTGTTTGGCGCATGTTTTCCCGTCGTCTTACGAGGGCTTCGGACTCACGCTGCTGGAAGCCATGGCGTGCGGCGCGCCCACCCTCACTACGGCCCTTTCGGCTTTGGGCGAGGTCGCCGGGGATGCCGCGCTGACCTTGACGGAGCTCGGCGTCGAGCCGTTTGCCGCCGAGCTGACGCGCCTCGTAGCGGACGAAGCCCTACGGGTGGAGCTGCGTCGGCGCGGGCTCGCGCACGCTGCCACGTTTACATGGCAACGCTGCGCCGCGCAGACGCTCAGCTGCTATCAGCGCGCGCTCGAGCAGGTGAATTCATGAAAGGGATTTGGGACCGTGCGGCGGCCGCGCTGGGCGGTTTGGAGGCGCAGTGGCGAAGTCCCAAGCTGGGCGCCTTCGAGCCGACGCGCTACGTGTGGAGCAGAGGCCTGGCGCTCTCGTGCGACCACAACGGCGGGCTCGTCTTCGTACGCGGCCAGCGTGGCGGGCGAGCCGCGTTGCGTTTCGATCCGCGCGCTTTCGAGCAAGTGCGTGACGGAGATCTGGTCTGGACGCGCCTGATCGCGCTGCCGCAATTTTTGGAAGAAGCCTTACCGCGCATCCAAGCGCGCTTCGCGCTCGTGACCGGCGATGAAGACTGGTCGATTCCGCAGGGCTTCGACGGCAGCGAGCGCCTGCTGGAGAGCCCGAAGCTCGGCCTCTGGTTCACGCAGAATCTGGACGGGACCGGGCGTCATCCCAAGCTGCGGCACTTGCCGATCGGGCTGGATTTCCACACCATCAGCAATGGCCCCAAGTGGGGCGAGCAGCAGGCGACGCCAGCCGCTCAAGAGGCAGAGCTCGAGGTGATTCGGGCCGAGATGCCGCCGAGCGCCGAGCGCCTGCTCAAGGTGCACGCCGACTTTCATTTCAACAAGCACAAGCATCAGGTCTGGGGAGATGCGCGAGCGCAGGTCCAAGAGGCGCTGGCGCACAATCCGGACCTCGTGTTCCAGCAGCAGAAGTTGCGCCGCAGCCAGCTGTGGCGAGAAAAAACGCGCTATGCGTTCGTAGTCAGCCCGCACGGCAACGGGCTGGACTGCCATCGCACCTGGGAGTCGCTCGTGCTCGGCAACATCGTCATCGTCAAGCGCTCCTCCCTCGACCCTCTCTATGAGGGATTACCGGTCGTGATTGTCGATGATTGGCGCGAGATTGAGCGGCCGAACCTGACGCGCTGGCACGCCGAGCACGCTCCTGCTTTTGCGCGCCCGGAGGTGCAAGCGCGCTTGACGAACGCTTACTGGATCGAGCGCATGCGACGACTGCTCGCTGAAGCCACCTGAAGCTGCGCGCGGCAACGCAGGCAGGTCAGGGCTTGGGCGCCGGAGCGTGCGGCGGCGCGACGAAGCTCGGCGCACCTGCCGGGGGCTTGGCAGACGAGCTCGGCGCCGGCTTGCTCGAAGCGACCGGGCCAGGATGCCCGGGCACGCTGGCTCCCTCGAGCGGGTAGCCCTTGTCGCGCCAAAACAGGATGCCCTCATCCATGACCGCCGTATTCGGGTACTTGCGGGCCCGAAGCGCGTCGACCACCTCGCCGGACGCATGATGCGGGCAAGCGCAGTAAGCGATCACCCATGTGCCGTCGTTCGGCACGCGATCGAGCTGCGAAGCGTCGTAGTACGACAGCGATACCGCGCCCGGGATGTGAAACTGCAGCCAATCGGAGGGCGGCCGAGCATCGATGATGATCACGCGCTGCTTGGCGTCGAGCGCTTGCTTCACCTGCGCTGCCGACACGAACCGATCGTCGCGCAGTGTGAATGCTGGGCGCTTGCCCTTGGGATTGATGACCACCGGCAAATCAGGCGGAACGACGGTGCTGGCAACGGGCGCGGTGGGCGCCGCCGGCTTGAACGTCCAGAGCCAGGTCACGATGTCGGTCACGTCCTGCGCAGCGAGCTTGCCTTGAAACGGCGGCATGGGCGTCGGCGGCCGCCCGTTTACGACCGCGTATTGCAAGAATGCCGGAGAAGCGGCGTTCAAGAGCTCCGGGTTGAACAGGCTCGGTGCGTTGCCGCGCGTGGTCGGGGTCGCGTGACACGACTGACAGTGCTGCTCGTAAAGCTGCGCGCCTCGCTGCGCGTCGCCGTTAGAACCGGCCGCCGGGAGCGGCTTCGTGCTCGGCCCCTTGGAGCGCAAGAAGAGCACGATGGACGAGATGTCTTGCTCGTCGAGCGGGCCACCGCGCCCCCGTCCGTAAGCAGCCATGGCGGTGCCGGGGCGCCCCATGCGAATGCCTGCGGCGATCAACGTGTCGGGCGCGCTTTCGAGGAAGGTCTTGCTGACCAGCGAAGGCGCGTTATCGGCAGCGTAGCCGGTCGCGTCCTTGGCATGACAAAGCTGGCAGTAACGCTCGTAGAGGCGCGCCCCCTGCTGCACCCGAAGGTCTGCCACGCGCGGCTTGGCCTCCGCTGAAGGAGTCGCCGAAGGCAGCGCTTGCGAACCACTGCCTCGTCCGCAAGCTGCCGAAACCACCGCCGAAAAGGTTGCCAGCGCGAGCGCCGCCAGGTGCCGTAGTCGCATGCAGCTCCGGTCATGCCACGGCGGTTCCGCGGCCGTCGAGTCACGCCGAAAATCCCCACGAAATCAGGCAAATCGGCGGCGACGGGCTGCCTCAAAGCCCCCACCTTGCGGTCCGGGGTTCGCAGCCTATGCTCAAGGGCTGTGATGGATCGACGCGCAGTACTCGGTGCCCTGGTGAGCGCCCCGGTCGTGTCGGCTTGCCGGAGCGACGCGCCGCCGGAACGAGCGGACGCGCTCGTGGCCGCTCCGCCCCCGGTAGAAGTGGTGAAGCACACGGAGCCCCTCGGCTTTCAATGGAAGGTGCTCGACCCCTTCTTGTTCTGCGTGCACCACGACGATCCCTACCCCGCCGGTAACGCGCAGCTCGGCCCGGCCGCGTCGCTCTCAGGCCGCAACCTGGGGCAGGATTTCGATGTTGCCAACGGCTGGCGCATGTACCACGGCCAGGTAGTGCCAGGCTTTCCCTCGCACCCGCATCGCGGGTTCGAAACGGTGACGGTGGTGCGCCGAGGGCTGGTCGACCACTCCGACTCGCTGGGCGCTGCCGCGCGCTACGGCGGCGGCGACGTGCAGTGGCTGACGGCGGGCAAAGGTATCGTTCATGCGGAAATGTTTCCGCTGCTCGAGCGCTCGGGCCCCAACCCGCTCGAGCTCTTTCAGATTTGGCTCAACCTGCCGGCCGTCGACAAATTCGCGGAGCCTCATTTCTCGATGTTTTGGCGGAACACGATCCCGCGCCGCACCGAGCGCGATCGCTCCGGCAAGGCGAGCGATATCACCGTTATCGCCGGCAAATTCGGCACTTCGACACCGAACGCACCGCCGCCGCAGTCGTGGGCCAGCCGTGCCGAGGCCGACGTGGCGATCTGGACGGTGCGCCTCGACCCGGGTGCGAAGCTCGCGTTGCCAGCCGCTGTCGCGGGCAGTAACCGCAAGCTCTACTTCTTCCGTGGTAGCTCGCTGCGGCTGAGCGGCTTCGAGCTCGGCGTCGGCAATGCCGCCGAGGTTCGCGCCGAGGTTCCGCTCCAGCTCGAAAACGGCGCGTCGGAAGGCGAGCTACTGCTCTTGCAGGGACGCCCGATCGGCGAGCCAGTCGTGCAGAGCGGGCCGTTCGTGATGAATTCGCGCACCGAGATCCAACAAGCCTACGCGGACTTCCGCGCAACCCGCTTCGGCGGATGGCCCTGGGCCAAAGACGATCCGGTGCACGGCCAAGACGGCGCCCGCTTCGCGCGACATGCTGACGGCCGCACCGAGCGCGCCACCTGACGCCCCGTTTTATCGTCGGAAGGCAGGGCGATCCGGCGTAACCTTCCGGCTCGATGACAGGGTCGGACGGCCTCCCTACGCTCGAAATGTCTTTGGAGAGCGAGCTTCGCTACTCCGACATCGTTCCCAGTCCCTCGAGCCGCATGCCGCGAGCCTTCCGGCTGACGGCGCTGCGCCAGACCCCGCTCGCGCCATCGACGAGCGAGGAACGGGAAATCGCCATCGTCGACGTGCTGCTGGCCGCGGCCCACGCCGACGGGCAGATGTGCGGTCGTGAACGACGCACCGTGACTCGCATCATGCTGCGCCGCACCGCCGGGATGCAGCTGCTCGACAGCGTGCGCGCCCGCATCGAGACCTTCGACCCGCAGGAATTCGATCCGCTCCAAACTGCCGAAGCCTTGCTGGAGCTCTCTCTCGCCGAGCGCCGACACGTGCTCGAGCTGGTGCGCGAGGTGTGCGACGCCAACAATGCTTTCGATCTCGAAGAGGAAAAATTCCTGATCGCGCTCACGCGCGCGCTGTCGTTGACGCATGAGGACATCGCAGACCTGGTGGTGCACGCGCCCAAGGGCATCCACGGCCTGGCCAAGCGCGCGTTCGACATCGCGTTTTCAGCGGCATTCTTGAGCAACGCTTGGCCCTTGCTGTTAGCCATCGCAGCCGGCGTAAAGCTCCGCTCCCCGGGCCCCGCCTTGTTCGTGCAGGACCGCGCTGGGCGCGACGGCGAACCAATCCGCGTCCTCAAGTTCCGCACGCTGCGTGTCACCGAAAATGGCGCGGACGTGCAACAGGTCACCCAGGGCGACCGCCGCGTCACGCGCTTCGGAGCATTCTTGCGTCGCACGTCGCTCGATGAGCTGCCCCAATTCGTCAACGTGCTGCTCGGCGATATGTCCGTAGTGGGACCGCGTCCGCACGCGGTCGCTCACAATCACCACTACCGCACCAAGATCTTGGAATACATGCTGCGTCACAAGGTCCGACCTGGCATCACCGGCTGGGCTCAGGTGAACGGTTTCCGCGGCGAGACCGAGACCATCGACAAGATGGTGCAGCGCGTGGCGCACGACATCGAGTACATCCGCCGCTGGAGCCTGGGCTTCGATCTGCGCATCGTCTGGCTGACGGTGTTCGGCAAGGGCACGCGCCAGAACGCCTACTGAGCGTGCGCGCTTTCGTCCTGATCAGCCAGACGGCGCTCGCGTCGGGCGAGTATTCACTCGACGATTTGCCGGGCTCGAGCGGGCGCATCGACGTGCTGCTGCGCTGCGTGCGCGCGGCGCTGCTCGTTTCGCATGGACTGCGCAAGCACGTGCGGGTGTACCTGATCCTGCGTGGCGGCTCGTGGGGCCCACGGGCAGTGCGCATCGACGGCCAAAGCGCGCGCTTCCTCCGGCCCGACGAGCGCAGCCTGGCCATTTTGCTTCAAAAAACGCTACGTGCGAGCGCGAACGTGAGCGCGAACGAGTTTCGCGAGCTACGGCCCGGGCTGTCGGTGTGCGCGGGCGACCTGGACGAGGTGCTGGCCGATGCAGGGCCCAGGCCGGGCTACGTGCTCGATGAGCAGGGAGACGACCTGCGAGCGCAACCGCTGTCGAACGATGCGCTGTTCTTCATCGGCGATCACCTCGGCTTCGACGAGGTCACGCGCGCCCGTTTGTTACAGCTCGGCTACCAGCGCTCGAGCGTGGGCCCGGTGAGCCTGCACAGCGACGACGTCGTGAGCGTGGTCACGAACGAGCTCGATCGCCGCTTCGGCTCGAACGCGAGCGTCGGGGCGGAGCCGCCTTAGCGGGCCCGACTGCGTCGAGCACACATTGGCGCAGGAAACGGCACGCCTCGTCGTCGTCGGTCGCGCTGGGCCAAAGCAGGTCGGTGGTGGCCCCCGAGAGCCGAAACGGAAGCTCCGCGCTGCGCAAGTGCGGCCGCCGCGTGATGGCCTCGGCCGCCAGCTTGCGCGGCACCGTGGCCAAGAGCGCGCTACCCTCGACGATCGCAGCCACGTTCGCGAAGCTCGACACCGAGCAACGCGCGCGGCGCGACTTCTGCAGCACGTCTTCCACGATGCCGCGTAGATCCGCGTTGTAAGAGACGATCACGTGCTCGTGCTCGAAGTAAGCTCGCTCGCTGAGGCGACCGCGCGCGCTCGAGCGGACGTGCCGGCCGTCGTACAGACACACGAAGTCCCCCCAGAACAGCGCCTGGCGCCGGATCGCGGCTGGTAGTGGATCGGCCACCGTAACGGCCAGGCACACCGAGCCCGTCGTCAGCGCCTCCGCCACCGTTCGAAATTGCACCTGCACGACGATCAGCCGCAGCTTGGGCGCGCGCGCTTCGAGCACCCGCATGAGCCTGGGCAGGAGCCACGTCTCCGCACCTTCGGACAAGCCGATGCGCATCACCCGCTCGCTCTGCATGGGATCGAACGCGCCCGGTGTCAGAGCTGCTTCAACCAGCGCCGCCAAGTGAGGCTGAGCCTGGGCGCGCAGCGCTGCGCCGCGGCTGCTGAGCACCAAGCGCCGCCCCTCGCGCACGAACAGCGGAGCACCGATGGCGTCCGACAGGCGGCGAAGGGCCGCGCTGACCGCCGGCTGCGTGAGGTACAGGCGATTGGCCGCTTCGGTCACGCTGCCGGCCTCGGCCACGACGCAAAACACCCGCAGCAGGTTCAGGTCGAGGTCCCTTCCATAATTATCCTGCATGTGTCACATATATCCTATTCACTGGTTTAATGCATTGTCGAGCCCTACGCTCTGCTCACGAGGTGAACGAAATGAGCGAAACCAAAGCATCCCCCGCCACCGCAGCGCTTCGATTGGGCAAAGCCGGGCCGAGCGTTTTCCCGCTGGCCCTCGGCTGCATGGGCATGTCCGGCATGTACGGCGCCGCCGACGAAACCGAGAGCGTTGCCACCATTCACGCGGCTCTCGAACGCGGCATCAACCTGCTCGATACCGGCGACTTTTACGGCATGGGCCACAACGAGCTGCTGCTCGGCCGTGCGCTTTCGGGCCGGCGGCAACAGGCCCTGCTGTCGGTGAAGTTCGGTGCGCTGCGCGCTCCCGGCGGCGGCTGGGGCGGCTTCGACGCTCGCCCGGCCGCGCTGCGCAATTTCCTCACGTACAGCCTGACTCGGCTCGGCACCGACTACGTCGACATCTATCGTCCCGCGCGCCTCGACCCCACCGTACCGATCGAAGAGACGATGGGCGCGCTCGCCGATCTAGTCAAGGCCGGCTACGTGCGAGCCATCGGCCTCTCCGAAGTCGGCGTCGAAACGATTCGGCGCGCCCAGGCGGTTCACCCCGTGACCGATCTGCAAATCGAATACTCGCTGATCAGCCGCGGTCCGGAGGCCAACATCTTTCCGGCTTTGAACGAGCTCGGCATCGGCGTCACCGCCTACGGGGTGCTGTCGCGCGGTTTGCTGAGCGGCTCCAAGCCGCAAGGTGCCGGTGACTACCGCGCGTACTTGCCGCGCTTCAGCGGTGACGCCGGCGAGCACAACCGCAGGCTCGTGCAGGAGCTGGGCAGGCGCGCCGAGACACGCGGCATCACGACCGCGCAGCTAGCGCTGGCTTGGGTGCTTGCAAAAGGCGGCCGCGTCGTGCCCGTGATCGGCGCGCGCACGCGCAAGCAACTGAGTGAATCGCTCGAGGCGCTCGCCGTGAAGCTCGCTCCGAACGAGGTCGCAGAGCTCGAGGCGCTGGTGGCGAAGAGCGGCGTGCAGGGCAGCCGCTACCAAGACGCGCAGATGCAGCACCTCGACAGCGAGAAGTAGCGAGGCTCTTCGGTCGCAATTGCGCCCCATGTAGCTAATGGGAAAGCGCCGCGAAGATTTTCAAAATTGGACATGGATCGTACCGAACTACAAGACTCCGCTACTGCTGCACGCACTTAAACGCCGGGCATCACTCACAAGTCTCGCCTAGTGGTTGAAAAACGGCATAAGGCTGCGATGATCGCCGAGACCGAGGTAACGGCTCGCCCGCGCGAGTCATCCGCCTCGGTCCGGCGCCATGAGCTCGACCGCCAACCACCTCGTCGTACGCAAGCTGCCGCCGCTCTCCGAGCAGGAGCTCGGTGAGGACGAGGCGCTCGGCTTTCGCTCCATTTACGAGACCCGCTTCCACGACGTGGCTCGCTGGATCCGAGCTCTGGGTGGGCGAGACGAGGACTTGGAAGACCTCGCGCAAGAGGTCTTCATCATCGTGCGGCGCAAGCTCAAGGCGTTCGACGGTCAGAACTTGCAGGGCTGGCTGTATCGCATCACGCAACGCACGGTGCGCGACTACCGGCGCGCAGCCTGGTTTCGCCATTTGCTGGCGCGACGCAAGGTCGATCACGAGACCACGTTGCTGCGTTTGGTGGAGCCCGGCCGTAGCCCCGCCGAAGATCAAGAGCTGCGTGACGCCCAACGCGCGCTGACGCTGATCCTGGACCGCATGCGCGAAAAGCACCGCACCGCGTTCGTGCTGTTCGAGCTCGAGGGCTACACAGGCGAAGAGATCGCGGTACTCCAGGGCATTCCGGTCAGCACCGTGTTCACGCGGCTCTATCACGCGCGTCGAGACTTCGCGGCGATCGTCAAAAAGCTACACGACGACGGGAGGCTCACGTGACTCGGTTCGAGCCCCCGTTTCGCCCGCTGCGCGAAGACGACGGCCTGGAGGATCCGGATCTCCAGCTCGGCGCGGACATCCTGACGCGGGTCGGGCCGCTCTCGCGTTCGGAGCTTCGGAAAAGGCGCGTTTGGCAAGCGTTGGCTGCCAGTGGCGGCTCCAGGCTCGCGGCGCGAGCGCCCACGTTGCGACTCACGGTCACGGCCGTGCTGTTTGCGGCTGCATCGAGCGCGGCGGTCGGGCACTACTATTCGAAGCAAGCACCGGCGCCGACCGAAGCAACTCCGCCTCGAGCCACGGCGCCGGTCCCGCCGCATCGCACGCGAGCCCAAGCGCCCCAGAGAGCCGCCCAAGAACCGCTGGCCGAAACCACCCAGCCCGAACCGGTAGCGCAACTCAAACCAGTGCTGCCCGCGCCGCGCAGCCGCAACGATGCCGCGCACTCCAGCAAAGCGAGCAGCGAAGCCGACGCGCGGCTGTTGGTGGAAGCCATGCGCGCACGCCGCGGAGGCGACGCGGCGCGCGTGAGCAAGCTCGCCGAAGAGTATCGGCTCAAGCACCCGCAAGGTGCGCTGCAGGAAGAGGCGCTGATTCTTTCAGTCGAGTCCGCAGCCGCGCGTCACGCTCCAAACGCGGGCGCACTCGCTCGCGAGTACCTGAGTCGGTTTCCGAATGGCCGCTTCGTCAAGCAGGCGAAGCGAGCGCTTTCGACCGCTGCTCCGTAGAACCAGCGATGAAGAGCTCGCGCGCGTTCTGGCTGGCCGCGTCGCTCGGCCTCGATCTGGCTGGCTGCAATTCCGAGATTGTGCTCGGAGATACCCCGGCTGTGCCTGCGCCAGGCCCGATCGTGGGCGGCTCCGGCGCCGCCCCGAACAATCCGGACCCTCCTCCCAGCGGTGGCACGATGCCCGACCCTGGCTCTTTACCTGACCCCGGCTCGACTCCGGAGCCGACGTTGGGCTTGCCTCGACAAGGCGAGCTGGTTTGGTCCGCCAACCACGAAAGCGGCGACCTCAGCGAGTGGGAGGCAGGCGGAGAGCTGCTGGGTGGTGAGTACGATTGGGGCGAGACGGCATTCGGAGTCGAGCCCGACGTCGGTCATCGCGGCAGCGCGGGCGTATTCGCGTACATCGATACGAGCGCGCGCGGCGAGCCGAGCCAGGGCGTGCGCCTTTATCGGCGCACGGAGACGGGCGCGGCGTTCTACGGCGCGTGGTTCAAGCTGGAAGAGAGCCATACGGTCGCCGACTGGTGGTCGATCTCGCTCTTTTACGCGCGTGAAGACCCGCTCTCGATGGAAGAGACGATTTCGCTCTGGGACGTGCGCGTGGTCGACACGCCAGATGGCGGCACAGCCCTCCAGTTCTTCGATCTAGATTCGATGCGCGGTGAGACAGCAAGCCTGCAAGGGCGCGTCCAGCCGGGCCAATGGTTCGAGCTGACCCTCTACTTGGACTACCGACCACCGGACGACACACGCATTGGGGTGCTGCTCGACGGCGTCGAGCTCTTCGACATCGAGCATCTCCATTCGGCCACGCTTTCCAACGTATTTTGGGCAGTCGGCAACGGCGCCGGGGATCTCTCCCCTTCGGAGAGCACCCTGTACGTGGACGACGCCTACATTCGCAAGCCCAGTAGCGTCCCCTGACCGCCGCGACCCGCTTCAGTCTCGTGTGCTCGCTGCTGTTAGGTAGCAGCACCGTGGCTCGCCTGCTCTCGGCCGCGCCGCCCGACCGCTTGCAGCTGACCAGCAACTCCAGTTGCCCGAGCGCCAGCGACGTGGCTCAGCAGTTGGCACCCCTGCTCCAGCACACGCGGGTCTTAGTGGCGGACGCGGGCGACTCGACCGGCGCTGCCCAAGTCACGCTGACCGACTCGGGCGAGGAGCTCGAGGTCCGGGTCGGCGCCGAGGTCCGTGTTTTCCGCGATCCGGAACGAGCCTGCACCGAGCGCGCCCGCTCCAGCGCG
>JBEHXA010000172.1:0-12590 GCA_048498935.1 Myxococcota bacterium
CTGGATGGGGCCGACGCCCAAGGCACCTTTTCGCTCGGCGCGCCGAGCGCGGACGAGCAACCGCCCAGCGACTACGAGAAGCGCTGGCGTGTTTCTTCGCTCCAAGCGCAGAACCAACTCAGCGGCTCGACCGGTCTGCTCCATGTGAGCGAAGCGGGCTCGGGCGCGCCGGGGACGTTCCGGTTTTCGATCCTCGGCAGTTACTTCACGAGCTCCGGCTTCCTCTGCAACGCCGATCACCCCTGTCCCACGTTCGGCAGCGAGCTGCCCACCACGCCCGACGACGTCGACGGCATGGGCATGCACCTCGGCCTCTCGGCGACGATCCTCCCCTTTTTGGAGGGATATATGGGCTTTCACAACCGCGCGATCAGCAACACGCGCGGTCGGCCTCAGCTGCTGCAGGTGCTGGGCGACACCAACATCGGTGTCAAAGGCTTCATGCCCAAGGAGCCGGGCTCGATGTTCGGCTTCGGCGGCGAGATGGAGCTGTGGCTGCTCAACGGCACCGGCGGCGTCGGGCTCGACGGAGCTGGCACGAGCTTCAAAGTGAGCGCGCTCGGTACGCTCGACCTGAACAATCGAGTCAACCCGGCAGACAACATCCCGCTGCGCTTTCACGCGAACTTCTCGTACGAGCTCGATAACTCCGCGGCGCTGATCGAAGACCTCGAGAACACGCCGCCTCCCGCAGGCCGCGGTCAGAAGATCTCGCGCATCGAGCGCTTCGGGCTCGACATCGACCGGGTCGACTTCATCGGCATCGGCTTGGCTGCCGAGTACGACCACCCGGTGGTGCGCCCCTTCTTGGAGTGGACGCTCGACATCCCGCTGAACCGCCAGGATTACGTCTGTAATCTGGACGACGTGATGGCAGCGGGTGAAGGCTGCTTGGGCTCCAATCAGGGCTTTAGCACCTCGCCCTCGCGCTTCACCCTCGGCACCCGCCTGTATCCGTGGGCAGATCACGGCCTGGCTTTCACGGCCGCTTTCGACATCGGTACCGGCGCCACCAGCGACTTCGTGGAAGAGGTCGCTCCCGAGGCGCCCTGGAACCTGTGGTTCGGTCTCGCATACGCGGTCGATACCGTGCCGCCCCCACCCGTGATCAAGGAAGTGGCGAAGGCTGAGACCGAGCCGCTCGCCAAGCCGCGCGCCTACGTGACCGGCGTGGTGACCGAGAAAGGCACCCAGACGCCGGTCGGCGGCGCCGTGCTCCGTTACGACGGTCGCGCGCTCACCGGCATGGTCGCGACGGATGACGGCGCGTTCCGTTCCACTGATCTCGAACCCGGCACCTACACCCTCAACGTCACTGCTCAGGGTTACCGCGACGGTCAGTGCATCGCCACCGTGCCGCCCCGTGGCAGCAAGCCGGCACCCGCTCCCGCGGCACCGGCGCCGGGTGCACCTGGCGAGCCGGGCGTGTCCACGCCGGGCGGCGTGGTGGGGACCAGCAAGGTCGGCGGCGACACCGTCGTCAACGTGATCTGCGAGCTCGAGGCGCTGCCCAAAGTCGGCACGGTCGTCGGTGGCGTGAGCGACGGCGAGTCCGGTCAGCCCGTGGTGGGCGCACGCATCACCGTCACCGATCCGCTCAACCGCACCCTAGAGTTGGCAGCCGACGCGAGCGGTGCGTTCAGCGTGGGTAACGTGAAGCCCGGCACCGTCAAGCTGTCGGTCGAGGCGGCTGGTTACTTCACCGCCGCCACCGAGGTGCAGGTCGAGCCCCGTAAGGACGTGCAGGCGCGCATCGTGCTCAACAAGCGCCCGACCGTGCCCAACGTGGTGGTGCAAGGCCGCGAGGTGAAGCTGAAGAAGGAAGTGCACTTCCAGCACGACTCCACCGAGGTGCTCCCCGACTCGATGGGCCTGCTCGAGGAGCTCGCCGATCTGTTCAAGAGCAAGCCGGAAATCCGGCTGGCCGAGGTGCAAGGCCACACCGACAACACCGGCTCGGCCGTCTACAACAAGCGCCTGAGCCAGGGCCGCGCACAAGCGGTCGTCGACGCGCTGGTGCGCTTGGGCGTCGCGCCCGATCGCTTGACCGCCATGGGCTACGGCGCCGACAAGCCGATCGCTCCGAACAACAGCGAAGCGAACAAGGCGAAAAACCGCCGCGTTCAGATCATCATCCAGCAAAAGTAATTTCGTGCACGCGGGGCGGCACTCACACCGCCCCACTTGCCGGAATGCACGAGCTACGGCGCCGGAATCGGCACGGCGCCTGGCGCACTCTTATCACTTCCATGTCGATATCAGTGAGGCGCCACTCGAGTCGCAGATCCCTAAGCTAAAGCTGGGGAATGCGATTCGGGTACAGTCTGACTCGAGGAGTTGCTGCAGCAGTCGTGAGTGGGGCGCTGATCGCCGCGTGCTCGGCGGGAGGCGGCAACAAGGGCGCAGGCGGCGGCAAAGGTGGCAGCTCGTCCACCGGCTCCAAGAGCGGCATGGGTGGCAGCCTGATCATCGACCTGCCGGGCGGCGGCAGCGGCGGCAGCGTGATGGTCAATCCCGGCGACGGTAACCCGGTACTGACCACGTGTACCAAGACCTCGGACTGCACTGACGGCGTGTGCGTGCTGACCGAAATGGGCGGACTCTGCTCGCCGAACGGCGGCGCCTGCACCACCGAAGACGCCAAGACCAAGTGCGTCAACGACACCTTCTGCTGTCTCCCGGTCGACGGTTGCATGATTGAAGGCGTAACCGAAGGCACCTGCGTCTCGAACGCGGCGCGGCCGGTCAACACCATGTGCAAGAACACCGCGACGGTCGGGCTCTTCTCGCCTGACCTGCAATGCGAGTGGACGAAGCCGGACGCGAACGACCCCTACCCGGCCAGTATCCACGTGCTCACGACACCGCTGGTCGCAAACCTGCCGACCGAGTCCGGCACCGCAGGCGAAATCATCATCGTGACCAGCGACGGCGCGGCAGACGCCACCGCCGGTGGTCGCATCCGCATCCTGAACGGCCAGACCTGTCAGCAGATCGAAGTCATCTCGGCGGGCGACCCGGTGCGCGACGCGGCCACGCCCGCCATTGCCGACCTGGACGGCGACGGCAAGATGGAGATCGTGACGCGCCTGAACGCCCCGCAGGGTGGCAACGGCGGCTTGATCGCCTTCAAGTTCGACGGCGCCAAATACGACGTGATGTGGAAGGCCCCCGCCGCCGGCGATCCGGGCAAGGGCGCTTGGGACGGCGTCTCGATTCACGATCTCAACGACGACGGCAAGCCGGAGATCATCGGCCGCGGTGGCGAGGTCAACGACGGCCTGACCGGCGCCGTGATCGCGGCCGCGAATCCTGCGGTCATTCTGGGCTCGGACCCCGCTGTCGGCGACGTTGACGGCGACGGCAAGGTCGAGCTCGTGGCGAACAAGGTGTTTCGCTGGAGCGGCACCGGTTGGGCCGAAGCCTATCCAGGCCTCGGCGTTACCGCCGCTACCGATGCGCCCGCCTTCTACGCCTTCGCCGACTTCGGCACGCGCAGCGGCGCCGGCCAATTCGACACCACCAAGACCGACGGTCGCGCCGAGGTGGTCGGTGTCGGACCGATCGGTGGCAACGAGGCCTCTGGTGTGGTGCGCATCTTCACGCTGGAAGGAGAGCCCCTGCTCAACCTCACCATGCCGCCCGGCACCTCGTGCTTCGGTGGCCAGGCGCTCGGCGAACGCGGCGGTCCGCCCACCATTGGCGACTTCGACGGCGACGGCATGCCCGAGCTCGCCTCGGCCGGCGCGTTTGCCTACCGGGTGTTCGACCTTGGCTGCGCAACCGGCGGAAACTGCAAGGATCCTGCGCGTTCCATCCTCTGGGAGTCGCCTACCCAAGACTGCACTTCGGGCATGACCGGCTCGACCATCTTCGACTTCGAAGGCGATGGCTCGGCCGAAGCGGTGTACGCGGACGAGTGCTTCGTGCGCGTTTACAACGGCAAGACGGGCGACGTCTTGTTCTCGACCTATCGCAACTCCGCGACCTGGTGGGAGCAGCCCGTCGTGGCCGATCCCGATAACTCCGATCGCTCGAAGATCATCTTCGGTGGCGCTCCGCTGTTCAATGTCTACTCCACGTGCGGCAACCCGCAGGCTGCCAAAAACTGCGATCCTTCCGGGCGCAACACCGGTGGCTGCGTCGACAAGCTGTGGCCCGGCGTGCGCTGCGCTGCGAACGACGAGTGCGTTTCGCAGAACTGCGTCGAAGGCTTCTGCCGCTGCACCACCGACGCCGAGTGCGGTAACACCTTCATGGCCACGGTGCAGAACCCGAACGACCAGCTGTCGGGGCTTTCCTGCCACCCGCCGATCGCAGGCACTCCGGGGACCGGAAACGTGTGCCGCGCCGAGTTCGGCAACATCACGACCATCAACGAAGCCAACAAGTGGTTCGCCGGCGTGAAGGTGTACCGAGACAAGCTCGATCGCTGGGCATCGTCTCGTAACCTATGGAATCAACACGCTTATTCGATCACCAACATCAATGATAACGGGTCGATTCCGAAGACCTCGGAGTGGAAGCAGAACTTCAGCGAGGCCGGCCTGAACAACTACCGGCAGAATCGCCAGGGCGCGACATCACAAGATCTCGCTGACATCACTGGTGCGCTCGACTCCACCAGCGCGTGCTCGCTCACCGCGGATGGTCGGGTGGTGTTCACGGGGCGCATCTGCAACCGCGGCTTGCGCGGCGTCGGCTCGAACATGCCGGCGGCGTTCTACCTCGGTGAAAATCGCGACACGGTGCTTTGCCAGACCGAAACCCCCGGCCCAGTGCCGAAGGGCGGCTGCGAGAACATCGAGTGCGCCATCCCGAAGACCGACGTGCCGGCGAACTCGTTCATCACCATGGTCGTGAACGACGTGGGTGGTGGCGCCCGCTTGGTCGACGAGTGCGACTACGACAACAACATCGCGAGTGTCAAAGTCGAGCGCTGCAGGCTCTTGCAATAGCCGCGCGTCAGGAGAATCTGACGCGCGCTAACGGACGCGGCGCGCGATAAAGCGTGGTATGTGGCCGGTTTCGGGTCGAGCGGGACCCGATACGACCGCCCTTCGACCAGCGAGGGAAACATGCTGCGCGTCGAGACTTCGAACCTAATCCTGCCGCACCAACGCTCGCGTCGCTCTTCTTCGAAGGAGCTGCGCGTCAGCACGCTCCCTCCTCCGCCGCCTTCGATTCCGGACGCGATCACGCTGCCGCGCGCGGCGCCCGTTCCCCTCGACCTGAAGCCGGCGCTACCCGAGCTGCCCGATGTCTCCACGTGGGCGCCCGCGGCGTTCGATGTCCCGACGCCGAGCACCGCGCGGCGCGGCACCGAGCTCCTCGCCGTGGCGGCGCTCGCGTTCGGCGTGGCCTGGTTCGCGCGCGGCGCGCTCGAGCGCGATGCCGTGAGCCCAGCAGCAGCAGCCACCGGCGTGCCGAGCGCTGAGCCGCCTTCGCTCGAGCCGCACGCTGTCTTCCCCACCCCCGCACCGCGCGCGCCCGACACTCGCCTCGATGGGATCCCGCGGCTCGCGGTGAGCCAGCTACCGCTCCTCGAAACGCCCGATGCTACGTCGCCCGCCCGCTACTCGCGCCGCGCTTCGCGCCGCACCTCGTCGGGCACAGGACCGGGCCGCGACGCGCTCGTCGCGGCGCTCGGTCAAGTGGCGCGCTCGGCGTCGAGCTGCGGCGAGCGCGGCGGCCCCGTGCGGGTCGTGGTGAGCTTCACCAATTCCGGAGTGGCGCGCGGCATCCACGTCTCGGGCGCGGATCTGCCGAGCGGAACGCGCTCTTGCATCATCGCTGCTGCGTCGCGCGCACGCGTACCCGCCTTCGAAGGCCCGCCGGTCAGCGCGTCGAAGACGCTCTGAACGTCACTCTTCGGGCTTACGCTCGGATTCGACTTCGCGCAAGAGCTGCGCAACGCGCTGGTGCGCGTCCGGGCCGGTGTCGTAGTGAAAGCGCAGCTCCGGCGCGCGCTTGAGCTCGAGACGCGGCGTGATCGCGCGACGGAGCCGCGGGGACGCGCGCCGCAGTCGATCGACGATGGCTCGCCGCTGCTTCTCGTCGTCGTCCGCGACCAGGAGCCTTACCCCTATCTTGGCGATCATGAGGTCGTCGGAGACCTCCACACCGGTCACCACCACCGCCGCGAAGCGAGGGTCATCGACCTCGCGCCGCAAGGCCTCGGCAAAATGACGCTGAATCAGCTCTGCGACGCGCTTGGTGCGCCGCCCATCGCTCGGTGCCGGCATGCTCAGTCCTCCTCGGCTTCTGGTTCGGCAAGCCGTCCGAGCGCCTGCTCGATGCCGCCTCGAATACTGCGCCCGCCGTCGCCAAAGGTCACGACCTCGGTCGCCACGTCGGCCAGCACTGCGTCGCTTACCAGCCCGGCCGCGCGCGACACCGCCGACATCACTTCGGAGCAGCGCGAAGCGTCGTTCGACACGACGGCGACGCCGAGGGTCGCCACCTGATAGCGCTCCAGGTCGCCAACCTCGGCGATCGACACCGGAAAGCGCGCACGCACGCGATCTTTGAAGCTCTTGACCACGCGGCGCCGATCTTTGAGCGACGCCGCCCCCGGGATCTGAAACACCAGCCGCATCACTCCGACGTGCATGCTGGCGTCTCAGAACTGAACCCGGGGCGAGTGATCACAGCGTCTGCTTGACCTCTTCGACCTCGAAGGCCTCGATGACGTCACCTTCCTTGAACTCAGAGTAGCCGTCGAGGCTGATACCGCACTCGAAGCCTTCTTTGACTTCCTTGGCGTCGTCTTTGAAGCGCTTGAGCCCGCCGATCTTGCCGGTCCAGATCGCGGCGCCGTCGCGCAGCAGGCGTGCTCCGCCCGAGCGCTTGATGACACCTTCGATGACCATGCAGCCGGCGACCGCGCCGCTCTTGCTGGTCTTGAACACCTGGCGAATCTCCGCCTTGCCGATGTTCTTCTCCACCATGGTGGGCGCGAGCAGGCCTTCCATGGCTGCCTTCACCTCGTCCACCACGTTGTAGATGATGGTGTAGTGACGGATCTGGACGTCTTCTTTCTGAGCCAGAGCTGCCGCTTTGCCGGCCGGGCGCACGTTGAAGCCGATGATGATCGCGCCGGCCGCAACCGCGAGGTTCACGTCGCCTTCGGTGATGGCACCGGCGGCCGCATGGACCACGCTCACCTTCACCTTGGGCGTCGAGAGGCGCGTCAGCGAGTCGGACACGGCTTCCACCGAGCCCTGCACGTCCGCCTTGATGATCAGCTTCAGCTCGGCCTGCTCGTTCTCGGCCATGGCCTTGGCCAAGTCCTCGAGCGTGGTAGCGCGAGCGCCGGTGCCAGGAGCCAGGCTCTTGCGCACCTTGGTCTTGCGACTGTCGGCGATCTCCTGCGCCTTCTTCATGTCGTTGAGCACGTGCACCGGGTCACCGGCGCTCGGCACATCGGCCAAGCCGATGACGACGACAGGAGTGGACGGGCCAGCGCTCTCGAGCTGGTTGCCCATCGCGTCGTGCATGGCGCGCACCTTGCCGTGCGCACCACCCGCGAGGATGACGTCACCACGATTCAAGGTGCCGTCCTGCACCAGGATGGTCGCGACCGGGCCGCGGCCGCGATCCAGCTCGGCTTCGATCACCACACCGGTAGCCGGCTTGGCCGGGTTGGCGCGGAGCTCGAGCACCTCGGCCTGCAGCGCGAGGGTTTCGAGCAGCTTGTCGATGCCTTGACCGGTGTGGGCCGAGACCTCGACATACAGGGTTTCGCCACCCCACTCTTCGGCCACGAGCCCTTGCTCCGAGAGCTGGCGCTTGACTCGCTCGGCGTTGGCGTCGGGCTTGTCGATTTTGTTCACCGCCACGACGATCGGCACGTCGGCGGCCTTGGCGTGGACGATGGCTTCGCGAGTTTGAGGCATCACGCCGTCGTCGGCGGCGACAACCAGCACCACCACGTCGGTGGTACGGGCGCCGCGCGCGCGCATGGCCGTGAAAGCCTCGTGGCCGGGCGTATCCAGGAAGGTGATCAGGCCCTGGCTGGTCTCGACCGAGTAGGCACCCACGTGCTGGGTGATGCCGCCGGCCTCACCCGCCACGACGCTCGTCTTGCGGATGCGGTCGAGCAAGCTCGTCTTGCCGTGATCGACGTGACCCATCACGGTCACGACCGGCGGACGCAGTAGCTGATTCGTGGCGTCCTCGGTCTCGGTGCCCTGCGCGGCGGTGATTTGATCTTCTTCGCTGACCGCGACGTCTTCGACTTCCCAGCCGAACTCGTTGGCGACGATCTTGGCGGTGTCGGCGTCGAGCGTGCTGTTGATGTTCACGCCGGTCATGCCGAGGCGCATGAGCTTCATGAGCATCTCGGTCGACTTGATGCCCATCTTGCCGGCGAGCGCTTGCAGGCCCACCGACTCCTCGATGCGCACGACCTTCTTGTGAGCCGAACGCTCCTGGGTCGTGATGTTGCCCGGCGTCTTGCTGCGGGGCGGGCCGACGAAGCGACCGCCGCGCATACCGGGACGTTGCGGGCCACGGAAGTTGCCGTGCGGACCGCCCGGGCCACGCGGCCCACCCGGACCACCCGGGCGCTGGCCGAGAGGACCACCCGCCTTCGCGTCGTACTGCACGCGACGGGGTAGCGGACCGGTGCGCTGCGGCATCGGCACGCCAGGGCGACCTTCCCAAACGTCGATGCCCGTCTTCGGGGCAGTGGACGGACGCGGAGCGCCGCCACCACTCGCCGACGTGGCCGCAACCGGAGCCATCGACGGAGCCGTTGCGGGCGCAGCGGGCTTCGGTGCGGGTGCAGCCGGAGTGGCGGGCGCCGCTGCAATCGGCGCGGGCGCGACCGGCGCCGCAGGTGCAGGCGCAGCCGCGGGCGTAGCCGCAGCAACTTCAACGGGTGGGGCGACGGGCGCCGCAGCAGCCTTGGGCGCCGAAGGCGCTTCCGGAGCCGGCGGCGGCTCGACGGCAACCGGGGCAGCCGCGACCGGCGCGGGCGCGACCGGCGCGGGCGCAGCTGCGACTTCGGACACCGGCGGAGGGCTGGGCGGTGTCGGGGCTGCAGGCGGCGAGATGAGGATCGGCGTCGGCTCGGGGGGCACCGGAGCCGGAGCGGCCGCGGGGCGCGACTTTACCTCGGCAGCCGGCGTGATGCGCGGGTGCGACGGCGCCGAAGCTTCCTCGCGGATGGGCTCGATGGGAGCCGCCGCGGCGTGAGGTGACGACGCTTCGCTGCGAGCTCCGGTAGAGCCGCCGCCGGCCGCGCGGCGCTTGACGACGGTGGGCCGAATGCGCTCCTCGACGGTGCTCGGAGACTTCGCCTTCTCCAAGTGTCGCTTCACGCGGTCAACGACCTCGGGTCCGATCGCGCTCATGTGATTGCGCACGTCCGGCACACCCACCGACTGGAGCAGAGAGACGAGGCTCTTGTTGTCCATTCCCAGGTCACGAGCCACCTCGTACACACGCAGCTTAATCGTCATCCAACCTCCGTCACTCTGTGCGCCGTACCGGGCTCTGCGAGCTCGGACACCGAAATCATGCGAGAAACCTCTCGAGAGAGGTCCGTGGAAAGTAGGCCTACCAAGGCCAGCTCGTCGCGCCCGAACGCAGCGCCGAGCAAGGCCTTGGATTGAAACAACCTGACGCGACCGCGCTGCCCCAAGCGGCGCACGGCAGGAAGCTCGGCAGATGCCTTGGCATCGTGAGCCATCACGAGCAGCTCGACCTGCTCGTCGCGCTCTGCTTCTTCGAGCGCGGTAGTGCCCAGCGCGGCCTGACGCGCGCGCTGAGCGGCTTGAAGGAGCGAGACCGCGCGCCGCGTCGCCGCAGCGCGCACGCTCGCCGAGAGGCCGGGCAGATCAGCCTTCACTGGCATCTTCAAGCCGCGGTTGAGGCCACCGCGCACGGCGCCGGCCAGGCATTCGGGGCGCGGGTGCACCCACGCGCCGCGACCGAACGCACCCCCGGCCATGTCCGGCGCGATCTCGCCGTCGGGGCCGACGACCAGGCGCAGCAAGTCCTGCGGTGATCCGCTGGTCTTGCATCCGACGCAGGTTCGAAGGTTGGGCACGTTCGCTCGCGCGCTCCTATAGCGCAGCTCAGGCCTCTTCCGTAGCCGGGTTGGGCGCCGCAGCAGCCTGCGCGGCGCGAGCCGCGGCCAGTTGAGCGCGCGTCTGCTCGATTTCGTGGGCTTCCGAGCGCAAGAAGTACTCGGCTCCCTGTTGAATCTGGCGCGCCTTTTTGATGCCCAGGCCGGTGCGAATGGCCAGACGGTCGGCATCCTCGCGCGCCAGGTCGGTGACCGTACGGTAGCCGGCCTCCTCGAGCAGCTGCAGGGTGCGCAGGCCGACGCCCGGCACGAAGCGCAGCTTCTCGCGTTCGGTGAGCGGCTCGATCTGCGACGAGGCGCGCTGAATGCGCTCGCGACGCAGCCGCTCGGTCGTGGCGTCGGCAGCGCGCTTGAGCTCCGCGGCGCGCTCCTCGGTCTCGACGCCCTCGATTTGCGCCAATTCCTCGACGGCCGCCTCGGAGATCTCTTCCAGCGCGCGGAAGCCGAGCCGGAAGATGGCCTTGGCCAGCTCTTCGTCGACGCCGTCGATCTCCTTGAGCACCACCAGCGCCTCGTCCTCCATCTGGCGGAACTTGCTGTCGCTGATGATGTCGAGCTTCCAACCCGTGAGCTGAGCGGCTAGGCGCACGTTCTGCCCCTTGCGACCGATGGCGAGCGACAGCTTCTCGTCCGGCACCACCAGCTCCATGCGGTGGTCGGACTCGTCGACGATCACCTTGTTCACCTCGGCGGGCTGAATCGCGTTGATGATGTAGCGGGCCGGGTCGGCGTCGTACGGCACGATGTCGATCTTCTCGCCGCGCAGCTCCTGCACGACAGCCTGCACGCGCGAGCCCTTGATGCCGACGCACGCGCCCACCGGATCGACGTCCGAATCGCGCGTGGTGACGGCGATCTTGCTGCGCGAGCCCGGCTCGCGAGCCACGCCGACGATCTTGACGATGCCCTCGTAAATCTCGGGCACTTCGGCTTCGAACAGCTTGTCGACCAGCGTCGGCGATTGACGGCTGAGGATGATCATCGGGCCGCGCGACTCGCGGTCGATGTTCTTCACGAACGCCACGATGCGATCACCCGGGCGATACGTTTCACGCGGGGTCTGCTCGCGCGCCGGCAGCACGCCCTCGGTCTTGCCCAAGTCGACGATCAGGTTGTGACCCTTCTCGAAGCGGCGAACGATGCCGCGGATCAGCTGACCCTGACGGTCCTTGTACTCGTTGAAGATGATGTCGCGCTCGGCGTCGCGCACGCGCGACAGGAGCACCTGCTTGGCAGTCTGAGCGGCGATACGGCCGAAAGCGCTGCGCGCCTGCTTCATGTCCAGCACGGCGCCGAACTCTTTGTCCTGCTGGCGAGCGCGCTCGGCGTCGCGCGGGTGCCAGAACACCTGAAAGCCGAGCTCCTCGCCGATCTCGGCTTCGAGCCCGTGCTTCTTCGCGATGTCCATGTCGATCTCGCGCTCGGGCAAGGTCACGTTCTCGACCACGGTCATGTACTGGAACAGGTCGATGTTGCCGCTGTCTTCGTTGAAGCGCGCTTCGAGCTCGCGCGTCGGGCCGAACACCGCCTGCGCAGCCTTGAGGATCGCCGCCTCCATCGTCTCGATCAGGACCTTCTTCTCGATGCCCTTCTCTTGAGCGACCTGCTCGACGATGGAACCTAGATCCACTGCCATTCCGGCTGATGCTGCTGCCATCTCTACCTTCTCCGTGCAGACCGCTGTTCGCGGCCGTGTGGACGACGCGCGCCCGCGCCGCCAGGTCGTGCGCCACCCGACTTCCAATCGAAGAGCAGGTGACCGTTGTCGATTTCGTCGAGCGAGAGCTCGATGAGCTCCCCCCGTTCGGATTGAATGACGATGCGATTCTCGGGCGAAAGCCCGCTGAGCACACCCGTGATCACGTATTCGCTGTTACGCGGCTGCCGCAGCTTGAGCTTGGCGGCCTGCCCGGCGAAGCGGGCGTAGTCTTTAGTGCTGTACAGGGCGCGCTCGACGCCCGGCGACCCGACCTCGAGCCGATAGCGGTGCGGGATACAATCTGCGACGTCGAGCGCAGCCGAGAGATCGCGCGAGATCTCGGAGCACAGGTCGACCGTGATGCCGGCGCCCGGCATGCGCTCGCTCGGCTTCTCGATCGTCAGCTCCAGCACCCAACCGCCCCGATCGGTCTTGAACAGCAGCTCCACGCCGTCCACGCTGTGCGCGGCGAGGATCGGCGTCACCGCGGCGAGCACGCGCTCGCGGTCGAGTCCTGGCAGCTTTTCGTGGGCAATCGTCATGAGCTCTGCGGCAGACAATTGGGGCAAAAAAAAAGGACCCCTCTAAAAAGAGCGGGTCCGAAGACTCACCCAAATTGTCGGGGCGCACTTTACCCAACGATTCCGCGCCGTGCAAGGACTCCCCCGTGCCCGTAAACGTGCCCGTGCCCGTGCCCGATTTTCGAGTCACGAGCAGTGCCGTTACGACCGTCGCCCCTTCCCGGCGCGCAGTTTCTCCTAAATTTCCGAGGGGTAGGCCAGGGTTCGTGGCGCG
>JBEHXA010000173.1:0-12584 GCA_048498935.1 Myxococcota bacterium
ACCTTTATTCAACAAGCGACGCGAAGAGGGTGTTTCCGGCGTTTTACGGGGTTTGCAGTGCGCTTGTTGAATACGTGCACGTAGTGAAAGTCGAGGGGTGAGGGGGCGGTTGTGTGGCGGGGGTGAGAGGGTGCTTGAACGAGTTGCGTTCGGGGGCAGGGTGGCCGATAAATGCGGCCAGAAAAATGACGAGCGAGTTGAACAAAGAGGTTTTGACGAAGGCGGCGACGATGGCGAGGGGACTCGCGATCGATGCCGTGCATGCCTGCCAGAGCGGGCACTTGGGCTTGCCGCTTGGGTGTGCCGAGCTCGGTGCCGTGTTGTTCGGCAGCGCGCTGGTGCATTGCCCCAAGCATCCGGAGTGGCTGAATCGCGACCGCTTCGTGCTGTCGGCCGGCCACGGGTCGATGTTCTTGTATGGGTGGCTGCACCTCAGCGGGTATCCGAATTTCCCTCTCGACGAGGTCAAGAAGTTTCGCCAGCTTGGCTCGAAAACGCCGGGTCATCCGGAGCTGATGCACACACCGGACGGCGTGGAGACCACGACGGGCCCACTCGGACAGGGCGTCGCGAACGCGGTCGGCATGGCTGTCGCGGCCAAGATGGCCGAGGCGCGCTTCAACACCGCCGAGCACACCATCTTCGATCATCACATCGTGGCCCTCGCAGGTGACGGCTGTCTGCAGGAAGGCGTGGCGCTCGAGGCCGTGGAGTTCGCTGGCCATCAGCAGCTCGATAACTTGATCCTGATTTACGACTCGAACGCCGTGACGCTCGACGCGATGGCGAAGGACACGCAGAGCCAGGATACGGCGAAGCATTTCGAGGCGCTCGGCTTCGACGTGCAAACGATCGACGGGCATGAGCTGGACGCATTCGCGGCCGCGTTCGCGCGCGCCAAGGCGTCGGGCAGCGGCAAGCCGCAGCTGATCATCGCCAAGACGTTGATTGGCAAGGGCATCCCCGAGGTCGAAGGCACCCAGAAGGCGCACGGCGAAGGTGGCGCCAAGTTCTCGGACGCGGCTCGCAAGGGCTTGGGCCTGCCGGCAGAGCACTTCTACGTTGCCCCCGAGGTGAGCGCTTACTTCGCCGAGCACAACAAGAAGCTCGACGCCCAGTACGCCGAGTGGACGAAGAAGTTCGAGGCCTGGAGAGCCAAGAACCCGAAGCTTGCCGAAGAGCTGGCCACCACGCGCGCCTCCGCGCACACGCTGCCGGCCGACACCAAGCAGCGCACGCCCGAAGTGGCGGAGCTGCTCGCCGCGATCCCGGAGTTTCCAGCCGACACCAAGATCGCCACCCGCAAGGCTGGTCAAGACGTGCTGCAGCCGCTCGCCGCCAAGAACCCGCTCTTGATCGGCGGCAGCGCGGATCTCTACGGCTCGACGCTGAATTACATCGGCGATTTGAAGGCCGGCAACGACGACTTCAAGCCAGGTCACCGCTCGGGTCGCAACATCCGCTTCGGCATCCGTGAGCACGGCATGTGCTCGATCATGAACGGCATCGCGGCGCACGGCATTTTCCGGCCGAGCGGCGCCACTTTCCTGGTGTTCGCCGACTACTGCCGCGCGGCCATCCGGCTCGCGGCACTCAGCCACCTGCCCGTCGTCTACATCTTCACGCACGACAGCGTCGGTGTGGGCGAAGACGGGCCGACGCACGAACCTGTCGAGACGATCCCGGGCTTGCGTGTGATCCCGAACCTCGACGTGATCCGCCCCGCGGATCCCGAAGAGACGGCCGGCGCTTTCGCGGCCGCGCTGGATCGCACCGATGGCCCGACGCTGATCGCGCTCTCACGCCAGGCAGTGCCGCTGCTCGCCGACATTCCGGTCAAGGCGCGCCGAGAAGGCGTGCTGAAGGGCGGCTACATCGCGAAGAAGGAGACGGGCAAGCTCGAGCTGATCCTGCTCTCCGCCGGCAGCGAGCTGCAGCACGCGATCAAGGCCGCCGAGCAGCTCGGCGCTGGGACGCGCGTCGTGAGCATCCCGAGCTTCTCCCGCTTCGATAAGCAGCCCGCTGCTTACCGTGAAGAGGTGCTGCCCAAGAGCTGCCGCAAGCGCGTGGCCATCGAAGCCACCGTGAGCTCCACCTGGGCCAAGTACGTCGGCCTCGACGGCACCGTGGTGGGCATCGACCGCTTCGGCATGTCGGCGCCGGGCGGCACGGTCATGAAGGAGCTCGGCATGACCGCCGAGAACCTGGTGGCCGTCGCCAAGTCGCTGTAAAGCGCGCTCGCTGGCTGAAGGTTGGGGGTTGCGCACGGCGCGGCCCCCCGACGAGAGCGTTGCGCCCTCTTCAGTCCATCGGCGCTTCGAGCGGGAGGAAGTCGGCGACGAGCGTGTAAACGCTGTCGCCGTGGATCTTGAGGTAGTAGACGCCGGGCTCCACCACGCGCTCGAGGCTCGTTCCATCACGTGACGGTAGCTCGGCGAGCCGCTCGCTCTCTTGAAAGGCGCCGTCGTCGGCTCCTACCGTGTAGAGCGTTTGGGCGAACACACCGCTCGAGTCGGGCACCGAAAAGCTCAGTGTTCCGGCCTCGCTCAGCTCCACTCGGTACACATCGGCTGCGTCGAGCGGCCCCACGTAGCCTCCGACGACCGTCAGTTCGGCCACGCTCAGCGAAAGCGCACCCGCGTCGGGGTTCTCGGACGGGTCCTCCGCTGGCGGGGCCTTGCCGTTCGGCTCGAAGTCGAGCGTGAGGCCGTACTCGCCGGTGCCGTAGACGTTCACCACGTGCGTCCCGCGAGGCAGCGCGGCGCTGATCATCCCGCCGTCGCGTGACGGAACGGCGCGCAGCGCCTTGTCGTGGTTGAGCTCAGCCTTCTCGACGTCTCCGCCGTAGAGCTCGACCGCGGTACCGAAGGGCTCGTCGTCCTGAAGGACGATCGTGATGACGCCGTCGTTCGCGAGCGAGACGCGGTAACACCGTCCGCGCCCGCCCTCGACGTCGCTGTTCAGGCTCGAGGGGCCATTGAGCTCTGCGAGATCGAGACACTCGCCCTGTTCGGTCGATTCGCCATCGCCGTCACCGTCATCCTTACTGACCTTTTCGCATCCCAGAAGGGCGCTCAGCGCGCAAACCGCCACCGTAAGCTGCAAATGACGCATCGTGCCGAACTGTATCGCACGTCAGGGAGCGGTGTCTCGGCGAGCAGCGTCGGCCATGTCGTCCACGAGCGACTTGAGCAGGGCCGGATCCGGTCCCTCGACCATCAAGCGCAGCTTGGCCTCGGTGCCGCTCCAGCGCACCAGCACTCGTCCTTCGCGCCCGAGCTTCTTTTCGGCCGCGCCGATGCGCGTCGTGAGCTCGGTCATCTCGTCCAGCGGGCGGCGCGCCGGCAGCTTGATGCTCTCCAGCACCTGCGGCACGCGCTCCATCACGTGCGCGAGCTCGCTCAGCGGCTTTTGCTCGGCGACCATGATCGCGATCACTTGCAGCGCGGCCACGATGCCGTCTCCCGTAGTGGTGTGGTCCATGAAGATCAGGTGGCCAGACTGCTCACCGCCGAAGCTCAGCGACTCGCCGCGCAGCGCCTCGACCACGTAGCGATCGCCCACCGAGGTGCGCACCACGCTGCCGCCCGACGCTTCGAGCGCCCGCTCGAGCCCCATGTTGCTCATCACGGTGGTGACCAGCTTGCCGCGGTTGAGCTTGCCGGATTTGCACATGCGCGTGCCGCACAGCGCCATGATGGCGTCGCCGTCCACGATTGCGCCGTGCTCGTCCACGAAGATCACGCGATCGGCGTCACCGTCGAGCGCCACACCCAGGTGCGCCTTTTTCTTCTTCACCTCGACCGCGACGTGCTCGGGATGCATGGCCCCGCAGTTGCGGTTGATGTTCACGCCGTTGGGCTTGCAACCCAGGGCAATGACCTCCGCACCCAGCTCCGCGAGCACGGCGGGAGCAACGCGGTAAGCGGCACCGTGAGCGGCGTCGAGCACGATCTTCAAGCCGTCGAGCGTGAGCTCTTTGGGGAAGGTGTTCTTGGCGAACACGATGTAACGACCGCGAGCGTCGTCGAGGCGCTCGGCGCGACCCACCGACGCACCGGTCTTACCCTGGGTCTCGAGCTTGGGATCTTTGAGCAGCGCTTCGATCGCCGCCTCTTCGGCGTCGGGCAGCTTGAAGCCGTCGGGGCCGAACAGCTTGATCCCGTTGTCGGCGAACGGGTTGTGGCTCGCGCTGATCACGACGCCTGCGTCGGCGCGCATGCTCTGAGTCAGGTTGGCGACGGCCGGAGTCGGGATCGGCCCGGACAACATGACCCGGCCACCAGCACCGCAGATACCGGCGGCGATCGCGGTCTCGAGCATGTAGCCAGAAACGCGCGTGTCTTTACCGATCACGATGCGCGGCGCTCGGCTCTTTCCGCGGCGGGCCACCAGCGTGATCGCGCGCCCCAGCCTCAAAGCAAGCTCGGGCGTCATCGGATCGACATTGGCGCGACCGCGGATCCCGTCCGTCCCGAAAAGCTTTCGTTCACTCATGACAGAGCCTGTGTTTTGGGGAAGGGGCCCCGAAACCTGAGGGGGGGCCCCGCTGAATTCACTTCAGCGGGGGGGAGCTGAGCTCCCTGCGACAGACGCGTCATCGGATCGACATTGGCGCGACCGCGGATCCCGTCCGTCCCGAAAAGCTTTCGTTCACTCATTGGCTATCGCTCGATGCCGAGGCCGTGCCTCAGTCCCTGAAGTTCGTGAATTGAAGATCTAGCTCCAGGCTATCCTGGCCGCGCAAGAGGCGCATGGTCTCCTGCAGATCGTCGCGCTTCTTGCCGCTCACGCGCACCGAATCCTCGTGGATTGCGGCCTGAACCTTGATCTTGCTGTCTTTGATGATCTTGACGATCTGCTTGGCTTTTTCGGTCTCGATGCCCTCTTTGAGCTTCACCAAGAGTCGCGTCGTGCCGCGCGGACCCTTACCCGGGTCCTGCTTGTCGAGGTGCTTGAGGCTGACCTTGCGCTTGACCAGCTTCTCTTCGAGCACCACGAGCGCCGCTTTGCAGCGGTCGACCGCGTTCGCCAAAATCACGATGCCTTCCTCGTTCTTTTCGAGGCTGGTCTCGGTGTTGCGAAAGTCGAAGCGCTGCCCGATCTCCTTCTGAGCCTGCAAGAGCGCGTTGCCGAACTCCGCCCAGTCCACCTTGGAGACCACGTCGAACGAAGGCATCGCGAGCTAGAGGTCTATGGCCGGATCGGTCGGCAGGTTCAAGAGCGACGCGCGCGCCGCACCGACCAGGAAGATCGAGCCCGTGACCACGACCAAGCCGCGCTGACCGACGAGCTGTCGGGCCCGTGCCAAGGCGTCCGGAACGCCCTCCGCGACTTCACCCGCGTAGGCGGCCGACATCTCGTAGGGATCGACGGCGCGCCGTACCGGCGGCGCCACGAACACGCGATGGCCCGCGACCGTCTCCAGTCGCTTGAGCATCGCCTTCCAGTTCTTGCTGTTGATCGCGCCGAAAACCAGGGCAATTTCTTTGCGGGACTCGATGTCGCCCAGCACGCTCGGATCGAGCGCGTGCGAGAGGGCGACGGCGCCGTCCGGGTTGTGCGCGCAATCCAGCAGGGTGAGCTCCTGGCCGTTGCGGTGCAAAAGCTCGTTGCGGCCGGGCCACACCGTTTGCTCGACGCCCTTGGCCAGCACCTCGGGTGAGTAGCCCAGCTCGCGACCGATCGTCACCGCCACGGCGAGGTTCGACCCCATCAGGGCCACGCGGGGATAGGCGAGCGGCGCGCCGGCAACGGGCTCCGGACTGCCGAGCGGCACGATGCGCGCGCCGACCTCGGCGCTACGACGCTCCGCCTCAGCGCGCGCGTCGGGGTGCAGCTTGCCCAGCACCACGGCCGAGCCTTGCTTGATGATGCCCGCCTTCTCGAAGGCGATCTTGGAGATCGAGTCACCGAGCTCGGCGACGTGATCGTAGGAGACGCGCGTGATGGCGGCGACGCGCGGCGGCGGGATCACGTTGGTCGCGTCCAGGCGGCCGCCCAGGCCCACCTCGATCACGGCCAGTTGCACGCCCGCGTCACGAAACGCCGAAAAAGCCGCGACCGTCGCCACCTCGAAGAAGGTGAGGTCCGGCCCGACGTCCATCGCCTGGTTCAGGTAATAAACGAGCTTGTCGTCTTCGATCGGCGCGCCGC
This sequence comes from Myxococcota bacterium, assembly GCA_048498935.1. Taxonomy (GTDB): domain Bacteria; phylum Myxococcota_A; class Polyangia; order Polyangiales; family Polyangiaceae; genus PMG-095. Next base: position 6,157 of record JBEHXA010000173.1, read on the forward strand.
CGATGTTGATGCGCTCCGCAAAGCGGCACAGGTGGGGCGACGTGTACACGCCGACGTTCGCGCCCGCAGCGCGCGCCATCGAACCGACGAACGCGGTGACGGTGCCTTTGCCGTTGGTGCCGCCGACGTGAATCGCCTGGAAGGCGCGCTCGGGGTTGCCGAGCTTCGCGCACGCTGCCTGCATCCGCTCGAGGCCGAGCTTGCGGCCATGGAGGGCAAGAGCGTACAGGCGTTCGAGCGTGGACCTTAGGTCGCTCAAGTGGCCTCGACACCTAGATGCTGGAGCAGGCTCGCGATCTTTTTCTTCATCTCGGTGCGCGGCACGATGGCGTCCACCATCCCGTGACTAAGCAGAAAGTCGGACTGCTGAAAGCCTTCGGGCAGGGTGGTGCGGATCGTCGCTTCGATCACGCGGGGGCCTGCGAAGCCGACCAGCGCGTTGGGCTCCACCAGGTTGATATCGCCCAAAAACGCGGTACTGGCAGCCACGCCGCCGGTCGTCGGATCGATCAGCAGGCTGATATAGGGCCGGCGCCGCTCGCGAAAGCGGGCCAGGGCGGCGACCGACTTGGCCATCTGCATCAGGCTCAAGATGCCCTCCTGCATGCGCGCTCCGCCGGAGGCGTGTAGCAGGATGACGGGCAGCTCTTGGTCAGCGGCGCGCTCGAACAGGCGCGTGAGGCGCTCGCCGACCACCGAGCCCATGCTGCCGCCCATGAATGAGAAGTCGAAGATGCCCATCGCGACCGGCAAGCGCTCGAGCTTGCCGCGACCGACCTGGATCGCTTCGGTGACGCCGGTCTGCTTCTGCGCACGAGCGACACGCTCGGGGTACGGCTTGTCGTCGACGAACAGTAGCGGGTCAGCGGGAACGATGTGATCGTCCCAGACTTCGAGGGCGGCGTCGTCGAGCAGCAGCGCCCGCCACTCCGCCACGCTCATGCGATGGTGGTGACCACACGCCGGACAGACGTGCAATCGCGCGGCGAACTCGGGCGCAGTGAGGACGTTGCCGCAACCTGCACACTTCTTGAAAAGGCCCCGACCGACGGAGCGCTTCTCAGCACTATCGGTTTGGGTTGGGTTGCGTTCGGGCAGTGCCACTGGAAACCATGACTCTAGCAAAGATCGGCGGAGACTCGATCAAGCAGCGCGATAGCGCAAGGATCAGACAGGTATTTCCTACTTCCAAGCTGCGCTGCGCCGCGGCGAAGGGGACTTTGAGGTGCTTCGGTCGCTTGGCCGCGGGGCTGAACCGAGCGGCTTTGGCCCAGGAGGGATACCGCGCGACCCGAGCGCGAGCAACCGCGGTCTATCGCGCCGGCCGTGGCGGCCCCGACTCCAACGGCTTTCGGCTGAGGCAGCGTCGTGGGGCTTGAGGCGCAGCGATCGTTCGGGACAACATCGCGCCCATGAGTCAGCCGTCGCCTCCCGAGCTCCGCGCACCGCTCATCGGCCGCGAGCCCGAGCTGGCGGCGCTCAAGCGTGCCGCCGAGCACGCCCTCGACCGACGCGAGGTCCGAGCGGTGACGCTCGTAGGCGGGCCCGGGATCGGCAAGGCGCGGCTCGTCGAGGAGTTCCTGAGTCAGTTCCTTTCTGAGCGCCCCGAGGCGTTTCGGGTCTTTCGAGCGCGGGTACGGCCCCCAGCGCTGAGCCATGGTTTGATCGAGCGGCTGCTTCGGGCGCGCTTCGGCGTGACAGATGGCGCCGATCGGGAGAGCAGCACGGAGCGCGTTCGGAGCGAGGTTGCCTCGGTGCTCGACGATCGCCGGGTCGGCGACGTGTGCTTCCTGCTCGGCTCGCTGATGGGCGTGTCTTTCCCGGACACGCCGCTGACGCGCGTGCTGGCCGAGGACGCGGTCCAAGCGCGCGTGCTGCGACGCGCGGTAGTGCGCAGCTTTTTCGAGGCTGACGCTGCGCGGCGCCCGCTCTGCCTGGTGCTCGAGGACCTGCACGCCTCGGACGGCGACTCCCTCGAGCTCATCGGGCACCTGCTCGAGCACGGGCACGGCCCGCTGCTCTTGATCTGTCTGACGCGCGCCGAGCTGCTCAGCCGCTACGAGACCTTCCGCGAGCTCGGCGGGTCGCGCCACGAAGTGGTCGAGCTCGGGCCAGTGTCGGCCGAGAGCGCGACGCGCATCTTGCGCGAGCTCCTGGCAAGTTGTGAGGGCGGACCGCCGCAGCGGCTGATCGAGGCTGCGCTCGGCATGTCGGGCGGCACGCCCGGGCTGATGGAAGCCATGGTGCGGGTCTTCTTCGAGGCAGGCGTCCTCCACGAGGGCAAGCCCGAGGCAGGGGAGGGTCAACCCTGGCGGGTGGACCTGGATCGCCTGCAGAGCGCGCGCCTGCCCCTCACGGTCGACGACGCAGTGACGGCACGCCTCTCGGCGCTCAGCGTGCAAGAGCGGCGCGTGCTGGAGCATGCGGCGGCCGTTGGCAGCGTTTTCTGGCTCGGCGCGCTGATCGCGCTCGGCCGCATCGACGCCAAGGCGCCCGACTACTGGACCGATTCGCCGGCTGAAGACATCGCGCGTATTCGCCGGCTCCTCGCCAGCCTGGTCGAGCGCGACTACCTGCTCCGACTGCCGGACTCGGCCTTCTCGGACGACGAGGAGTACATCTTCAAGCACAACCGCGAGCGCGAAAAGATCGCCGAGCTTACGAGCCCGGCCGCGCTCCGTCGCTACCACCAGACGATCGCCGATTTCCTGTCGCAGAAGGAGGCGGTGCGCAGCCAGGAAGAGTACCTGGCAGTGCTAGCTCGTCACCTCGAGCACGCCGGCTGCCTCACGCGCGCCTCGTTCACTTACCTGGAAGCCGGAAATGTCGCGCGCGAGCATTTCGCGGCCAAAAAGGCGCACGAATATTACCAGAAGGGCCTCTCGCTACTGGGCAGCGACGACGCGCGCCGGCGCATCGACGCGCTTCACAACATGGGCGATGTGCTGCTCTTGCTCGGGCGCACCGACGAGGCTCTGGCGGCGTTTCGCGAAATGCTGGAGCTTTCGTTCCGGCTGGGCCTGCACGGCAAGGGTGGGGCTGCACACAATCGCATGGGCCGCGTGCATCGCGACACCGGTTCGCTCGCGCTGGCGCAGGAGCACCTCGAGACCGCGCTCACGCTGTTCGAGCGCGCGGGCGACACGCGTGGGATCGCTTCGTGCCACGACGACATCGGCAAGCTGCTGTGGATGCGCGGTGAGTACGAAATGGCGCTCGAGGAGCTGCGGCGCGGCCTCGACATGCGCAAGGCGCTGGGCGACGGGCGCTCCATCGCGCTCAGCCTGAACAACATCGGGCTGGTGTGGCGCGATCACGGCCAGGAGGCGCAAGCTCACGAAGCGCTCGAAGCGGCGCTGAAGATCCGACGGGAGCTTTCGGATCCGCTGGGCATCATCGAAAGCTTGAATGATCTCGGCCAGTTGGCCCTCGATCAGGGCGAGCACGAAAAGGCGCTCGGGTTACTCGAAGAAGCGCAGCTGATGGCGCAGGATCTCGGCGACAACAACCGCATCGCGATCGTGCTGGCCAACATCGGCGAGGCGTATTTGCGGACGCGGGACACCCAGAAGGCGATCGACGTGCTCTTGCGCGCCGAGCAGCTGTGCGAAGACCTGGGCGACAAGCTGCACCTGGCCGACGTGAAGCGGGCGCTAGCCAAGGCCCACCTGGAGCGAGGCGATCTCAAGGCTGCGCGCGAGCAGATCAAGCGCTCGGTCGACCTGTTCGGTCAGGTGCGCAGCAAGCCACACTTGGCCGTGGCGCTGCGCACGCTGGGCGAGGTCACGGGCGCGGGCGCGTGGGGCGACGGTCACGAGGTGAAGGCCGTCGACTACTTCATGCGCTCCATCGCGATCTGTAAGGAGATCGGCAACGAGCTGGAGGTCGCCAAGAGCTACCGCGCCTTCTCGGGCTACGTCTCGGCCTCGACCCACTACCAGAGCATCCCCGAAATCCAGCGCGAGGCACAAAAGCTGTCGCAAATGGCAGACGAGATTTTCGCCCGGCATCGCATCAGCGTCGCGTAGAAAGGCGCCTTCAACGGCTCATGACCTCACCCCACAAGCTCAAGCTGCGTCGCGTCGGCGCCGTTACGGTTCCGCTCCCCGCCTATCAAACCCCCGGCTCGGCAGGCCTGGATCTGTGCGCCGCGGTCGCCGAGGCCGTGCGGATCGCGCCTGGTGAACGTCGGTTGATTCCGACCGGCCTGATCCTGGAGATCCCCGAAGGCCATGAGGGGCAGGTGCGGCCCCGCTCGGGCTTGGCGCTCAAGCACGGCATCAGCATCGTGAACTCGCCCGGGACCATCGACTCCGACTTCCGAGGTGAAGTCGGGATCGTGCTGATCAATCACGGCAGCGAACCGTTCGTGGTCGAGCCGCTCTCGCGCATCGCGCAGCTGGTGCTCGCGAAAGTCGAGCAGCTCGAGATCGAAGAGGCCGACGCGCTGACGTCCACCACGCGCGGCGCGGGCGGCTACGGCAGCACCGGGCGCTAAAGCGCGACGATTTAGGCGTTCGCGAGCCGCGACAGAAACTTCACCAGCTCGCGCCGAACCTCGTCGCGGTCGGCGTCGCGCGTCAAAATGTGATGCGAGCGAGGCAGCACGACCACGCGCTTGTCGACCGTGCCGAGTCGCACCGCGACCCGCCAAGCGTTCGAGACGGGCGTCACCACGTCGAGCGCGCCGTGCAAAATCAGGGTTGGGGCGTGCACGTGGTGCAGCTGCTCCGCGAATTCTTCACCCGCATAGAGCAGCGACACCGCGCCGCGCACCGGCTGAGCGTCGTAGGTGAGGTGAATCGCCCGTTGCTCGCGATCGCCTAGATCCGGCGCGGACTTGGGCATCCAAAAATCCGGCAAGCGGAGGTGCCGCGCCAGCTTCAGTCCCCAGGCGGGCCAGGGGCTCCTCAGCCAAACGGCGTTGGCCATCGCGACCACACCGGCCGTGGTGGCCGGGTGGCGCGCCGCGAGCATCAGCGCCAGCAGCGCTCCCATCGAGAGCCCTGCCACGATCACTGGCCCTCTTTCGGCCAGCCGCAGGTACGCGGCATCAGCTGCGGCCAGCCAATCGTCGAAGCGGAGCGCGGCCAGGTCGGCGACGCGTTGGCCGTGGCCGGGCAAAAGCGGAGCCTCGCCGCCGAGCCCCAGCTCGCGGGCGACGTCGATGACCAGCGCCACCTCCTGCGGGGTACCGGTAAAGCCGTGAAGAGCCAGCACCTGCGGCGAGCGGCCGGCGACGTGCAAGGCGTCAGCGACGCCTTCACCCATCAGCCCACCGCGCTTGCGCTGGGCAGTCACCGTCAAGCCTCTCCGCGCTTGATGCCGTAGGCGCGGATCTTCTTATGTAAGTTGGTGCGCTCCACGCCGAGCACCACCGACGCCTTGGAGATGTTCCAGTCGAGCGTCTTGAGCGTCTCGATGATGTACGTGCGCTCGGCGCCTTCGCGGTACTCGCGCAGCGTGAGCTGGGTGCCGGGAGTCTTGGGAGCAAAGGCGGGCAGCGGCGTCGCAACGGCCGAATCTTCCTGCTCGTGCTCGTGCTCGTCGTCGAACGGGCTGGTGTGTGGATCTTCCGGCAAGTCGGCGATCGTGATCACGTCGCTCGACAGGATAGCGGCGCGCTCGACCACGTTCTTGAGCTCGCGCACGTTGCCCGGGAACTTGCGCCGCGACAGCGCGCTGTAAACGGCCGGGTCCAGTTGCTTGTCCCGCAGGCCATTTTCTCGGCAAAAAGCCGCGACGAACGTGTCCACCAGCAGCGGCACGTCGGCCGGTCGCTCGCGCAGCGCCGGCACCCGAATCGGGAACACGTCGAGCCTAAAGAACAGATCTTCGCGGAAGCTACCGCTCTGCACGTGCTTGCCGAGATCCTTGTTGGTGGCGGCCAGCACGCGCACGTCGACTTGAATCACGTGCTCGGACCCGACGCGCGTCACCTCGCCGTTTTGCAGCGCCCGCAGCACCTTGGCCTGCGCCGTGAGGTCCATGTCGCCGATCTCGTCGAGCAGCAGCGTGCCGCCGTGAGCGAGCTCGAAGAAGCCGCGCTTGCGGCCCTGAGCGCCGGTGAACGAGCCGCGCTCGTGCCCGAAGAGCTCGCTTTCGATGAGCTCGCGCGGGATCGCCGCGCAGTTCACCTTGATGAAGGGGGCGTCTTTGCGCGGGCTCAGGCGGTGAATGGCGCGGCTCACCAGCTCCTTGCCGGTGCCGGACTCGCCGGTGATGAGCACGCTGGCCTTGGTGGGCGCGACCTTGTCGATCTCCGCAAATAGCTTTTGAATAGGCGCGCTCGTGCCGATCATCTCGTAGCGCGCCTCGAGCTCGGCGCGCATCCGCTCCACCGTGCGCGACAGCCGTGCGGTGCGGATGGCGTTTTGGACGCTCACGAGCACGCGCTCGCGCGACAGCGGCTTCTCGAAGAAGTCGCT
>JBEHXA010000174.1:0-12566 GCA_048498935.1 Myxococcota bacterium
GCTGACTCAGAAACACGTAGGCGTTGCGCTTGGGATCTTCACGCTCGCCCTCGAGCGGTGGCGCCTCCGGCATGTCGCTCATGAACATCAGCCGGTAGTGTTGTGGGAACTGTTCGGCGAAGCCCAGGTACACGAGCCCGGCCCGACACATGCTCTCCACCACGCTCGGGCTGTCCTGCACCGCAGTCAAAAAGCGCTGAGCGAAGTCGGAGAAGTCCTGCCGACACAGCTCGTTCATGAGCGTCTCTTTGTCGGCGAAGTGGCCGTAAAGAGCGGTGGCCGAGTACTCGATGCGTTTGCCGATCTCGCGCATCGTGACGGCCTGATAGCCACGCTCAGCGAACAGCTCGCGCGCCGCGTCCAGGATCTGCTCACGCATGGCGAGCCGCTCGCGCTCGCGTCGTTCGCTGGTGCCCATGACGGACCCTAAACGCTGTCCCATTAGTTAACACCGTTAACCTAGGAAACAACGTTCATTCGTCAAGCGACGCCATTCATAAGATATTGAATTAATTAATATTATTTTTCTTCGGAGCGCCCCGTTGCATCGTGAATGGGCCGCTCGCGTTTCGCTTGTGAGCCGCGGGGTCCGAGGTTACGAGTCCCGGCTTCCCTTGGAGCCCCCCGCCCACGACCCGAAAGCACCTGGTGCGAGCGCTCCCGAAGCGCGGGCCCTGCTCTCGCTCGCCGCGAGGGCGCCCAAGCTCGAGCTCTCCAGCCTGGACGTGTGTTTCCTGGCCACCCTGCACCTGAGGGCGCAGAGCGGCGGCCGAGCTGCGTTCACCGAGGACGAGCTGTTCGACCTGTTCGAGGTCGCGGCCTCGATCGTGGAGCGTGAGCCGGGAGCGCTGCGCAAGCGAGCCACGCACGCCATCGCGCGCCTGCGCTCGCAGCGGCTGTTGTCGCGCGTGGACGGAGCCGGGCTGTTGCGCGCGGGTGAGTACGCGCTGTCTCGGCTCGGGGTGTCGATCGTTTCGTTTTACCTCGAGGACGAGGTGCTCACGACCGAGACGCTCACGCTGCTCACGCGTACGCTCGAGAGCAGCTTGCGCGAGGTGCTGCTGCGCGCGCACGCGGCGAGCGATGTGGCCGCGCTCGAAGAAGCCGTGGTCGGCACGCTGCGGGTGACCGTGCACGAGCTGATGGAGGGCATCGAGCGCCGCCAGCGCGGGCTCGACCTGCAGCAGGAGCAGTTTCAAAAGGAAATCTCCGCGCTGCTCAGCGCCGACTGGTTCGGTGCCGTCGACAGCTGCCAAGCTCTGCTGGAAACGACGGCCGGCACGCTGCGCGACCTGAACCAAGTGCTGCTCTCCGAGTCGCATCGCCTGCAAGCGCAGCTGGAAGACTTGCAAGAATTGGCGCAGACGCGCGGTTCTGCGCCCGTAGAAGAGGCCGTACGGCGCGCGGCCGACCAGGTCGAGCGCATCGCCGCCTGGAGCTCCGGACGGCAAAAGTCGTGGTCGGATTACTACCAGTACGTGCACCGCTTTTTGCGCGACGTGGTGCGGCTGGATCCGAGCCGGGCGCTCACGGCGCGCCTGCGTGATCAGCTGAGCGGCAAGAGCGGCCAGCGCTTCACGTTGGCGGTCGCGACCACCCCCGCTCCCTTGCTGCTACGCGAAGTGGCGCAAGCTCCCGATCGCCCGCCGGTCAAGCGTCCGCGCGCCGAGCGTGAGGGAGTCGAGGAAGTGCCCACGGTCGATCCCTTCGCGGTGATCGAAGACAGCGTGCGCCGCTCGCTGGATGCAGGCGCAGAGAGCCTGCGCGACGTGACCGCGCAGGTCACGTCCGAGCTGCCTGAAGAAGAGCGTTTTCGAGCTGCGGGCCGCGTCGCACAAGCGGTCGCCAAGCTGGCGCGCACCGAAGCCGAGCGCGAGCGCCCGTGGCTGGCGGTGGACGAAGCATTCGCGATCGAAGAGTGGTCGCTGCCGCGTCGCGGCGTCGGAGGACGAGGATGAGCATCGATACGCCCGCGACTTTCGACGACCTGGGTCAGGTGGTCGCGCACGAGCTGTTTCCGGATGTGGACCTGGCGCTGCGGCGCGGGCGGCACGTCGATCGCGACGACGCGGCTTGGTACGGCTTTTTGAGCGACGCGCAGGCGCAGCTCGAGGTATTTTATCGCCGCTTTGGGGCCGAGCTGGTGCAGCGCACCGACGGCTTCTTTTTCCTACTCCCGAGCGGCGACAAGCTCGGCCGCCGACACCTGTCGCCGAGTGAGATGCTGGTCGGGCAGGGTCTCACGCTGCTGTATTTGGATCCTGCGACCATCGAGCAGGGCGGTGTCACGACGCGCGAGCAGCTGCTGTCGCAGCTCTCGGCGAGCATGGGCGACGAGCAGCTGATGCTGGCGTTCAACGCCAAGAAGCGCCGCATGGACGAGCGCGTGGCGCAGGAGACGGTGCGCGGCAAGGTGAGCGAGGCGGTGCGGCGTCTGGCGAGCTTGGGCTTCGTCGAGCTGTTGCCGGAAGATCGCCTGCGGCTGCGAGCGTCGCTGATGCGCTTCGCCGAGCCCGTGCGCGGCAGTGGCGCCGATTTGGAGGCGCTGTCGCGGCTGGTTGCGTCGGGTGAGGTCGCGCTCACGACCGATGGCGGAACCGAGAGTGGCGAGAGCGACGACGCGAGCAGCGAGAGTGACGACGCGAGCGAGAGCTCGGGCGCGGTGAGCTGGAGCGAAGGCGCAGATTGGGGCGCGTCGTTTCACGCGAGCAGCGACGTCGAGCCCGAAGCCGCGACGGAATCGGAACCCGAGTCCGAGGTCGAACCCGAGTCCGAGGTCGAACCCGAGTCCGAGGTCGAACCCGAGTCCGAAGTCGAACCCGAGTCGGAGCCCGGGTCATGACGCGCGCGCGAGCCACGGCGCTCGCGCTGGTGAACTGGAAGGGCGTCTTTTACGAGCGCTACCAGCTCGATCGCCGCGTGACCGCGCTCGAAGGCGCCAACGGCGCCGGCAAGACCACGGTCATGATCGGCGCGTACATCGTGCTCTTGCCCGACATGACGCGGCTGCGCTTCACCAACTTGGGTGAAACCGCCGCCATCGGCGGTGACCGCGGCATCTGGGGCCGACTCGGCGAACCGACGCGTCCCTCCTACGCGGCGCTCGAGATCGAGCTCGGCGACGGCGTGCGCGTCGTCGCGGGGGTGCTGCTCACCCGTAAAGCCGAGCCGACGCTCGAGCTCACGCCCTTCTTGGTGAGCGATCTCGCCGCCGGCGTGCGCTTGCAAGATCTGCTGCTGATCACGACTGACGAGGAAGAATCGGTACCCGAGCTTACCGAGCTGCGCGGCAACGTGAGCAAAGCCGGCGCCAAGATCGAGGTATTTGCGTCAGCCAAAGACTACTTTACCGCGCTCTTCGAGCTCGGCATCGGCGCGCTCAGGCTGGCGAGCGACGAAGACCGCGGCCGTCTCGGCGACATGCTGCGCACCAGCATGACGGGCGGCATTTCTCGCGCCATCACGGCCGAGCTGCGCTCGTTCTTGCTGCGCGAGCAAAATAGCCTCGGCGACACGCTCGCGCGCATGCGCGAGAACTTGAACGCCTGCCGGCGCACCCGCCTCGAAGTGAGCGAAGCGCAGCTGCTCGAGCAAGAGATTTCCGGCGTGTACGAGGCCGGCCAGGGCATGTTCGCCTCCGCCCTCCAGAGCGCGCGTGAACGAGCCCACGAGCTCCAAGACGCCGCTCGCGACTTCGAAGCCGAGGTGGCGCGCGCCCGCTTCGCGCTCGAGCAAGGCATGCGCGCTTCCGACGACCTGACGGAGCAAGAAGCGCGCGCCACCGAGCGAGTGCACGAGCAGCGCACGGCGCTCGAAGCCTGGCGTGAGCGCGTTCGCTTGACGAGCACACTACAGACGCTGCGCCAGACTCAAGCCGAGCTCGAGCTCGAGCAAACTGCACTGAAGGAGCGCGTGAGCGCAGCGCGCGTGAGTCAAGTGCAGGCGGCCGCCGAGCGCGAGCTGCACAAGCAACGACGCCAACAAGCTCAGCGCGACCAAGAGCGTGCGGCGTTGGGCCTTGCCGACTTGCAAGCGGGCTTGGACGAGCTACATCGCCGCTCGAGCGCCTACCGCAAGGCGCAACGTCTACTGAGTGAGGTCGCGGCGCTCGGGGTGACGTCGTCGAATGCAGAGGAGCTGGCGCTCGCAGCGCGCGAAGCCGCGGCGCGAGTCAGCGAGCTCGACCGCTTGCGTCTCGACGGCGAGCGCACGTTGTCGCTGGCCGAGGAACGCAAGCGACAATGGCAGCAAGCGCTCGAGCTTCTGACCAGCATCGCACCGGAGCGCGAGCCCGGCGAAGGTGGTCCTTTTGAGCTGGCGCGCGAGGTGCTACGCGAGCTCGAGTTGCTCGAAGCTCAACTGGACGGCAAGGCAGAGCTCGAAAAGCGCCTTGCGGAAGAGCGACGACTGGCAGAGCGCCAACAGGCGGCTCGCAAGGCAGCGCAGGCACTCGACCTGAAGCTCGACGCCGGTGAAGCACTACCACGCCTCGAGCTCGAGCTGTCGAAAGCCGAGACCGACGCGACGCAGCTCGAAGCACAGAAGCAGGAGCTCGACGCGCAGCGGGTTCGCGTCACGAGCGAACGCAACGTGCTGCGCGAACGGGTCACCCGCACGCAAGCGAGCCTCGGCAAGCACCGCCGGTTGCTGCAGCGGGTGGAGCGCATCACGGCGCTCGCTGGCGCGTTCGCTCCCACTCGTGAGGCCGCGCTCCGGCTGCGCGACAGCCTGAGCAGCGAGAAGCAAGAGCTGAGCGCGCGCTTGGAGGCTGAAAATGCGACGCGCGAGCAATGGCTGCGCGATGCCAACCAGCTCGAGACCTCGGGTGGTCAGTTTCCGGCCGAGCTCTTGCGTTTGCGCGACGAGCTGGACGGCGAGCTACTCGGCAACCGCTTCGAGGAGCTCGATCTCGCGCAAGCCGCGCGGCTCGAAGCCTTGCTCGGACCCTTGACGCACGCGATCGTCGTGGACGACTTGCAAGCAGCCAGCGAGCGACTGCGCGACAAGCCACGCGAGCTCGGCGAGCTGCGCCTGCTCGCCGCCGGAACCGAGCTCGGCCTCGGCGATCCGGACGCGAGCGAACATGCCGGCGACGTGCTGGTGATGGAGGGGCCGGCGCTCCGGGTGACGCGCCGCCCCGAACGCCCGAGCCTGGGACGCCGCGCCCGCGAGGCGCGCATCGAAGAGCTCCGGCGCAAAGCCGCCGGCCTCGGCAGCCAACTCGAAGAGAGCCAGACTCGGCTGCGCGCCGTGGTGAGCGCGATCGCAGAGCTCGATCAGCTGCTGCCCGACGCTGAATTGCTCGAGCGCGGCGACCCGGCCGAAGAGCAACAGCGTCTACAGGAAGACGAGCGCAAGCTCGGCGACGAAGAGCAAACGCTCGAGCGCGCCGCCAGCGAGCTCGGCGCGCGACTAGCGGATGCTCGGCTTTCGGCGTCGCGCTTTCGCAGCCTGCTCTCCGAAGCATTTCTACTCGACGCCGCCAGCCATACCGATGCCGCCGAGCAGCTCGCCGAGCGACTCCGGCAGCTCGAGCAAGGAGCCGCCAGGCTCCGCTCCACCGCGCGCGACCGCCGTGAGCTCGCGCGCCTCCACGAGGCGCTCCGCACGACGCCGCCGAGCCCGGAGGAGCTCGCCCAGCTCGAAGCTCGGCGCGAAGAGCTGATCGCCGAGCGCGATCGCAGCTTTCGCCTGCAAGAGGCGCTGCGCGAGCTCGAGGCCGAGCTACCGGCGCTCGGCTGGGCCGACGCCGAGCAGGCGCTCGGCAACCAGGAGCGCGTCGCCCCGGCGCTCGAGCAACAGCACCAGCTGGCGCGCGCGGCTGTCGAGCAAGTCGAACGCGACGTCACGGCGGCTGAAGAGCGCTGGGAGAGCGCCACCAGCGCTCTCCAGCGTGAAGAAGCGGAGCTTGCCGCCAGCAGCGCGCACGTCGAGCGCCTCGCACGCGAGCTCGGCGCGTTGGGCGCCGCCGATGATTTGGGCCCCGAGGCCATCGCGCAGCGCTCGACCGAGCTCACGGCAGCTGCAGAGCGCGCAGCGCTCGAAGAGCGCGATCTGGTGGGCCGGCGAGGCGCGCAGGCGGAACGGGTGCGTCAACTGGGGCTCGAGCTGGGCGAGGCATCGCGCGCGCTCGAAACCGCCCAGCAAGCGGCCGAGCCCGCAGCCAAGCGTTGGCAAGCGCTGCGTGCTCGCGCTCAAGAAGCGCATTTGCTGCAAGCCGCTGAGTCGAGCGAGCGCGACGAGCTCCCTTCCGCGCTCACACTGGCGGCCGAAGCACGCGGCCGCGCGGAGCTACTGTGCGACCGCCTGACCGCTGCGCGCGGGGGTGAGCCGTTGGCGCGTGAGCTCGGTGCGCTGGCCCTCGAAGACGAAGCGGAATTTCTCGATGCCTGGCTACGGGTGCGCGCGTGGCTGGCGCGCCGCGTGCCTGCTCAAGTCGCCGAGGTCGAAGACCCGCTCTTGGCGCTGGAACGGCTGCGCACCCACCTGAGCGCGCTCGAGCAGCGCTTGCTGCATCAAGAAGGCGATCTACGCGGTACCTCGGCTGACGTGGCGCGCGGCATCGAGGTGCAGCTGCGCCGGGCCAAAGCGCAGGTCCGGCGCTTGAATCAAAACCTCGACGGCGTGTCGTTCGGCAGCATCGCGGGCATTCGGGTCGAGCTCCGCCGCTCCCAGCAAATGGAGCCCGTCTTACGTGCCCTGGCCGAAAGCACCGCCCAGGAGCTGCTCTTTCAGAGCAACCTGCCGCTCGAAGACGCGCTGAGCGAGATCATCAAGCGCTACGGCGGCGGGCGCAGCGGCGGAGCGCGCGTGCTCGACTACCGTGAGTACCTAGAGCTCCTGGTGGAAGTGCAGCGCAAAGCCGACGGCAGCTGGGAGCCTGCCAACCCGACACGACTCTCCACCGGCGAAGCGATCGGTGTGGGCGCCGCGCTCATGATGGTGATCCTGGCCGAGTGGGAGCGCGACGCTAACTTGCTCCGCGCGCGGCGCGGTCCCGGCTCGCTGCGCTTCCTCTTCTTGGACGAGGCCAACCGCCTCTCGCAAGACAACCTCGGTTCGCTCTTCGACCTGTGCGAAAGCCTCGACCTGCAGCTGCTCATCGCAGCCCCCGAGGTGGCGCGCGCCGACGGCAACACCACCTACCGCCTGGTGCGCAAGGTCACGGCCGAGGGCCGCGAAGAAGTCATCGTCTCCGGCCGCCGCGCCCTCTCACCCGACCCCTCGCCCACCGCCGCCATCCCCAAACCCGCCCCCGAACAGGGCTCCCTGTTCGAGAACTGACCGAGCCCGAATCCACAGGGAGGCGGGGAGGCGGGGAGATCCACGAGGCGAGAATTTTGGGGTTCGAGCCGTGCGGCGACATACGTCGACTGCAGCCCCTCAGTCCGCCAGGTCTTTGCAGCAGCGAAATCCTAGGTGGTAGTTGCGGTGCGCGTCTTTGGCCATCAGCTTGCCTTCGTGCCAGGCGAGCGCGCGCCAGCGGCAGTCGTCTTCGTGCGCATGCAGCTGCTGAAAGATGAACCAGCTCCCTTTCATCTCGTTTTCGCCGGTTCCGCCGCGGCTACCGAGCTCTTCGGCGACGAGCGGCAGGTTCATGTGCTCGGCCACGTTGCCGTGCTGGTCGTAAACCCCGAAGGAGCTCACGCACTCCGGAAAGGCTCCGGCGGGGTAGCTATTCGTCCCGCATAGCTCCCAGCTCGGCGCGTAGCACTTCGGGCTCTTGCTGCTGCCAGTCGCGCACAGCGGCTGGTTCTCTTTGGGCCCATATGCCCACACGATTTCGCGGCTCTTGTTGTGCAGGTACTCCTGCTGCAGCCGACGCTCACCGAAGGTGTATTCGGTTTCCGGCGCGCGCACCGCGCCTGCACACGCGCCTTCCCACTCGTGCGCGTCGCACAAGCGCTTGCCCTGCGCCTGACAAAGCATTTGCGCTTGATCCGACTTCACCCACGAAACCGGGTAGTCGCAAGCGATGTTCGGATACTCGAACTGATCCACGCACAGCTTGGCCGACTCGCGCGTCTGACCGGCGGCGGGGTCGAACACCGCGACCATGTTCGGCGCCCCGCAGCGCGCGTCGGCCGGCCGCAGCTTGGACGCAGCTTCGGTGCGAATCGCCTGGCATTCGCTGCGCGTCATCGGGTGCTTGGTGATCTTGGGATTGCCCTGCCCCATCCAGCGCGAATCAGCGAAGATGTCGCGCGTCTTCTGCAGCGCCTCCTGGCTCAAGCCGAGCTGCGCCTCCAGGTTCCGGAACAGCACCTCGCGCTGGGCTTCGAGCGTGTCCGGACTTTCGTCGAGCAGCGGCGGCCGCTGGGCAAGAGCGGTCGCAGCGCCTCCCACCGAGCTCGATCCGCCGGTCGTCGCTCCGCCCGGCGCGGCGCCACCGGTTCCGGAGCTTGCGCTCGGCGGCGCGGACACATCGCGGCTCGCGCGTGAAGGGGCCGACGGAAAGAGTGCCCCCTGGCGCACCACCTTCACGGCGGCGGCTGCGACCAGCACCGCGACGACGCTCCAGAACGCAATCCAGAGCGCGCGGCTAGCAGAAGACGAACGGGGCTTGGACACCGGGCGAGCTTCTTGTTAGCAGGCCAGGCAGTTAGGCAAACTTTCCTACATGGCCGCCCTGAGTTGCCCCCATCAGCCGAGCTGCCCCGGCTGCCCCCGCCTGGCCGAGCCAGGACCGCCCTTCGAGCCGCTCGCCCGCTTGAAAGCGCTGGCTGCTCGCAATGCCGTCCCCTCGGTGCAAGTGCATGGCAGCCCGCCGACCGGGTTTCGTCGCCGAGCACGCCTCGCCATCCGCGGCCGAGCCGACGCACCCAAGCTTGGCATCTTCCAAACCGGCAGCCATCGCGCCGTGCACATTCCGCGCTGCCTGGTGCATCACCCGGTCATCAACCGCGTCGCCGCAGCCGCGCGCGAGGCCTTGGCCCGGCACGAGCTACCCACCTATTCGGACACTGCTCACGCCGGCATCGCGCGTTACCTGCAAGTCGTGGTCGAGCGCGGCAGCGAGCGCGCGCAGGTCACTCTGATCACCAATAGCTCGAGCCCTGCGGGTCTCGAGCCCGTGCTCGAGACCCTGCAAGCCCTGCTCGGCGACCAGCTCCACAGCCTGTGGTGGAACGGCAACCCCGAGCGCACCAACACCATCTTGGGCCCGCATTGGCAGCTGATCTGCGGCGAGCCGCACGTGAGCGATCGCTCCGGCGACGCCTCTATCTTTTACCCACCCAGCGCCTTCGGGCAGAGCAACCTCGACCTCGCCATGCAGCTCGCAGCGCGCGTGCGCGAGCTAGCGCGCCCGGGTGATCGCGTGAGCGAGCTCTACGCGGGCGTCGGCGCGATCGGTCTGGGCCTCGCAGCGTCGGCGTCCGAGCTGCACCTCAACGAGCTCGGCGCCGGCTCTCTGGAGGGCCTGTCTCGCGGCGTCGCAGCTTTGCCCGACGCACAGCGTGTCAAAACGAGCGTACACCCGGGGCCAGCGGCCGATCACGTCGCCCTCGTCGCAGCCAGCGACCTCGTGATCGCCGACCCGCCGCGCAAAGGCCTCGACCCCTCGCTCCTTCACGCCTTGGTCACGACTCCGCCCGACCGCTTTGCCTACGTGTCGTGCGACATCGACTCATTCGAGCGCGACGCTGAACAGTTGCTCAAGAGCGGCGTCAGGCTCGCGAGGCTCGAAGCGTACGACCTCTTTCCCCACACCGAGCACCTGGAAACGCTCGCGGTTTTCGAGCGTCGCTGAGAAAGTTCTGCAAATACCCCGAGTCGGACGTTAGACCGGGCAAGAGCAGGACACTAAGGGCGTAGCGGGGTCACCTTTGCTAACCTTCCGATCACCCATGCGAGCGGCCGTTCTCCCCGTCCTGGCAATGCCGCTGCTGCTCACCTACTGCGGGTCGAAGCACGAGCTGGTGATCGGTGAGATCGAGACCGCCCCCATCACCGAGGGTGGCACGAGCGTGATCCCGAACGCGGGCAGCGCCGGCACCGAAGCAAACGCTGGTGGCGCTGGCGGTACCATCAGTGGCAGCGGCGGCTCGAACTCGGGCGGCGGCAGCGGCGATGCCGGCAGTGTCGCCGAAGGTGGTTCACCGGCCGGCGGCGACGGTGGCGGTGGCGACAGCGGCGCTGGCCCCATCATCTGTCCCCCCGGCGAAGAGCCTCCGCTCGACAGCTTGATCCACCGTTACTCGTTCACGGAAGCGGGCACCGAGGTGCTCGATTCGGTCGGCACCGCGCACGGCAAGGTGCTCGAAACCACCATGGACGGCAGCGGTGTGCTCACGCTCGCCGGCAACAGCGTTCAGCCCGACCAATACGCAGAGCTGCCGGACAGCCTGATCAGCTCGCTCTCCGAGGTCACGTTCGTGGTCTGGACGACGTGGAAGGGCGGCGCCGGCTACGAGCGCATCCTCGACTTCGGAGAGAGCAACAAGGGCTCGGTGCAGGGCGACTCGGGTCGCAGCTACATCGCGGTGATGACGTCCAACGGCTTTGCCAACGGCATGGGGTTGGGCGCTGAGATCACGGCGCCGGGCTTCGCAACCCTGCAGCTCGCCTCCACCGCCGATATCGAGGACATCCCGGCGATGGTCGCCTTGACGTTCCGCAGCGGCGGGAGCGTCGGGCTCTTTCTCGACGCGCAGCCTCTCATCGAGTCGCCCACCGCGATCAAGCTGAGCGACATCAAGGACGTGAACAACTGGCTCGGCCAGTCGCAATGGTCGAAGGACCACGCCTACGGCGGCACTTACACCGAGTTCCGCATCTACAATGCGGCCCTGAGCGCCTGCCAGCTGAGCACGATCTTCGCGCGCGGCCCGGACGTACCCTAACTCGCGTTTTCGGAGCGCTCGCTCCGCGAATCCTCAGTAAGTTCTGAGGGTTAGAGCGTCGTCGTCAAGCCGCGCCCTCGGCTTGACAGATACCTCTAAAGTTTCAATAATTCGTGAAGGCCGCTCAGAACGGCTGGTTCTGATGACGCCGCCCGTCTCCCTCGATCGCACCATGCACCTGCTCGAGCAGGGGCTGGAGGCCTCCACAGGCTCGAAAGAGCTCAAGTGGCTCAGCGTGCCGGCGCCGCTCTTGCAGCCCGAGGCCCTGCTCGGTGCCGAGCCGGTCGCTGACGCTTGCTACTGGTCGGACGGGCGCGGTGAGGAGCTGGTCGGCATCGGGGTCGCCAAGCGACTGACCGGACGAGGCGCCGAGCGCTTCAGCGAGGTCGACGAACAGCTGCAGCAGCTGTGGAGCTCGCTCGAGCCTCACCCGCAAGAAGACAGCGGAGCACCCGAGCCGCGTGTGGTCGGCGGCTTCGCGTTCCAAACCGGTCGCGCGAGTCAGGTTCCGTGGGACGGCTTCGGCGAAGGCCAGCTCGTGTTGCCGCGCCTCACTTACACGCGCCGCGATGATCGCGCGTGGCTCACTCTCGTGGCAGCCCCGAGCGATCTCTCGGTGCCCACCGAACGCGCGCGCATCCTGACCGGTGCAGCGCAGCTGATCGCCGCAGCGAGCCTCAACACGCGCGCAGCGCTCGAGGCTGCGCCCGGCCCCTATGAGCTGCTGGAGCGGAGCGCCGAAGAGTGGCGCGAGCTCGTGGAAGAACTCAAGCGCAGCATCGCGCGCGGCGCTCAGCAAAAGGTAGTGCTGGCGCGCCGCGTTCAGGCTCGCTTTGCACGCGAGCTGTCACCGGCCCGCGTGCTCTCGCGACTGCGCGAAACAGGCCCAAACGCGCCTCGCTTCGCCTTTCGGGTCGCGGGCGCCACATTCGTGGGCTCACCGCCAGAGCGCATCTTGGCCAAGACTGGCCTGCGCATCGAGACCGAAGCAGTCGCGGGCACCTGGCCGGCGAGTGAAGTCGGCGCAGCGGAGCATTTGCTGAGCGACGCCAAGCTCCTGGCCGAGCACGCCCCGGTAGTGCGCGATCTGGTCGAGCGCCTGCGCCCGGTAGCCGACCTCGATCAGCTCTCCGATCGACCCTACGCGCATCGCGCCCGGCACATGCTGCACTTGAAGACGGCCATCGGGGCCACGCTGCGCCAACCGGAGCGCGCGCTCTCGCTGCTCTCGCGCATTCACCCGACGCCCGCCGTCGGCGGCTACCCGACCGCGCCCGCACTGAGCTGGATTGCGGAGCACGAGCCCGACGAGCGCGGCTGGTACGGCGGCCCCATCGGTTGGGTCGACGCGCGCGACAACGCCGACTTCGCCGTCGCGCTCCGCTCCGGCGTCATCTCCCGCCAGCACGCCCACCTCTACGTCGGCGCCGGCATCGTGAGCGGATCCGACCCCGACAGCGAGCTCCTCGAAACCAACTGGAAGCTCAAAGTGCTGCTGAGCGCCCTGGGTTGATCGAGGCTGCCAACGCGCAGCCCACTAAGGATTCTACACATCTTGTTCGACGAAGGTGGGCCAACGACGCCGTTCGCACACCGGCACGACCGCTGTCCGACTCCGCTTCGCATCGGCAGCGGCGTGACGGCGCCGGCCGGATTTACAGCGTGCTGCGAGCTGCAGGTCAATCACCGCCGTCACGGGCGAGCTGCCACGCGAGCGACTCG
>JBEHXA010000175.1:0-12550 GCA_048498935.1 Myxococcota bacterium
CATCGTCGATCAACCGGTGAATCCGCTCGGCGGCACCATGGTCGCCGATCCTGGTGGGTTCAATCAGTACGGTCAGCCACCGCAAGGTGGCTTTGGCGGCCCGCCCCCCGGTGGCCCTCCTCCTGGTGGTGGCTACGGTGGCCCGCCCCCTGGCGGCTACGGCGCTCCAGATCCCAGTGCTCCTCCCGCTGGTGGCTACGGTGCGCCTGGTGGGTACGGCGCGCCACCTCCTGCGTACGGCGCTCCGCCTCCCGGCGGGGGCTACGGTGGACCACCGCCCGGCGGTGGCTACGGCGGTGCTCCGGCACCGGGCGGCTACGGCGCTCCGGCACCGGGTGGTTATGGTGCCCCGGCTCCCGCGCCCGGCGGCTACGGCATGCCGAGCGGTGGTGCACCGATGGTGCACGCCGGCGCTGGTGGCAGGCCGATCGGCAAGACCCGCAACCCGATCATGGTGCTCGTCATCGGCAGCATCTGCTTCGTTTACGCCATCATCCAGATGTGGGGGATGCTGAACGAGCTGAAGGCGTTCCGCGGTAAGGACGACATCAACCCGATCTTCTTGTTCGTGCCGATCCTGAACATCATCTTGTTCTGGAACCTGCCGGCCAAGGTGCTCGAAGCCAAGCAGATGGCAGGCGTTCCGAATGCGGAAGTGCCGCACCCCATCCTGTACCTGTTCCTGAGCACGTACTTCATGCCGGCAGACTTGAATCAGGTCTGGCAGGCAGCCGGCGGCGGGCAACCGCAGTAAACGCCAGCATTAGCGAGTCGAACGGCGCCTCACGGCGCCGTTCGCGTTTTGTAGCTACGCTCGCGTTCGTGGCTCGCTCCGGACGCTTCGCCCTACTCGCGCTCTTGCCCGCGCCGTTCGGCGTCGCCGTGTGGATCCAGCTACCGCTCTGCCCGCTGGCAGGCACCTTCGGCATCCCCTGCCCGGGCTGCGGGCTCACGCGCGCCACGCTCGCTCTGCTGCGAGGCGATCTGCACGGCGCGCTCGCGCTTCACCCTTTGGTGTGGCTCTTGATGCCGCTGTTCGTGGCCTTCTCGCTAGCGATGGCCTGGGAGCTCGTGCGCGATCCAGCTCTGCCGCGGCGAAAGTCGCTCATCAGCTTCAGCGGGCGCGGCACGAACGCAGCGCTGGTCGGAGTGCTCGTGCTCTCGCTCGGCGTGTGGCTCGCCCGCTTCGCGGGTTACTTCGGCGGTCCAGCTCCGGTCGTCACCCTGAGGGAATGGATGACGCACGTGCACGAGCACATTCCCCTGGGCGCCGCTCCTGTCGACGCTTCGAAGCCGCATTAGCGGCCGCCCGCACGCGGCGCAGCTGCAACTTTTGCAGCTAGCCCGCCGGCAGGTGCACAAGGTGCACTTCCAGTATTTCCGCCGAGCAAATTCGCGAACTTACGCGCGGTACAGGCGTTGCAAACCGAGTCGGCATCATGCTCAACGCCTCGCGGTTTCGCATGCGCCGACAGGTGCTCGTCGTCGGCGCCAGTCCGATCGGTTTGATGGCCGCGCTTCGTCTGCGCGACATGGGTATCGATGTACGAGTGCTCGATCCCGCACCGGCTCCGACTGAATCGAGCAGCGTCGTGCTGCTGCACTCGCAGAGCCTTCGCCTCGTACAAGATCTGGGGCTTTCGACGGCGCTGTTCTGGGTGGCGCGCAAGGTGCCACGCCTGGCCGTTTACGCCGATGGCGAGCGGCGCGCCGTGCTCGATCTCCCGCTCGGTTGGCGCGCCTCACCGGGCGCAGCCACGCTGCCGCACGACGTCTTGTTGCAAGCTTTGACTCGAGAGCTGGCCCGTCGCGGCGCGGCCGTGGAATGGGGCGCGCGTATCTCCAAGCTGTACCAGGACGACCGCGCCGTGTGGGGTAGCGTCACGCAGCAGCGCGCGCCCGGCGACGCGGCAGAGATCAGCCCCTTTCAAGCCGACTTCGTGATCGGCACCGACGGCACCGACTCGGGCGTACGGCGCTTGCTCGGCGTCGAGCTCGAGCTCATCGGGCCACGCCGGGACTACGTTTCCTCCGAAGCGCAGCTGCGCCGCCCTCCGGGAGAGGCGCAGCTTGCCCTCACCGCGGAGTCCAGCGGCGTCGTGTATCCGGCGCGCGACGATCGCTTCCGGTTCGCCTTGGAGCTGCATCAGCCACTACCCGCGTCTCCACCAAACGACATGATGCGCGACCTCGTCCATGCGCGCTTCCCGTGGCTCGACGAGCCACCGGCGAGCTACGAGCGCGTCCAGGTGGAGTCGACGCAAGCAGCGCTCGCGTCGCGACTGGGCATGGGCCGCGTATGGCTAGCCGGCGACGCCGCGCATGCTTCGGGTCCGCTCGCCGACCACGTGCTGAACATCGGGCTATCCGAGGTCAATGAGCTGGTGCTGCGGATGGCGGAGAAGCTCAAGCGTCCGGCCGGCAGCTCCTTCGGCGACGCATACCAGAGCGTGCGCATGAGACAATGGCGCGAGCTGCTCGGCGGCGCTGCGTCGCCTCCCTCGGGTGAGCGCGAACCGGGCTGGCTCGAGCGGCATCGGGCGCGGCTGCTCGAAGCGGCGCCTGCCTTGGAGCAGGACCTCGACGACCTGATGCTGCAACTGAATCAGAGCGGTAGTTCGGGTCGGATGCGCGTGGGCGTGACAGCGTCGGTCGCAACGGAGTATTAAAGAGCCTTCGGGCTCGATGCCTCCAGAAACGCGCTTCCAGGAGCTCAAGCGCTACGTGCGCCTCAACGAGCGGGACTCCGAGCTACTGGCGGCGTTCGCAGGGCTGGCTGCGCCGCACCTGCCCCGCGTCGCGCGTGAGTTTTACGAGCGGATCCGCGAGCACCAAGAGGCCGCAGAAGCCCTGGCCAACGACGAGCAAGTCGAGCGCTTGCAGCGCTCGCTCGTCGAGTGGCTGCAGCGCGTCTGCAGCGGCGCCTACGACGAAGCGCATTACCAGCAAACGCTGGCGGTCGGACGGATCCACGTGCGCATCGGCGTGCCAGAACGCTACCTGGTCACGGCGATGGCGCTGATTCGCGTGGCGCTGCTCCGCATCGCCGATCAGGAGCTGCAATCGAACTCCGCGCCCACGCGCGAGGCGCTAGCGCGGCTGCTCGATCTGGAGCTCGGCATTTTGCTCGAGGCGTACCGAGACGCCTACCTCGAACGCATCGAGCTCGCGGAGCGGCGCACCAGCCTGCCGCATGGCCCGCCCGGCGCCGCCGAGCACCGCTACGAGAGCGCCTTCGATTTTGCGGGTGCCATCATCGTCGGCCTCGATCGCGAAGGGCGAATTCAGCTATTCAACCGCGAAGCAGAGCGCGTGAGCAGCTACGCTCGCGACGAGGTGATCGATCGGCCATTTCTGGAGCTGCTCGGCCCGCGCGCGACGCCGGCCGTCATCGAGCAGCTCTTGGAGCGAGCGCTCGCGAGTGAGGTCCCGAGCGAAGCCATCGAGGGCTATTTGCGCACCCGCTCCGGGAGGTTGCGCGACGTGGTCTGGCGCCTGACGGCCGTCGGCAGTGACACCGATGCGGTGGTGCTGCTGGTCACCGGTCGCGACGCCACGGCGGAAAAGGCCAGCGAGGCGCGCGCGCGCCAGACCGAGCGCTTGGCGGCCGTGGGCACCCTGGCCGCAGGTTTGGCTCACGAGATCGGCAATCCGCTGAACGGCGCCAAGCTCCACCTTTCGTTCATCGAACGCGCCATCAAGCGCAAGTCGACCGAAGCCGAAATGCTCGAGGCCACCCAGGTGGTGCAGCAAGAGCTGACCCGTCTCACCCGGCTGGTCTCGGATTTCTTGAGGTTTGCCCGGCCCACGCCTCCCGACCTGAAAGAGATCGGGCTGAGCTTGGCGCTGGAGCACGCGCGAGATATGGCGGCGGCCAAGGCAAAGACCGGAAACGTGGAGCTCGTGGCCGAGCTACCGAGCAGCGACGTCGAATTCCCGGCGGACCGTGACAAGGTCACCCAGGTACTGTTGAACCTGCTGCACAACGCGATCGACGCCACCAGCGGCCGCGACGGAGCGCGGGTAGTCGTGCGCGGACGCCGCGGCCCGAGCGCCGTGCTGATCGAGGTCGAAGACAACGGCCCCGGCCTACCGGACCCGTCTGCGCCGATCTTCGACGCCTTTTACACCACCAAACCGGAAGGCACCGGCCTCGGCCTCGCCATCTGCCACCGAATCGTGACGGCGCATGGCGGCACCATCGACGTCGAGAGCCGCCCCGGCAAAACCGTGTTTCACATCGCCCTACCGCTGAAAGCAGAAGACGGAGACGCTGCATGAGTGCGACGAGAATCTTGGTGGTGGACGACGAGGCGCCCGCGCGCGAAGGCCTGGCCAAGCTGCTGCGCCAAGAAGGCTACGAGGTCGACGTATCGGTCGACGGCAAGCAAGGCCTGGCGCTCGCCACCGAGAACGCGCCCGCGCTGATCATCACCGACTTACGCATGCCGCACGTGGACGGCATGGAGTTTTTGGAGCGCCTGCGCAAAGACGGCGTGATGACGCCGGTGATCGTGATGACCGCGTTCGGTGAGGTCTCGACCGCAGTAGCGGCCATGCGCGCCGGAGCCGAAGACTTCTTGACCAAGCCGCTCGAGTTCGACGCGCTCTTGCTCGTGGTCGAGCGAGCGCTGGCGCGCCAAGCGCTGAAGAGCGAAGCCGAGAATCTGCGCCGCCAGCTGCGCGCGCGCGACCAGCAGGGGCTCGAGGGTCTGCTCGGCGCCAGCCAAGCGATGCAGCGGGTTTATCGCATGGTCAAGCAGGTCGCGCCGGCTCGCGCCAGCGTGCTCATCACGGGCGAGAGCGGCACCGGCAAGGGTGAGGTCGCCAAGGCGCTGCACCAGCTGAGCCCGCGCGCGACCAAGCCGTTCGTCGCACTACACTGCGCAGCGCTCGCTGAGAGCCTGCTCGAGAGCGAGCTGTTCGGTCACGAGCGCGGCGCCTTCACGGGCGCCGACAAGCGCCGCATCGGCCGCATCGAGCAGGCCAGTGGTGGCACGCTGTTTCTGGACGAGATCGGCGAAATCCCCGCGAGCACGCAGGTCAAGCTGCTGCGCGTGCTGCAGGAGCGGTCGTTCGAGCGCGTGGGCGGCAACGAGACCATCACGGTCGACGTGCGCCTGGTGACCGCCACCAATAAGCAATTGACCGAC
Organism: Myxococcota bacterium; assembly: GCA_048498935.1. Classification (GTDB taxonomy): domain Bacteria; phylum Myxococcota_A; class Polyangia; order Polyangiales; family Polyangiaceae; genus PMG-095. The sequence continues at coordinate 5,154 of JBEHXA010000175.1, forward strand.
GAAGTGGCGGAGAAGCGCTTCCGCGAAGACCTGTATTACCGCCTCAACGTCGTCCACATCGAAATGCCGTCGCTGGCCCAGCGCGGCAACGACGTGATGTTGCTAGCGGAGCACTTTTTGGCGCGCTTCGCGCAAGAGAATCAGCGCAGAATCGATCGCTTCAGCGACCAGGCTCGCGCCAAGCTGCTGAGCCACCACTGGCCCGGCAACGTGCGTGAGCTCGAGAACGCCATCGAGCGCGCGGTCGTCTTCACCGAGGGCGATACCGTCGAAGCCGACGCGCTGCCTTTCGCCTCGACGCCTCGCGTGGGCGAAGGTGCGCCTCGCATCCCCGGCACATCGCTCGCCGATCTCGAGCGCTACGCCATCTTGAGCACGCTCGAATCGGTCGAGGGCTCGACCGCCAAAGCCGCCGAGATCCTCGACGTGAGCGTCCGCACCATCCAGTACCGCCTACACGAATACGGCATCGGCGGCGGCAAAGGCTCGTAAACTCGGGCCGCGCCGGCGGAAGCGGAGGCCAGTATCCCCGCCGGCGCGTCGCGGCGAGCCGTAGCGCTAGCCGCGAAGCTCGGCCATCAGTGGCCGACGAGCGGGAAGTTGCTCGGTGAGCTCATGCGGTCACCTTGGTGGTAGGTGTGGCGCCGGCCGTGGTGGACGCTGTGCTGCGCGCACCACATTTCGGTGCCACCGCTCCGAACCCGCGCTTCCACACAGTCGGGGCACGGCGGCTCGATGCCGGGGACCTCGGGTTGAGGGGCCACGGGCGTCGGTTCCGGTTCGGCGATCAGCAGCGGAAAGCCGGCGTGCTGCACGGCTCGAGAGACCGACCCGAGCAGGATGCGCTTCAGGCCGTGATACCCGCGCGTGCCGACCACCATCAGATCGGGCGCGAGCTCCTTGCCGAGCCGAGTGAGCTCGGCGGCGGGCTCACCGACCAGCAAATGCGTGATCACGCGAACGGTCGGCGGCACCTCTAGATCGTTCAGCGTAGCTTGAACGTGAAACTCCAGCTCTTGCCGCAGCTCACGCGCACTCGGCATGGCCCGCGGGCTCATCCCGCCGAACGGTAGGAGCGGAATGTCGAAATCAGCCGCAGCTGCCGGTTCGGCGTGCGCCACGTGGAGCTCCGCCAGCGGATGTTGCTTGGCCTGTTCGACTGCTTCTCGCAACGCACGCACCGAATGCGCCGCGTAGTCGGTACCAACCAATACGATGTAGGGCCTCGGGGTCATGGTGACCTCCTTGCTGAGACCAAAATGCGCATGGGCTGAGCCCTCGCAAGAGGCTGCTCGCGCCTTTTCGTAGATTTTTTCGTGCAGCCTGCGGCGCCGTCCGGCGCTCGCTACACGTTGAAGCGGAAGTGCATCACGTCGCCGTCGCGCACGATGTACTCGCGTCCTTCGATGGCCTGCTTTCCCGCCTCACGGCATTTGGCCTCGTTGCCGTACTTGATGAAGTCTTCCCACCAAATCACTTCGGCCTTGATGAAGCCGCGCTCGAAGTCAGTGTGGATGACGCCCGCCGCCTGCGGCGCGGTAGCGCCCTTGCGCACCGTCCAGGCGCGCACCTCTTGCTTGCCGGCGGTGAGGAACGTGATGAGGCCCAAAAGCTCGTAGCCCGTGCGGATCACCGAGTTGAGGCCAGGCTCGGTCAAGCCGACGCTGGCCAAAAACTCGGGGCGGTCTGCCGGCTCGAGCTGGGCGATCTGCTCTTCGATGGCGGCGCAGATCGGCACCACCGGCGCGCCCTCGGCCTTGGCGAACTCGACCAGCCGGTTGAAGTGCTTGTCGCTGGCCAGGTTGGCGAGCGAGCCCTCTGCCACGTTGCCGACGTAGAACATGCGCTTGCTGGTGAGCAGCTGCATGTCCTGCACGATGGCCTGCTCTTTCTCGTTGTCGCCGACCACGAAGGTGCGCACCGGCTTACCCTCGTCCAGGTGCGCGACGAGGCGCTCGCACAGCGGCACTGCGAGCTTCTCGATCGGGTCGTTGCCCTTGGCTTGCTTGCGAGCGCGGTCGAGCCGCTTGCTCACCGTATCCAAGTCCTTGAGGCAGAGCTCCGTGTTGATGGTCGCGATGTCGGCGATCGGGTCGACGCGGTTCTCGACGTGAATCACGTTGTCATCGTCGAAGCAGCGCACCACGTGGGCGACAGCGTCGACCTCGCGGATGTGGCTGAGGAACTGATTACCGAGACCTTCGCCCTTGGAGGCGCCGCGCACCAGGCCGGCGATGTCCACGAAGCGGATGGTGGTGAGCACCTCCTTGTCCGGCTCGATCAGCTTGACCAGCGCCGCGACGCGGTCGTCCGGCACGCTCACGATGCCGACGTTCGGCTCGATGGTGCAAAACGGAAAGTTTGCCGCCTCGGCCTTGGCGCTGGAGAGCGAGTTGAAGAGCGTGCTCTTGCCCACGTTGGGCAGGCCGACGATGCCGCAGGAGAAACCCATGGTGGGCGGCCTTTTACCACCGGCCGCCTGGGGCGCAATGGCGACGCGCGCCGGTCGGCGCGCTTACAGCAGCCCGTGCGCCACGAACCGCCGTAGGACGAGGTTTCCGGCCTCTGCCGCGCGAATACCGGCCAGCAACGCGGTGGTGTCGCGCCCCTCCTGCTCCAATACCTCCCGGCGCGTCTGCACGTACTCGCTCATCACCTGGGCATCGAATTCCGGGTGAAATTGCACGCCCCAGGCGCGCTTGCCGAAGCGCAGCGCCGCGTTCGGCTCGAGCAGCGTCCGCGCCAGCACGCGAGCACGAGCCGGCAGCACCGTGACCGAGTCGACGTGGGTCGCATGGGCGAGCGCTGGCACGATGCTGCGATCGAGCAGCGGGTCGTCTTCGACGATCTCGACCTCCACCGTGCCCATCTCGCGCCCGCGCGGGTTGCGCTCGACCAGGCCGCCCAGCGCCTGCCCGAGCAACTGATGGCCGAAGCAAATGCCGAGCACGGGCTGCTCACGCTCGACCGCGTGCGCCAGGTAACGCTCGACGCGCAGCATCCACGGGGCGCGCTCGGTCACACTCGAGGCCGAGCCGGTAACGATGAGCCCGGCGAAGCCCTCGGCGTGCGGGAGCTCCGGCGCGCTGCGCACATCCACCTCGACGAAGCCGCCTTGCCACGCGCCCGCCAGCCCGCTCCGCACCAGGGCCGCAAAGCCGCCGACTCGCTCCTGCGTCGGCACGACGGGATCACCGGTAACCAAGATGCAAAGCGGAAGCTCGGAGCTCACCCGTGAAAGCATAGCGCGCGGCGCGCGGCGCGGTGTACGGTCCCAGCGTGCGCGTCGAAAGCCTGACCTTCGAGCCTTGGAACGTGAAGCTGCTCGAGCCGTTCGGCATCGCGACGGGAGCTCAAATCGTGGCCGAAAATGCGCTGGTCGAGGTGCGGCTGGCCAGCGGCCAAGTCGGCCTGGGCGAGGCTGCGCCGTTTCCCGCCGTCAGTGGCGAAACGCAAACGGACGCGCTCGTGGCGCTCGAGACCGCTCGTCCGTTTCTGCAGGGTGCCGAGCTCGAGCCCTTTGCTGAGCTCCCGGAGGCAGCGCGCGAACGCCTGGCGCGCGCGCCCAGCGCCTTGTGTGCGGTCGAGACGGCGCTGCTCGACGCTGCTTGCCGTGCCCACCGGCTCTCGATGTTTCGTCACTTCGGCGGCCGCGAAAGCCGGCTTCGCACCGATATCACCATCACCACTGGCAGTGACGACGCGGCGGCCGCTGCTGCGCGACGCGCGGTCGAGCAAGGGTTTGCGACCTTGAAGGTCAAGGTGGGCGGCCAAGCCTTCGACCGCGACCTGGCCCGACTACGCCGCATCGTCGAAGCAGCACCCGGAGCTCGCTTGCTGCTCGATGCGAACGCGAGCCTGACCGCAGCAGAGGCGCTCGCGCTCGTAGCGGGCCTGGGCGCGCGACGCAGCCAAGTCGTGCTGTTCGAACAGCCGTGCCGCCGCGGTGACTTCGCGGGCGCTCGGCGGGTCCGCGAAGCCGGTATCCGCGTGGCCGCCGACGAGGACGCCCGCTCGATCGCAGACGTGACCCGCCTCGGCGCCGAACAGGCAGCCGACGTCGTCAACTTCAAGCTGACCAAGTGCGGCGTCAGCGAGACGCTGCGCATGATCGCCGAGGCACAGCGCCTTGGCCTCGGTTTGATGATGGGCGGAATGGTCGAGACTCGACTCGCGATGAGCGTGTCGGCGTGCATCGCAGGCGGCATCGGCGGCTTCGAAGAGCTCGACCTCGACACGCCTCTATTCATGCGCGACGACCGACTCGACGGCGGCTTCGAGCAAGCTCACTCGCGGCTCGAGCTCGGCGCCATCGCGCACGGCCACGGCGTTAGCCGCCGCAACTGAGCGCCGCCGCGCGGACGCGCGAGTTTCCGAGCTTGTCACTCGGCTGCGGCTGAAGCGCCGCAATCTTGCGCGACCTTAACCTCCCGTGAGCACCACGGCAGATGCGTGGACGAGCCGGTCTCGTCCAGGCACTCAGCTTACTCGGGTCGCAGCGGGACTCGTCGCTTTCGCACTGGCAAGCTCGGTGCTGGCGACACCTTTTCGTGGCCCCGCGCGCGCCGCGGCCCATCAGCAAAGCCAGCCCGCGCACGCGCTACAGGTCGTGGTCTTGGCCCTCGACGGCGTGCGCTATCAAGACGTGTTCGCGGGCGCCGACCCGGAGCTCGCCCGCCTGCATGGCTTTTCGCCCGCGCAGCCACCGAGCGCAGCCGAGCTGATGCCACAACTCTACGGGTTGATGCACGAGCAAGGCGCCGCGCTCGGCGCGCCAGGCCACGGCGCCCCCATCAGCGCGTCGGGTCCCGACTTCGTGTCGCTCCCCGGCTACTCGGAGATTCTCACCGGCAGCACCGCCAGCGGCTGCGAAAACAACGGCTGCACCGGCACCCGCGCGCTCAGCATCGCCGACGAGCTCGCGCAAGCGAGCCATGGGGCTTGGCACACGGCTGTCATCACCTCGTGGCCCGATATTGCGCGGGTCGCCGCCAAGAGCGGGCGAGTCGCGGTCTCGAGCGGCCGCCACGGCGGCGCGACACGCGACTGGTTCACGCGCACCGAAGCAGCTCGCGGTGCGCTCAGCTCGGCCGAAAACGAAGCGCCGTGGCCCGGCCACGACGACTTCAGGCGCGATCGCTTCACAGCCGACCTGGCGCTCGCGTACCTGCGCGAGCAGGCGCCCAGCTTCCTTTTCGTCAGCCTCGGTGAGCCAGACGAGTTCGCGCACCAGGGCAACTACGCCGGCTACCTCGACGCGCTTCGGCACGCCGATCAGCGCATCGGCGAGCTCAAGGCACTCCTCGATCAGCGAGCCTCGCAAGGCGTCAAGACCGCCCTCTTCGTCACTGCCGATCACGGCCGCGCCGACAATTTTCGCGACCACGGCCGCGAGCATGCCGAATCCGCGCGGGTGTGGCTCGCGGCCTACGGAAGCGCCATCCCGGCACGCGGCCTGGTGCGCGCGAAAGCGCCGCGGCGCTTGGCCGACATCGCGCCCACCGTACGCTTGCTTTTCGGTTTGGCGACGGAGCGCGAAAGCCGAGCGTCCGGCCAGGCGGGTCGCGCGCTGAGCGAGCTGCTTTTGGCGGCCGAAAACTGAGCCCATTCGGCTGATTTGACAGCCGCCCTAAGGGAGTGGACATTGAGGTTTGGCCCCGTCTTTGGACGGGCCGGTCGGTGCAGCCAATTTGACCGTCAGCGCTCTTGTGGATCCCCGCCAGCTGCTTCTGCCGCTCCCCGGCGGCGGGCCAACTTCAAACACAAGCCGCGGCATTCCGCGCGCCGAGCGCGTGTTCGTGAACCGCGACCTGCGGTTCTCGAGCATCGACTGGATCGGCTTCGACATGGACTACACGCTGGCCATCTATCGCCAGGAGGCGATGGACTCGCTCAGCGTGGAGCTGATGATCGAGCGCATGATCCGGCGCGGCTACCCCGCGTACTTGAAGAAGCTGCGCTACGACACGCGCTTCCCGATCCGCGGCCTGCTCGTCGACAAGCGCTACGGGCACATCCTCAAGATGGATCGCTACAAGGTCGTGCACCGTGGCTACCACGGCATGCGCCGCCTCTCGCGCGAAGAGATCAACGAGCTCTATCACGCTAAGAAGATCCGACCGCACACCTCGCGCTACCACTGGATCGACACGCTCTTCGCGCTCTCGGAGGTCACCTCCTACGCGGCAGTCGTCGACGAGCTCGAGCGGCGCGGCGAAAAGGTGGACTACGACCAGCTCTTTACCGACGTGCGCGCGTCGATCGACGAAGCACACGCGGAAGGTGCAGTTTACCGCGCGGTCACTTCCAACCTGCCGAGCTTCATCGATCGCGATCCCGAGCTGGCCCGCACGCTGCACAAGCTGCGCTCGGCCGGCAAAAAGCTATTCGTGCTCACCAACTCGCCGTTCGGCTACACCGACACGATGATGACGCACCTACTCGGCGACGCGATGCCCGAGTACCCCAGCTGGCGTCACTATTTCGAGATCGTGATCTGCGCGGCGCAAAAGCCACGCTGGTTTCAGGAGGGCCGCCCGCTCATGGAGCGCGACGGCGAGGTCCTACGCAACGTGCGCGGCGGCCTCGAACGCGGCAAAGTCTACGAAGGCGGCAACCTCGCCGAATTCGAGCGTCTGGTCGGCATCACGGGCGCCAACGTGCTGTACGTCGGCGACCACATTTACGGCGACATCCTGCGCTCCAAGAAGGAGTCGTCGTGGCAAACGGCCATGATCATTCAGGAGCTGGATCAAGAAGTGTCGGCTCACGAAGCGTGTCACGACGACATCGGGCGCCAGCGCGCGTTGGAGGAGACGCGCGACCGCAACGAGGACGACCTGCGCTTCTTGCAGGCGCGCTACAAAGAGCTGGTCAAGACGCCACCCGTCGCCGGCTCGAACGAAGACGCTGACCGCCTGCGCGTGAAGCGCGCGCTCGAACGCGTTCGAGCCGAGCTGCGGAACCTCGGCGCCGAGGACGACTTGCTCTCGGAGCGCATCTCCCAGCGCTTTCATCCGTATTGGGGGTCACTCCTCAAAGAGCAGAGCGAGCTCAGCAGCTTCGGGCTGCAGGTCGAGCTCTACGCCGACGTGTACGCGCGTCGGGTCTCCAGCTTCCGCTCGTACTCACCACAGCAATACTTTCGCAGCCCGTACGACCTCATGCCCCACGAGCTGTAGCCGGGCGGGCTGCCGCGCCGCAGCTGCCCTTGCAGAAGCTGCTGTTGAGGCTTTCGGTCTCGCTAGGAACGCTTGGGCATGAAAGCGGGCGCGCGCATTGCCGAGGGTCGCGGCCGGCACCTCCACCGACGAGCCGAGCGGCCTGGGGGCCGAGGTTTTTCGTAGCCTGGGGATACGGATTCGGGAATGTGCTAGCACCGCGGCGGCTTTTCATTG